>CASEDP010000003.1 GCA_949286835.1 uncultured Clostridia bacterium | reverse complement strand
CCAAATTTTGCCGTTTCGGGAGGCTCAGCGTAGCACAGCTTTCGCGGAAGTCAATGCGAAAAATTATCGCTGAAAAATCGAATAAATCATAACGGTGAAGCCGGGAAGGATTTCCTTCTCGGCTTTTTCTTTTGCCCTGAAACACTCGGACACGAACGCAATATTTTTTCGTTTGTCATTGACTTCCGTGAGGTCAAAACGCAATGAACAGACATCAACTCAATCGGTGCTACTCCGCCTCCGCCGAAAGGCAAAATAAAATTTGGAGGTAACTCTATGAAAACAGATGTTTCCAAGTTCTCGGAATTCCGAAAGTATTATCTCTCGGAATTTGAATGGTTTGACGGTGAGGAATACATCACCTTCAACCTCGTAGGCATCGACCTTAAAAAAGGCGAGGTCCAAGTCGCCGTGACGGACAGAGGCAAGATAAGCGTTATCACTTACGACCTCATGACGGACAAGAACGGCAGGCTTTACTTTGAGTACGGCGCGATGTACACCCGCATCTACCCGGACGATTTCGAGGAGGCGGCGTAATGAAAAACTGCGAAAAACACAGCAAACTTCTTTGTTCCGAGTGCAGGCATTATGACTATTGCGACACAGCAAAAAGGTACGATGGCATCTGCTGTTCCTGCGACATAACAAAATGCGAAAACAATCCGGATCACAAGGAGGACACAAAATGAAACTCACTCTTTCCAATGTCAAGGAAATCAAGCGCAATTCGAATAGTCCTCTCACAAAGCGCGTCTGCAACTATGTCATAGGCCGCTGGGGCGACTACAACGACAAGAAGTACATCTTCACGGATGTGCTCCATAACGGCTGTCGTAAGCCGTCCGCGACTGATATGAACTGTTCAGTCCGGTTGCCGTAAAAAAGTAGTTTATCATACGGGTGCAAAGTCCGTATTCTTCGGTCGCGTCAAAAGTCTTGCTGCGCTCGTTCAAATCATCCAGATCGCCCGCATAATACTGTATCTCCTCTTGGGCGACAAAGGCGTCCCCTTCCAGAGGTTCATAATCAATGGAAGTCAGTTTTACGATATGCTCATAATCTATCGTCATCAAAGTATGTACTTCGCCGAGGTTGACCCCCGTTTCCATAATTCCGGTCGGGGAACCCGAAAACACGAGCGCCGTTTGTAAATTATCGCCGAGGTCAACGACGCTATAACAGTTGCCTGTATCAGCATGAAATTCGAGCGAAAACTCTTTATAATATCCCGCATTGTATGTTTCGGGATAGTAATCGGACTCGACTCCCGTCTGCCCTTCATAATCGGAAATATCGACTTCGTAGCACACCTGCCACGGCATGGCGATATATTTTTTGTAAATTATTTAAAAGTGTTTGACAAAGACAAATATATTTAGTAAAATGATAAGGCTGTCGGGCGAGAGGTTTTTTTTGCACGGCAAACAAAATATGCACCGTTAGCTCAACTGGATAGAGCGTTGGTCTACGGAACCAAAGGCTAGGGATTCGAATTCCTTACGGTGCACCAAGTAAAAGCTAACCCGAATTCTTTCGGGTTAGCTTTTACTTTTTGCAACTAATCGGAAGCGAATTGCGTAGCGGCGCAACGTGAGGCTTGAATAAAAATAGCTTCTATATCTGTGCCGCCCGCTCGTGCGAGCCGCAGGCGACGCTTTGCCGAGGGTTCCCTTTCAAGGGTTTCGGCAAAATTCCTTACGGTGCACCACAAAAAATGCGAAAGAAAAAATTCTTTCGCATTTTTTGTTATTCATTGAAAAGAGCTCTGCCCTGCGTCTCTGGTTCCGTCGAACCGAAGGACGAGCGCATATATTTCTTAAAACGGTGGACACCCACCGTTTGTATATGCGCGAGACGAGCAGCACCTTTCGTGTGCCGCGGAGAGACCGCGACTTGCCGAGCGTCAGCGTGAGGCGTCGCGGGGACGACCAACGAGGATACGAGGCGACGAGCGAGCACATACCCCGTCCGAGCGGTGACCGAGCAGGGCGTTACCCTTGCGCCCTGCGAGAAGGAATGAGAATTTTTCAAAATAGTTATTCTTAGTCTTTAATCATCTTTGCCGTCAATCGACTTGCGAATTTTTTTACATATATCCACAATTCGGTCTTGCGTTTTTTTGGTTGAAGCCATCGAAAAAATTGCAAGGACTATTGAGACCAACCCGACAATCAAAGATATAATTGACAGAGCAAGTTCCATAAACACCCCCTCAAAATTTTTGAAACAATAACTTTATTCGACATTGTAATTATAACACATACGCAAAAAATTTCAATCCTCAATATGGAAATATTGTTAATTACACCCAATAAAAAACACAACGATTTCCGGCAGCGCAACTCAGCGACACCATAAAGGCGCGGCGCCTGAGTGGCGCCGCGCCCGTCCTGTCTTAATTTATATTCCCGCGACGTATTGCCCGCCGTTGAGATAGCTTACGAGACATTCCGCCCCCTCGCGCAGGGTAATACGCGAAGAGGGCGGAAGCTATATCGTCGGGTACTACATTCCTTCGCCGACGGGCGCGGAGTTCTACGCCTATGCGCGCTATGATGTGCACATACGCCGTCACTCTTCGCTCTTCTTTGCGGAAGCCGTCTTTTTAGCCGCAGAGGTCTTTTTAGCCGAAGCCGCTCTGGGCTTTTTTGCCTTTGCGGGCTTTACATCTTCGCCTCCAAGCCCTTCGGGAACGGGCACTTCGGGCACGTGCGAGAAGTCGTTCTTTGCCGCCTTGTGCTCTCTCTTGGTGCGGGAGATTGCGGACTTCTTTTTCTTCTCCTCTTCGGGTGTGCTTTCGTGGTAGGGAATTTCAAAAATGACCGCCTCGAAGGGACGAAGCCTGAACGTGCACCTGTACGGTCTGCCGTTGCAGAGCACGTTTTCCGCCTCCACTTCCATAAGGTCGCCCTCCGGATAGGTAGAGAACACGCGCTTATACTTTCCGTCCACGGGAGCGCCTACGCCGTAATTGTCGTATTGCGTGGGCGTCATATTGCAGACGAAGATAAGCCCGTCGTTATAGTTCCAGGGGTTGCGGCGTATGAACGCGAATATCGAACGCTGTACGTCGCCGCTCTCTATCCATTCAAAGGACTGCCAACTCGTGTCGTTGTGGAGCACGGGGCGCTCCTTATAGAGATGCAAAAGAGCCCTGTAGCAGTCCATTACGTCCCTGTGACCGGGGTCGTCGCAGAGGTGCCAGTCCAAACTTACCTTATAGTACCACTCGTTTATCTGCGCGAAATCCTGCCCCATAAACAGCAGTTTTTTGCCGGGGTGACCCATCATCATAGTGTAGAAACACTTCAGCCCGCCGAGCTTGTCCATCTTGTTGCCGGGCATCTTGGTGTACATACTGCCCTTGCCGTATACCACTTCGTCGTGGGAAAGCACCAGCATATAGTGCTCGTCAAAGACGTATTCGGTGGGGTGCGTCATCAGATAGTGATGATATTTGCGGTAGACGGGGTCTTTCTTTATGTAACTCAACGTCTCATTCATCCAGCCCATATCCCACTTGAGACCGAAGCCGAGACCGCCGTCCTTGGCGGGCTTTGTGACGCCCGCGAGTATCGAGCTGTCCTCCGCGATGATAAACGCGTCGGTTCGGCTTCTAAGCACGCTGTTGAGGTGGCGGAAAAATTCAAAACTTTCAAGGTTCCAGTCGCCGCCGTCCTTGTTCGGACGCCATTCCTTTCTGCCGAAGGAGCAATAGAGCATTGCCGCAACCGCGTCCGCGCGAAGGGCGTCGATGTGGTATTTGTTTACCCAGAAGAACGCCGACGCGATGAGGAAGTTAGAGACCTCCTTCTTGCCGAGGTCGAACGCCTTTGTGCCCCATTCGGGATATTCCGCCCTCAGCGGGTCGCCGTATTCATAGAGGGGCGTGCCGTCGAAGTTGGCAAGCCCGAAATCGTCTTTAGGGAAATGCGCGGGCACCCAGTCCAGAATGACGCCGATGCCGTGTTGGTGCATATAGTCGACGAAGTACATAAAGTCCTGGGGAGAACCGTACCTTGCCGTAGGGCAGAAGTAGCCCGTTACCTGATATCCCCACGACGGGTCGAAGGGATATTCGCATATACCCATTACCTCTACGTGGGTATAGCCCATATACTGCACGTATTCGCACAGCTCGTGGGCGAGGCGGCGATAGTCGAGGAACTGGTCCTCGTCCCACCACTTTTCGGTGTCCTTTTTCCAGCTTCCGAGATGCACTTCGTACACAGCCATAGGCTTTTCGAGGTAGTTTTCGCCCTTCTTCGCCTTGAGATATTCGGCGTCGCCCCATTCGTACGCGGAGAGATTGGTGACGACGGAGGCGTTTGCGGGGCGCTTTTCGCTGCCGTACTCGTAGGGGTCTATCTTATAGACCTCGCTGCCGTCTGCCCTGACGACGAGGAATTTATACTTTACCCCCTCGCACATTCCGGGCACGAAGAGTTCCCAGATGCTGTCGTCGACCTTTTCCATTATGTCGCGCCAGGGCGTCCAGCCGTTGCCGTCGGAGACGACGCAGACCGCCCTTGCGGAGGGCGCCCAGAGGACGAAGTGCGTGCCGCGTACCCCGTTTACCTCGCGTATGTGCGCGCCCATCTTTTCATACAGCTCGTAATGCGTGCCGTGATGGAAGAGATATCTGTCCAAATCGCCGAAAAATCTGTTTTCCATTTTGTTCCCCCTGATTTATATTAAACTTTTTTAATTTTTTGCTCTTTCAAAACTTGTGTAGTAGACGCAGCCGCTCTTTGGCGCGAGGGCGAGCGGCAGTCTGCCGAAGGTTACTTCGGCGTTCTGGTCGTACTTGCCGTACTGCGCGCCCACCGAATACATCAGCTTCATATGCCCGTGCTTCTGCCCCGTTGCCATCCATACGGGCACGCCGATTTTTACTTCCTTGTCGCCGGCGTTTATTGCGATTATGGCGCAGTCGTCGCCGTCGAACCTGCCGTAGACGATATAGCCGTTGCCCGCGTCCAGCGGAACGAGCGAACCCATCTTTAGGCACTTTATCTGCTTCCTGAGCGCTATTGCGCTCTTGTGCATATCGTAGACTTCCCACTCCTCTATGCCCCAGGGGAAAGTCCTGCGGCTGTCGGGGTCGGTCCAGCCGACCTGCCCCACCTCGTCGCCGTAATAGATTGCGGGGCTGCCCGGCCACGTCATCTGAATGAGAACGGCGAGGAAGAGTATGCGGTTATCCGTACCTATCGACGCCGCCTCGCCGCCCATTGACTTGAGCGTGCCCACCGTGCGGTTGGTGCGCGTGAGAAAGCGCGAATGGTCGTGATTTGAAAGCTGGTTAATGGCGCTGTCCAGCGAGGGGCGGGGAAAGGTTGCCATATGCTTGAACATACTGGCGAAGAACTCCTTGCCGTCGTAGAGCTTGCTGCCGTCGAACGCGTGCGAGTGCTTTTCCATTCCCGTAAGGAACCAAGTGACGGGCTCCATAAACGCGTCGTAATTCATAACGCTGTCCCACTCGCCGCCGTTGAACCACGCCGAGGGGTTGCCGTAATGTTCGGCAAAGATGAAGGCTTCGGGATTGGCAGCCCTAACCCTCTCCTTGAACATCTTCCAGAATTTATGGTTGAATTTTGCGCTGTGTCCGAGGTCTGCGGCGACGTCGAGGCGCCAGCCGTCCGCAAAAAAAGGCTTGGAAACCCACTTTTCGCCCACCTTCAGTATGCGCTCGGTCAGTTCGTCGCTCTCCTCATAGTTGAGCTTGGGGAGCGTCTTGAAGCCCCACCATCCCTCGTATTCGCTGTTGGCGACGTCGGGATTTGTGAACCTGAAATACTTGCGGAACTTGCTGTCCACCGACTGGTATGCGCCCAACTTATAGCCCGGCTTGTTGAGGTATATCCCCTCCCTGTCCATCCACTTGTGAAAGGAACCGCAGTGGTTGAACACGCCGTCGACGATGACCTTCATTCCGCGGGCGTGCATCTTCCTGACAAGGCTGGCGAAGTATTCGTTCGACCTTTCGAGATTGGTCTTGTCGGTCACCCTCTTTATATATTTGGGGGCATAGCCGTTGTGCTTTTCCCAATCCTCCATCCTGTGGTCAAGGTCGTTTTCGATTACGGCGAGATGCGGGTCGATGTAGTCATAGTCCTGCGTGTCGTACTTGTGGTTGGAGGGCGACACGAAGAGCGGGTTGAAATATACCGCCTCTATGCCGAGTTCGGAAAGATAGTCAAGCTTTTTTTCGACGCCCCGGAGGTCGCCGCCGTAAAAGCAGTTAACATCCAGCGTGCCGGGGAGCTGGTACCAGTCCTTTATCTTGCGGGAATGTCCGCCCGTATAGTAATACTCGTTGTCCTCCACGTCATTGTCGGGGTTGCCGTTGCAAAAGCGGTCGCAGTATATCTGATAGAACACCCTGCCCTTTGCCCAATCGGGCACCGAAAAACCGGGGACAAAGGAAAAATTATACTCCGACTGGTTGTTGTTGACCACGCCCAGCCTGTTATAGTACACCTCGTCGTTGTCGTCTTCCAGCTTGAAATAGTAGCTTACGGGGCGCGCCCCGCAGGTAAAAGTTATGGTGTAGTAATCAAAAAAATCATCCCGCGAGTTACCCTCTTTTTTCATCAGTCTGCTCTTTCCGCCGAGTACTACATATACCCTTGAATTTTCACCCTTCAGCGTGCGGAAGCGGAGCGTCACCCTGTCGCCCCTTTTCGGCTCGTAAGGGGTCTTGAACGTCACGGTCTCATCTGTAAAAAGCGCCTGTCTGTTAATCATAAATAAATCCGGAATATTTAGCTTATTTACCTTTAAAGTATGTATTTTACCTTAAAATTGTAACACGTAACTATGTTAAAGTCAATAGTTTAAAAAGTTAAAAACTTGCATTTAGTTACATTGACATTGTATGCGGCATATGATAATATTTAGTCGCATTCGGGCTTTCCGCCCGATGACGCAACACCCAACGAGGTCTATTCGCAATGAAAAAATTTGCACGCGTCGAAAAAAAACAGGTACTTGAGTGGCTGTTTGAATTTCTGCTGATGAACATAGGCACGCTCTGTCTTGCGGCAGGCGTCTATTTTTTCAAATCGCCCAACCATTTCGCCACCGGCGGCGTGAGCGGCATTGCCATAATACTTGCAGACTATGTACCCCTCAAACAGTCCGACCTGGTGATGATAATAAACGCGGCGCTCATCGTAGTGGGCTTTATATTCCTCGGCAAAGGCTGTACGTTCAAGACGATGTATTGCTCGCTAATATATTCGGCGGAAAATATGTTGTTTGAAAGGCTGATACCCCTTTCCCAGCCGCTGACCGACCAGCCGTTTATGGAGCTCGTTTATGCCATGCTCCTCACGGGCGTGGGCAGCGCGATAATATTCAACTGCAAGGCGACGACCGGAGGAACGGACATAGTTGCGCTCATGCTCAAGAAGTACACAAACATAAATACGGGCAGGGCGCTTTTAATCTCCGACGTGGCTATCGCCTGTTGCGCATTCCTCTTCGGAATTCAGGCGGGGCTCTATTCCGTCCTCGGTCTGTTTGCAAAGGCGTTCATAATTGACGGCGTAATAGAGAACATAGGCAAGAGCAAGTGTCTGACGATAATCACCTCTCACCCGGAGGAGATAGGCAAATATATAATTGACGTAATCAAGCGCGACTATACCCGTTACGACGCGCACGGCGGATATACCGACCAGGACAAAGCGGTGCTCGTATGCGTGTGCAAGCGCGGCGAGGCGCTGAACATCAAGACGACCGTAAAGAAACTTGACCCCACCTCCTTCGTCATAATAACCGACGCGACAGAGATTGTGGGCAAGGGTTTCAGAGAGGCGCTGTGACCGCAAAATGAAAATTAAAGTGCTTTAAGCCTGAAGCGGGCGGCATATTGCCGCCCGCTTATGCTGTTTTTTAAGTTTTTACCATAAAAAAGACGGGGCTGCAAATCCGCAGCTCCGCCCCTCTTTGTATTACGCTGTATTATTTTATTGTCTCCTGTCTCTTTACCTGCTTAGCCAGGACATAAGCTTCCAGACCTGCGCCTATTGCGGAGAACAGGAAGGTAAGACCGAGGTCGGTATAGAGCATTCTTGAGAACGTTGCATCTCCCATAAGGACGACGAACGCATCCCACGAGGACATAATCATTCCCGCTTCCGTTGCGGCTATGCCCGATGCAACTATGTACATGACCAGGACGGAAACTTCCATAAGAACGAGCGCGGCAAGCTTTTTATTCATCATAATCCATCCTTTAACGCGATATTTACATATCGTAAAATTTTATGCAATTATAACACCGGGCGCAAAAAATGCCAATCCGTAATTATAATTTATATAACGCAAGCCTGATTTTATGACCACAGTGCCGAAAAATGCCCTTCTCTGCGCCCTTACAACGTGTAGACAAGACGGAGAATATATGATATAATTCCGCTGAACTACACGACGAGGAGGCGCGCAAGGTGAAAAAGAAGGACGCATTTGCGATTGCAGTTATGGCAATACTGTTTGCCGCGATAATTCTGCTTGTCACCCTGCCCGTATCTGTTACGGGGGAAGAGCTCGCCGACAGCCTTATTTTAAGCTGCACGGAGCGCGCGCTCGGCACGGCGATAGTCATTCTTGCGCTGTGCGCATTCATAGGAAAGGACGCGCTCGCGTTCAGGCTCAAAGGTACGGCGCTTGCCTGGTGCCTGCCCTGCCTTGCGGTTGCGATAGTCAACTTCCCCTTTTCCGCACTGATTTCGGGCACAGCGCATCTGGACTTCCCCTCCCTCATTCCGCTGTTCGCGCTGGACTGCCTTCTCACGGGGGTCTTTGAAGAACTGCTCTTCCGCGGCGCGCTGCAGCGCATAATTTTTGACTTTGCGGAAAAGTACAGATTTAAGTCGCTGATTACCGTGGCGGTTACTTCCCTGCTGTTCGGAGGCTGCCACCTTCTGAACCTGTTCGGCGGGGCGGGCGTCGGCGCGACGCTTCTTCAGGCCGGCTATTCATTCCTCATCGGCGCGATGCTCTCCTGCACGCTTCTCAAGACGGGCAATATCTGGATATGCGCAGCCCTGCACGCCATCTTTAACTTCGGTGGGCTGTTAGTTCCCACCCTGGGCAGCGGCGTCTTTCAGGACGCGTGCTTCTGGACGCTTACGGCAATATTCGGACTGCTCTGCGCGGGACACGTGACATTCTTTCTCGTCGCCCGCATGAGAGAAGAGCGGAACGACAATCCGCGTGAGGGCGAGGGCGGGCAGAGTACGGGCGAATGAGCCAAAACTGCCCTTCATACGCGGCAAGGCAGCGCAGAAATATACAGACGCCGCGCAACGACTTTACGCCGCAATTGCGCAGATGGCGCCGACGCATTGAACGCGTCGGCTTTTATTCCGGATAAAAAATTAAACAATACGCACATTTCAGTGTCAAAAGTAGTGACAAATGCTGTTATATATAATATAATAGCTATCAATTACCTGAACGAGGACAAATATGACTTCACTTCTCATACGACTGTTCGTAAAGGACAGGGACAACGTGGGCGACCCCGCCGTGAGAAACCGCTATGCGATGCTTGCAAGCGTTACAGGCATAATATTAAACGTACTGCTGTTTGCAGGCAAGCTGACGCTCGGTCTCATTACCGCATCTGTCGCCGTGGTCGCAGACGCGTTCAACAATATGTCCGACGCAAGCTCCTCGGTAGTGACGCTTGTCGGGTTCAGAATGTCGGGCAAGCACGCCGACAAAAAGCACCCTATGGGACACGGCAGACTTGAATACATAAGCGCGTTCATAGTCGATATGCTGATCATAGTCGTCGGTTTTGAACTCTTTATGTCGTCGATCGACAAGATTATGTCGCCCGAACTGCCCGACGTGAGCGACGCCCTTCTGATTGTGCTCGGCGCAGCGATACTTGTTAAACTTTGGCTGTTTGTCTACTACGGCAGGATTGCAAAGAAGATTAACTCCGCCGCAATACGAGCCGCCTCCTTCGACAGCATTTCGGACACGGTGGCGACGACGCTCGTGCTCGTTTCGGCGCTCATCTCCCGCTATACAAGCGTCGCCATAGACGGTTGGGCGGGCATTGCAGTCGCGACGTTCATATTGTTCACGGGCTTCAGGGCGGCAAAGGAGACGATAGAGCTGCTGCTCGGCTCCTCACCCGACCCCGAATTCGTGCAGAAGATATATGAATTCGTAAAGAGGTATCCGCAGGTTGTGGGCATTCACGACGTTATGGTGCACGACTACGGTCCCGGAAGAATGATTGTCTCCTTCCACGCCGAGGTGCCTTCCGACAGCAATTTCTGCTATGCGCACGACGTGGTCGACTGCATAGAGCGGGATATGCACGATGAGTTCGGATGCATTGTCACCATACACATAGACCCCATTGACGTCAACGACGAGCGCATCAACGAGATGAGAAAGTTCGCCGAGGAGACCGCGCGGGAGGTTGACCCCGAATTTACCATTCACGACTTCAGAATGACGTACGGCGGAAAGCACTACAATATGATTTTCGATCTGAGCATTCCGACCGACAGCAAATACGACGACGAAGAGGCGGCGACTTTGGTTGCAGAGCGGATAAAGGAGAAAAATCCCGAATGTTTTGCCGTAATAAAGGCGGAACATCCCTTTGTGTGACATTATCTATGTCGCTTTAATAGCATAAAAAACTGCCCGTCCTCCGGCAAAATTTTTTGCCGGAGGACGGGTCTTTTAATTCATTTGAGTTTTATATCCGGCAGACGCGTGACCGACATCAGCAGTGAAATGAGCCCCGCCACACCCGCCGAACTGAGAACGAGCACCCAGTCGATTTCCGACAGGACCGACAACACGCCTATGTTTGCCATTGCCGTCTGCGCAATCGTCCTGACTGCGCGCAAAAGCGCATCCAAAGACCACGTAAGAAATTTCTTTTTTTTCATATATGCCACCGACGCCATTATGTGTGAAATTGACACATCGGCGTTACCGCGGCATATATTGTTTATTGAGAGCGCAAGCTCTGAAATATTTTTTACGGAGACACAAGATGCGGATATTATAGATAATCAGCAGACCTGCCCCACCGTTGCATACCAGCTTTCTTCGGTATTCGTACCCGTTACCGTAACGACCTTTGCAACAGCGGGCGCAACGGTGACAAGATGTTGCAAAAAGCCCGTGGTTACGGCGGGGAAATACACCTGCAACGGCGTTAAGAACGGGCAGTGCATATTCACGATAAGTTAGGACGTTTGCATTGAAGTACCCGTAGAGTTCGGCGCAACGGCAAGCGTGGGCGAAGCATACGTCGCCTGCAACGGCGCGAGCGCGGACGACATTTGTCCCGACTGCCTTATAAACGACGCTACAGAAGTCGTTTCTGGCGTAACGGGCGACCTCAATCTGCCCTCCGACGGAACGCTCGGCTAAGGGCATTATGCTGAAATGACGAGGCGGATTACACTTCCGCAACGAAATGGCGGGAAGCGCTTTTATGCGCTTCCCGCCTATTTCTTTGTAACGAACGATTACCGCAGTTGCAGACTTTGCCGCAAAAATCCGTGCGACGGTCAAAGTGAAACGCCGCCGCACTAAGTCCGATTGTCTTAAAGTTTTTCTACGGACAGCGAATATCCGAAGCGCCTGCCCGCGCCGTCGTCGAAGTTGATGAACGGCTTAAGCGTAATTTCGCGGGGAGCGGCGGCATAGTCGTTTATGCCCCACCATGGCTCTACGCAGATATAGTCGCCGCCGTTTTCGTTGGACCAGAAGGCGACGAGGGGGCAGTCCGCCTTATAGGCATACCTGTAGCCGTCCGACGTGCGCGCATAGATTGCGCCGCCCGAAAGGCTGCCGAGCTGATAGGTCTTGTGCCGCGCGAAGAATGCCTTGTCCGCCCTGAACCCCTTCATCTTTCCGACGGGCACGGCGGCGTCGCTTTCGAGAGGATAGCAGAGCGGCTCTTCCTCCCGCTCGAACTCTATTTCCGCGCTTCCGCCGGGTGCCCTCATTCCCGGGTGACCGCCGACGTAGAAGGGCATTTTGCCGCCGAGAGAACGCACGAAATAACCCACCTTCACGCTGTTTTTTTCGAGCGAATAGCTTATCTCGAAGTCGAAGGCGTAGGGATAATTTTCAAGCGTATTTTCGTCCGAACGGGTGCCGAGCGTTATGCCCGTTTTGCTCTTTGCCCTCACCTCTAAGGTTACGTACCTTATTATGCCGTGTGATCTGAGCGCGCAGCTTTTACCCTTTGCGACAAAGCCGCCGGCGTGACCGACTATGGGGAAGATGACTACGTCCTGACCCTTCCACCACTTTTCGTCGCCCTGCCAGAGGCGCTCTTCGCCCGTCGGCTTGTAGACGAGCGAAGTCATACTGCCGCCGTCGCCGTTAACGCTGAGTTTTATTACCTCGTTTTCAATGATATAAATCATAATTACCCCCTTACTATGCCGCGATTAAAGGTCGCCGAGCGGCTCTCCGCCGAGAATGTGAATGTGCAGGTGGAACACCGTCTGTCCGGCGTCCTCTCCCTGGTTGATTATGAGGCGATAGCCGTTTTCGCAGCCGTTTTCCCTTGCGATTGCGGGAATTCTTGTGAGCATATAGGAGAAGATTTCCATTCCGTCCTCCCCCGCTTCCTCGATTAGTCTGAAGTGCATCTTCGGAACTGCGAGCAGGTGAACTTTTGCCTTAGGTTCGACGTCCCTGAATACGCACATCCAGTCGTCCTCATAGACCTTTGCGGACGGGATGTCGCCCCTTATTATTCCGCAGAAGATACATTTTTCATCAAGCATTTTCTGACCCTCCAAGCTTTTATTCTGAGTGCGGCATGGGTTATTGCGCTTGCCGCCAAAATTGATGCGAAGATTATGAACAGCACCGTATATCTCGGCTCCGTGAGATCCCTTACAAAGTCCGCGTCGTAGATGAATACGGTAATTCCCCCGTCGGATTCAAGGTTGTAACCCGTGACCTCTACCGAGGTATTCAGTCGGAAGAACGAGGCATACAGCACGCCGCGGTCGTAAATCTGTTCAAGGATATAGTCAATGCCGTCGACGGTGACGGATATCATCGACGGACTGAAATAGTAATAGTTTCCGCTGACCTCGTCATAGGTCGCGGGATAGGTATAGTTGTACGCGACGCCGTCCGCCTGAACGTGCTGGACGACGCGCACGATTATGCCGTCCTCATAGAAATAGCTGTCATCCTCCGCGGCAGCGGGGTTATACGCCCTGTCTATATCCGCAGAGTACGGTCTGCCGTCCTGCATAAACGCCACAAAGCTCTCCGCATCGTCAAAGCGCTGCGTGCCATACGTCTCTCTGAACGGTACGGAGCAATATATTATGGCTATGAGCGCCATAAGAAACGAGCCTATGACCAGCGCGAGATGACCCGCGTGTTGCCAATATTCGGGCATATCCTTATTGAGCGACTCCTCGTCCTCGAGGAAGTAGTCGCCGTCCGACGTGCCGTCGGACTGTTCCCCCTCTTTGCCGCCCGCGCGCAGAGCAAACACCTTTTTGCGGGAAGTGACGAGCATTGCCGCACAAACCGTGCAGGCGACTATGACGCAGCCCGCATAAATGAAGCCGAGGGCGACGTTGCCGAGAGGCAGATCCCACGCGATGTGCAGCCCGCAGCTTAAGAGCAGAACGAGGTAAAATACAGCGTTCGAGAGATGCCTGTCGAAGAAGCAATACGCCCAGCCGACCGCCGCCGTCCACAGCGTGTGCGTGCAAAGCGCCGACAACCCTCTTGCCATACCTACGGAAATCATCGTGGTTATGTTCATTGCGGGCAGGGCGTTAGACTGCACGAAGATGTAGCCCATATCCTCGCAGACGGAGAAACCGCAGCCCACCGCCGCGCCGAATACAAACCCCGCGAGCGGAGAGCGTTTGCCCGCTATTATTATGCAGATTACAGCCGCACCGCCCTTTGCGAGCTCTTCAAAAAAGCCCGTATATACCGCAGACAGCCAGGCATTCGGCGCGGGGAAGAGGCTGTACAGAATCTGCACGAGCACCTGCGCGCCCGTGCCGCCTATGAGCATTGCGAGGCATACGCCTATGAATGACAGGTCGCGCCCGGGATACAGCTCGTACAAAAAGAGCAGAAAGGGAAGATTGAAGCACACCGCCGCAAGCAGATTGACCGTGGGGGTGTACAGCTCGTTGCTCGTAAAGCGCACGACGAGAAGATATACCGCGTACAGCACTATGAGCAGCGCGAACAGCCTTATGTACGCCCAGGGATAGTTCCTGTTGGGTTCGTCCTTGCCGCCCGTAATTCCGCGCGTCAGAAGTTCGCCGTACTCCCGCCCTGTATGCCTGCGGAAGGTCTGTTTTATGAAAAACGCAAACTGATTTTTTGCGCTCTTTACGCGTCTGAACATTATAATTTCTCCCTGACGAGCACGCCGTCTTTAAAAGGTCTTTCGACCGTGACTTCGCCCCTGCCTTCGTGCCTGCCGGGGGCATATATCTTTACGTATGACCCCGTATAGCCGTCGGTGTACTGCCCGTCGAAATCTTCAAAGATGACCCCGAAAGTCTTGCCTTTAAGCCCGCCGATATACCTTTCCTCCGCCTCGCCCGCGCGCTGAAGGAGCATATGGAGGCGGCGCGACTTGACGTCGGGCGGGATATCCTTCATCTTCCACGCCGCCGTGCCCTCCCTGGGGGAAAAGGCGAAGACGTGCACCCTTGCAAAGCCCGCCTCGTCGATTATGGAGAGGCTGTCGGCAAAGTCCTTTTCGCTCTCTGCGGGAAAGCCCGCGATTATGTCGGTTGTTATCGCCGCGTCGGGGAAACGGCGGTAGATGAGCGCGCACTTTTCAAGGTACTGCGCCCGCGTATATTTTCTGTTCATCGCGCGGAGCACGGCGTCCGACCCGCTCTGCAGAGAGAGGTGAAACTGCGGGGCGAAATCGTAAAGTTCCGAGAGTGCCCCGAGAAGGTCGTCGTCGATTATGTTGCACTCTATCGAGCCCAGCCTTATGCGCTTTTCCGAAAACGCCAGCCTGCGTATCAGCCCCGCAAGCCCGCCACCGTCGTCATAGGCGGAGATGTTTATGCCCGTAAGCACAATTTCAGGCGCGGCGCAGCCGTTTACCTCGGCTATTATCTCCTCCGCGGGGCGGGACTGCACCCTGCCGCGGAGATAGGGTATTATGCAATAGGAACAGAAGTTGTTGCAACCGTCCTCTATCTTGATGAATGCGCGCGTTCTGACCTGTTTGGGCGGCTCAAGAGAGAGCGGACATTCTCCGCCGAAATCGCGGGAGATAGCGGCAAGCACATTCTGCTTGTCGCGCGCGCCGCCGACGTAGCTTACGCCCTTTTCTGCGAACTGTCCTCCGTTCTTTTCGGAGGCGCAGCCTATTACGTATACGCGCGCTTCGGGGTTGAACTTCTTTGCGCGCGCGACGAGCTGACGGCTCTTCCTCTCCGCCTCCGCCGTCACCGCGCAGGTGTTGAGTATGTATATGTCCGCCGGCGACAGTCTGTCGCTCGTCTGCCAGCCCAACTTTTCGAGAGACGCCATTATGGAGGCACTCTCCACCTCGTTGACCTTGCAGCCGAGAGTGAAAACGACCGCCCTCATTTAAGTTCCCCCGTCAGGAACGCAGCAAGCGTGCAGGCAGCGACCGCGGCGGTTTCGGCGCGGAGTATGCGCTTCCCCAGCGTTATGCCCGCATAGCCCTTAGCTTTTGCGAGAGCGAACTCCTCCTCGGAGAAGCCGCCCTCGCTGCCGACGACGAGCGCGACCGAGCCGTCCATTGCGGCGAGCTCGCAGTCCGACGACGAGGCGAACTCGCAGAAAAACAGCTTGTTGTCGCAGTCGGCGCAGGCGTCGAGCGCCTGCCCGAAATCTTCAAAATACTTTACCTCGGGCGCGCGGGAGCGCAGGCACTGTTTCGTCGCCTCCCTGGATACCCTGTTAAGTCGGTCTGTCTTGCCCTCGTTCATATATGCCGAGCAATACGCCGAATTGAATATTATAATTTCAGACACGCCGAGTTCTACGGCTTTCTGCACGACGAGCTCGGTCTTGTCGCCCTTGAGCGCGCCGCACAGAAGGCATATGCGCGCCTTTGGCTCCTTGTCGCCGACGACTGCACCCGTTATGTGCGCGGTGAGCTCCCGCTTGCCTATCCTTGCGACGATTGCCGAATATTCCCTTCCGCTGTTGTCCAGAAGAGTTATCTCGCTGCCCTCCGTCACCCTCAATACGGTCTTCGCGTGCACGAACTCTTCGCCGCAGAGGACTATTTCGGTGACTTTCGGATAGCCGATATTGTCTACAAAAAATCTTCTCGGAGTGCTCATTGCGACCTGAACGCGAGCGCGTTCCACTCGCCCTTTTTGACCTTTTCATCGAGCGTAAGCCCCTGCGCGGAGTAGACCTCCACCACCCTGTCGAGCTTGCAGTCGATTATGCCGCTCAGTATGAGCGTACCGCCCCTTCTGAGGTTTTTGGGTATGGAAGGGGCAAGATTTTCGAGTATATCCGCCGTAATGTTTGCGAGCATTATGTCCGCCTTGAGCGAACTGTCGTCGAGGAGGTTTGCGCGGCTGACGGTGAGCTTATCCTCCACCCCGTTTAAAGCGGCGTTGTGCTTTGCACTCTCTACCGCAACTATGTCGATATCGGTGAGATATGCATATTTCGCGCCCAGCTTTATCGCGGAAATACCGAGTATGCCGCTTCCGCAACCTACGTCTATGCACACGCTGTCGGGGGTGAGATACTTCTGCAGTAGCTCTATGCACATAGACGTAGTCTCGTGCTCGCCCGTGCCGAACGCCATATTGTTGTCAAGCCTGACGATGTGTTCGCCCTGCTGCCTTTCGTATTCTATCCACTCGGGCACGACGACTATCGCGCCGAGGTGTATGGGACGGAAATGGGTGCGCCAGATCTCTATCCAGTCGTCGCCCTCAATCTCCCTTTTAGTCATTTCGAGAGAGCCGAGAGGAAGCGCGTCGCCGCAGTTTGCCGCCATATCCTCTATGTCCTGCCTTATCTTAGGCACGACCGAAGGCGCATCGTCGAGCGCAATGAACGCCTTTACCATAACGTCGCCGGAGGCGTCGTCCGCAAGCCCGTCCTCCATATAGTCCCAATACTGCGATTTGTCCTTCTGGAGGGCGATGACGTCCTTTACGTCCGAAATTGCCACGCCGTAGCCCGTATAGCGCCACATTATGTCGGCGACGAGCTCGCTGCCCTCCGTCGTAGTGTGAACGGTGAGTTCAGTAAATTTCATATGATGATTTCCCTGTCTTTACATCAAACCCCGTCCATTCAGAACGGGGCGACTTGATTTATATTTATGCCGAAAGTATTCCGCGCGGGAGGAAAGAATATCACTTCATCTTGGTGAGGCGTTCCGCCGTCTCCAAACTCTCCTTTTCGGGAACCTGCTTTTCGCTGCCCTCCGAATAGGAGCCGACGAAGAACTTTGCCTTTTCGGGCGAAATTACCGTGCCGACGCCCGCAACGCAGCCGCCGGGGCAGCCCATACCCTCTATGAGGCAATTCTTTATCTTGCCCGCCTTTGCCTGCATAAGTATCTTCTTGCAGTCGGCAAGTCCCTCCGCGTGGTATACGTTGACCTCCGTTTCGGGATAATATTCCTTTATGGTGCGCTCTATCGCCGCAGCTACGCCGCCCGCAACGGCATATCCCCTGCCCGCACCCGTGGCGCCTGCCGTATCTATCGGGCTCTCTTCGAGCGTTGCGGGAACTATCTCCTTTGCGGCAAACATTCCGTTGAGTTCTTCAAAGGTGAGGACGAAGTCGACAAAGCTCCTTATGGTGCGCCTCGACGCCTCCAGCTTCTTTGCCGCGCAGGGTCCTATGAACACCACCCTCGCTTCGGGATGATTTTCCTTTATCTTTCTCGCCGTGGCGACCATAGGCGTCAGCTCCTGCGAGACCTCCTCCACGAAGTCGGGGAACTGCGTCTTTGCAAGCACCGCCCAGGCGGGGCAACAGCTCGTGAGAAGGAAGGGCAGCTTGCCCGTCGCAACAGAATGGACGTAGTGATGCGCCTCTGCAATGCAGCCGAGGTCTGCGCCCTCCGCAACCTCGTACATATCCGCGAAGCCGAGCTTTAAAAGCGCCGTCTTAATCTTTGCGAGGCTGGCCTTGGGACCGTACTGCCCGACGATTGCGGGCGCAACGGCGGCGACAATCTTGTCGCCCTTCTTTATTGCCTGAATGAGCTGGAAAATCTGCGACTTATCCGCAATGGCGCCGAAGGGGCACGCCGACATACACTGTCCGCACGCCACGCAGATTGAATTGTCTATGCTTGCCCTGCCGTACTCGTCGGAGGAGATTGCCTTTATGCCGCAGGCGTTGGCGCAGGGGCGCACCTTGTGGCTTATTGCGTCATAGGGGCAGGCAGCCTTGCACCTGCCGCACTTTATGCACTTTGACTGGTCGATGAACGACTTGCCGTTGACGATGGAGATTGCACCCCTCGGGCAGCTCTTTATGCAGGAATGTGCGACGCAGTTGCGGCACATATTCGTGACCTCGTACTCGTTGTCGGGACACTTGTCGCACGCCGAGGGAATGACCTGCATAAGGGGCGGTTCATAGTACTTGTCCGAAATATTGCTCCCGGTAAGTCCTTCGGTGATGTGCACGGGTTTGTTTGCCGGGCGGAGCGAAAGTCCCATTGCAAGGCGCACGCGCTCTGCGGCAATCTGCCTCTCCCTGTAGACGCTCTCCCTGTAGTGGGGCACTTCGTCGGGGGTTATTTTGTAGGGGATTGCCTCGATATCGCCGGCGATATTTTCGGACTCGTACGCTATCTTGGCAATTTCGCAGAACACCTGCTTTCTGAGGTCGGTAACAACGCTCTGTTCTTTCATCTTCAATCCTCTCCGTTTATTGTAATTTTACATCTGAAAAAATTATAACATAAGGGCGGGCTTTTATCAACTGCCTTTCGCAATTTTTTTGCGCTCGCGGAGGGTAAATTTTACATAAAACGCCCCGTTTTGCGCCTTGAGGCGACTTTTTACTTTTTTATTACAATTATGACACCCCTTTGGTACTTCAATAATTGAAAATTTATTGCAACTGTGTTACAATTCCTTACGGAGGCAAAAATATGAAAGGAACAGTCTACGTATTAGAGGACGACCAGTCCATATGCGGACTTATCAAAGTTTCGCTTGAATTGAACGGATTTCAGCTTAAAACCTTTTCCTCCTGCAGGGAGTTTCTGGAGGGAATAAACGCGGCGCGACCCGACGTAGCACTGCTGGACATAATGCTGCCCGACGGCAGCGGGCTGGACGTTTTGAAGGCGATTAAGTTAAAATACCCCGACGTATGGTGCATAATGCTCTCCGCCCTCGGCAAGGAAGAGGACAGGGTGAACGGGCTCAATCTCGGCGCGGACGACTATATGCCCAAGCCCTTTTCCGTACTCGAACTGACGGCGAGGGTTAACGGAGTGATGCGCAGAAAGAGCAGACTTACGCAACTTGTATGCGGCGACATTTCGCTGGACGAGGAGACAATGCAGGTCACGCTGGGCGGCAGCCCCCTCTCCCTCAACCGCAAGGAATTCGAGCTTCTGCGCTTCTTTATGAAGAACGTCGGCAAGGTGCTGACGAGGGACACCCTGCTGACCGAGATATGGGGCTATGAGGCGGGCGAAACGAGGACGCTTGACAACCACATCGCAAGGCTGAGAAAGCTGGGAATTTCCAATCTGGAGACGGTTTTCGGAGTGGGATATAAATTTACCGTATAGCCGTTATTTGCGGCATATTTAGGGGGCAATATGAGAAAGAGAATACTTATAATCTCGCTTATGACGACATTGCTCGGCATACTTTTTTTTACATTTGCGTTCACGAGTTCTTATTATAACACCGCAATAGAACAGGCGAAGAGCATTCTGCCCATATACTGCAATATGTATGACGACGGATACTCCTTCGACGATGAGGGCGCGGAGGCGCTTTCTGAGGAGCTGGGCGGGGCGCGCGTGACGTTCATACGTGCCGACGGCGAGGTCGCAGGCGACAGCGAGGGCGAAGAGCTTGCCAACCACTCCGACAGGGAAGAAGTCATCGGCGCGCTGGAGTACGGCGAGGCTTTTTCGGCACGGGCGAGCGACACGATAGGCAAGACTATGGTCTACTACTGCAGGGCGCTGGACGACGGCAACCTTATAAGGGTAGCAATGCTGACCCGGTCCGAATGGGCGCTGCTGTTGCAGAGCCTTTCGACAGTCATCACCTATATACTTCTGGACATAGTTGCCTGTCTGCTGTTCACCTATTTTGCGACCTACTTCATACTCCGCCCCGTTGAACAGCTAACCAAAGAGGCGATGCTTGGCGGCGAAGTAAAAACCGGTTATTCGGAACTCAAGACCATAACGGGCGTGCTTAACGAACGCAACCACAGCATTAAGGCGCAGCTTACCGAGCTGGAAAACGAGCGGCTGATGGTAAAGAAAGCGCAGGACAGCAAGAACGAGTTCATTGCAAACGTCACGCACGAGATGAACACCCCGCTGACTTCCATAAGGGGATATGCCGAACTGCTCTGCACGGGGCAGTTAGACGAAGAACAGAGAAAACAGGCATATTCGACCATTTCGTCACAGAGCGAGAGGCTGACAAACCTCATAGCCTGCATAATAAATTACAACGAGATTGACAGCGACGACCTCCCCCCCTACGAACTGAATTTTTCAAAAATCGTAGAGGAAACGCTTGCGGTAGTGAAGCCTGAGGCGGACAAGCGCGGCATTGAATTAATAAAAAAGGTCGACGAGAATATAACCGTAAACAGCCGCCACGAGATTATGAGCGAACTTGCGGGCAACCTTATCCGCAACGCAATACGCTATAACAAGCAGGGCGGAAAGATTACCGTGACGCTCGATTACAGACACTTTTCGGTGTCGGATACGGGCATAGGCATCGCGCCGGAAAATATGGACAAGGTATTTTCCCGCTTCTTCACCGTCGACAAGTCGCACAGCGGCAAGAACGGCGGCTTCGGGCTGGGGCTTGCCGTATGCAAGAAAATATGCCAGCGGCAGGGCTGGCACATCGGAGTGGAGAGCAGGCTCGGCGAGGGAAGCACCTTCACCGTGGAGTTTTCGCTTAACTGAATTTACAGGGCTTAAAAAAGAAATTGCCCCTGCAGTATATGCCGTTTAACGCATATCTGCAGGGGCTTTTTTCCTTGTCTTAAAGGACTTGAAACGCGATTGAACGCCTATCCTCTCCTCCTCTTTGCTACCAGGGAGACGACTATCATCGCCGCGGAAATTACAATCCAGCCGACCGCGATTATTATGGCGCAGTTCATAAAAAATTCTTCGGGCATAACCCTTATTATCTCATCCTCCGACGGGTCGAATATCCAGTTGGACTTGCCGGGGAAGAACACCGAATGAAAGGCGACGAAGGCGTTGTCGAAGCCGACGATGAGGACGAGAGCCGCGACGATTACGGGCAGTGCAAGCGCTATTACGCCCGCGAGAAAGGCGCAGCTCATTCCGAACGGACGGGCAAGCGTCACCTTGCCGAACCGCGCGAGCAGCCCTATGACAACGGCGACGACCGCCGCGCCGATAAAGCCGAACAGGTTGAGGTTGAAGAGCACCTTGCAGTCTGCAAAGTGGCTCATTCCGCTTTCCGACCACTTGAGCTCGCCCGTGCCGAACTCAAAACCCGGCAACGTGAGATAATTAAGAACGTCGTCATACGCCGCCTTTATGGTCTCATACGACCAGCCCGTCGCCTCCTCCATTCCCAGCGTCTTTATCTGGATATAGTAGAAGAACCTGCAATAGATGGGCAGCCCTATCGAGAAGGTCATTATCATTATGACGAGCGCCGCGACGAACAGCGACGTGAGTGTGATGTCAAGAACTTTTTTCGGCATTTAACTGTCTCCTTATTTTCAGCCCTCCGCGCCGTGCAGAGCAGACTATGCATACCTGCGAGGGCAGATAGAACGCCCACATGGCATACGAAACGAAGGCAAGCAGCCCGCGCGACAGCTCTATGCCCAGAACGCTTTCAAAGTTATTGAGACCGACGCAGATGTCGCAACAGAAAAAGAGCACCATACCCAGCGCAAACAGCGTGTTCTTGTAGCCGAGCCGCGCCAGAGTTAACGCTTCCGCCATATTGCCAAAGAGCATCACGATGTAGGTTGCGACGACCGCGACGAGAAAATCGAGCACGGCGTACAGCTTGAGCACGGTTAAAAGTATGGCGACGAGAAGCACCCTGACGGACAGCGATATATATAATTTGTCGCGTCTGTCCGCATACAATCTGTAAAGATAGGCACACTGAGTAATGATGAACGTACTGACGCCCAGCTCGTACAGGTCATCCAGAACGAGGATGAAATAGTCCGAAAATGCGGTGAACGCCAGCGCAACGGTGAGGACTATGCCGTCCCTTCCGCAGAAATAGCACATACCGCCCGCAAACGCAAGGCAGACGAGAACTGACGCATATTTAAGATATATCGGGTCATTCCCTCCCGACGCGGCTATTGCGTTGAACGCGATATAGATAGCCGCCTCCGTAAGTATAAAAATTGTAAGTATTACCGAATATGGCGTAATTCTGACTTTCATAGCTTCTTTATTGCCAATAATTATATATCAGCGCCCAGAAATTTGCAATTATTTTTTTGTTTTTACATTTTTATTACAATTGAGGGCAATTGTTTTTTACAAGTGGGCGATATCATATACTCACGAAAACAAAAAAAGGATATTCAATTTCAGAAACAAAGGAGTTTTCTATGAAAAAGTTTGTAAAAGTAGTTATGAGCGGCGCGCTCGTCGCCGCAATGGGCTGCACGATGGCAGCGGTTGCAGGCTGCAGCGGCGAAACAGGCGAAGGACTGAGCGGAGAGATCAACATTACTGGTTCGACCTCCGTCAACCCCCTTATGCTTCTGCTTGCCGACGCGTTTGAAAGCGAAAACCCCGACGTCACCATTAACGTCGGCGCAGGCGGCAGCAGCGTAGGCATAAACGACGCAAAGGAAGGCAAAGTCGACTTCGGTATGGCTTCCAAAGCAGTTTCAGAAGCAGAGCTGACGACCGTGCAGATTGCAATAGACGGCATTGCGCTTATTACGAACAGCCAGTGCACGGTGACAAGCGTAAGCAAGCAGGAAGTGCTTGACCTGTACGTCAACCACACCGCCATTCAGGGCATCATACTCGACGCGGTTGCAAGAGAGGCTGGCTCCGGCACGAGAGACGCTTTTGAAGAGCTTATAGGCATCAAGGGCAAGTACGAAATATACAATATGCCCGAATTTTCCAACCAGGGTCAGGTTGTAACAGAAATAGAGGACAACGACAACGTAATGGGCTACGTCTCCCTCGAGGCGCTTTCGGGAAACAGCAAGATTAAGGGAATAAGCTATAAGGAGAGCGACGACGCGACAGCCGTTGCCCCCACTACCGAAAATATTATGAACGGCAGCTATAAGCTCACCCGTCCTTTCAATATTGTATACAATACCGAAAACGGTCTGAGCGAAGTTGCAGAAGCTTTCCTCGACTTCATATTCAGCAAAGACGGACAGCAGATAATTTCGCAGAACGGACAGATAACGGTAGACAGAAAGTAATTTAAGCAGGTAAAAAATATGGCAAAAACCGACGTAAAAGTTAAGAAAAAGCTCTTTACGAGGGGTAATTTTGCAAGTGCTTTCAACTCGGAAAATATCGCAAAGGTTGTATTCATAGCCTTTGCGGCATTTTCCATTCTTGCGGTATTTGCAATCATCTTTTTCATACTCTATCAGAGCATACCCGTTTTCCGCGAAATAGGCTTTTTCAAGTTCATATTTTCGAGTGCGTGGAAGCCCTCGCAGGACGAATACGGCGTATTGCCGATGATAGTGACGAGCATTGTGCTTACCATACTTTCCGTCACGACGGGCGGCGTGCTGGCGGTGTTCACTGCGGTATTTATGGTCTATTATTGCCCCGCGTGGCTGAAAAAGATATACACGCAGGTGATTAACCTGCTGGCGGGCATACCCTCGATAATTTTCGGCTATTTCGGGCTGAAGCTTTTAAAGCCCCTCCTGCAGGATATGTTCGGCGTGCGCTCGGCTTACGGACTGCTTTTAAGTACTATAGTATTGAGCATTATGATACTGCCGACGATAGCGTCGCTTACCAAAAACAGCCTCGAAAACGTGCCGATGCAGTACTACGAGGGCTCTCTGGCGCTCGGCAACACCAAGAACCAGACGGTGTTCAAGGTAATGCTGCCCGCGGCGAGAAACGGCATAATAGCCGCAGTAATACTCGGCATAGGCAGGGCGGTCGGCGAGACTATGGCGGTGCAGTTTCTTCTGGGCGGCTCGGTTTCCTTCCCCTCCTCCTTCTTCATCCCCATACGTTCGCTTACGAGCAACATAGTGCAGGAATTCGGATATGCGGAAGGGCTGCACAAGCAGGCGCTCATTGCGACGGGCTTTATACTTCTGATATTCATACTCGCAATAAACCTCTGTCTGTGGTTCGTAAAGAAGAACAACGCCGTTGCGGGCAACAGCTTCTTCACGCGAAAGATAAAAGAGGGCGAGCGGGAAAAATTCCACGAATACAAGCGCACGGGCACCGTTCAGGACGTGTTGTGGATTTTGAGCTATATAGTGGCGGCATTCGTGGCGGCAATGCTCGTCACCGTAGTCGTCTATATACTCGCAAAGGGACTTCCCAACATATCCTGGCACTTTTTATTCGGCAGGAGCACTAATGCAAACGTAACGCTTGCGCCCGCCTTCGCCACTACGGGATATATCATTTTAATCTCGCTTGCAATTGCCCTGCCGCTGGGCATAGGCGCGGCGATATTTCTGAACGAATATGCAAGGCGCGGCTCTAAATTCGTAAAGGTGGTCAGACTGTTCATAGATACGCTTGCGGGCGTGCCCTCCATTCTCTTCGGTCTGTTCGGCGCGATATTCTTCGGCTCCGTCCTGAATATGGGTTACAGCATTTTAGGCGGCGCGCTGACTATGGTCCTTATGATACTCCCGACGATAATCCGTTCGACGGAGCAGAGCCTTTCCGAAGTTCCCGACTCTATGAGGGAGGCGTCGCTCTCCCTCGGCGCGGGAAAACTGAGGACGATATTCCTCGTGGTGCTTCCCCAGGCTCTCCCCGGCATCATAACCGCAATCATACTCTCTATAGGCAGAATAGTCGGCGAGAGCGCTGCGCTCATCTTCACCGCAGGTTCGGCGGTAAAAATGCCTAAGGGAATTATGTCGCAGGGCAGCACGTTTGCGGTGCTTATGTATAACTTTATGAGCGAGGGGCTCTCCTCCAAAGTTCCCCTTGCATATGCGACGGGCGCAGTGCTGATTATTCTGGTACTCCTGCTGAATATCGCCGTGACGCTGGTCGAAAATTACTTCAACAACAGAGCTGAAAACAAAAAGGGTTTTATTGCGCGGACGATTGCAAAACTCAGAAAAAAAGAGGTTGAAAATGCAGAAAATTGAGAGCTTTAAGATAGAGGGCGACGTAGCCGTATCGGTGAGGAATATGAACCTGTTTTACGGCACTTTCCACGCGCTCAAGGATATAAATATGGACTTCCCCGTGAACGAGCTTACGGCGATGATAGGACCTTCGGGCTGCGGCAAGTCGACGCTCATAAAGTCGCTCAACAGAATGAACGACCTCGTCGAAGGATGCAAGATTACGGGCGAAATCAAGGTGGGCGACACCGACATATACGCGAAGGGCGCCAACCTTGCGATGCTCAGAAAGAACGTCGGAATGGTTTTCCAGCGCCCCAATCCCCTTGCTATGTCCGTCTATGACAACATAGCATACGGGCCGAGGACTTTCGGCATAAGGCGAAAGAGCGACCTCGACGGCATTGTGGAGCGCTCTTTGAAGGGCGCGGCAATGTGGGACGAGGTAAAAGACAGGCTGGGGAAGTCCGCACTCGGACTTTCGGGCGGTCAGCAGCAGAGGCTGTGCATTGCGAGGGCGCTCGCCGTAGAGCCTCAGATACTGCTTATGGACGAACCCACCTCCGCCCTCGACCCCATCTCGACGGGCAAGATAGAGGAGCTTTGTATGCAGCTCAAGCACAAGATGACGATTATTATGGTCACCCACAATATGCAGCAGGCGTTCAGAATTGCCGACAAGACGGCATATTTCCTCCTCGGCGAGATGATTGAGATGGACGACACCAAAAAACTGTTTTCCAAGCCGAAGAACAAGAAGACCGACGACTACATCAACGGCAGGTTCGGCTGATTTTTTCCCGTTCGGCGGGAAACAAGCCGAAACGGTGGCAAAATAATCAATTTGCAGAGAGCAAGGCGGGTAACTTCCGCCGCGCCCCCTCCGCCCGTATTCCATTCGGGCAGAGGGGGCGTTTTTACGCTTGCGCATATGAGAAAATGTTACAAACATTTATAAATGTTTTCATTTTTTAGTTGGAGAAAGGCAGAAATTGTGGTATAATGAGTAACGGTTGCACATATGCGGCGACGCGAATACGTATCAGTCGCCGCAAATAAACATAAACTGCATAAAAAGGAGGGTCCCATGGAGGACAAAATGTCATTCTGCGAGACGGCGGAGCAGAGAGCAAAGCTTGAAGCGGTCATCGAAGAGAGCCGCTCTACCCCCGGCTGCCTTATGCACATCCTGCAGGAAGCGCAGGCAATTTACGGATACCTGCCCATAGAGGTTCAGTCCGAAATTGCAAAAAAACTGCATATTTCCCTTTCGGAAGTGTATGGCGTTGCCACTTTCTATTCTCAATTTTCACTGTTGCCAAAGGGCAAAAACCGCATAAGCGTGTGCCTCGGCACGGCGTGCTATGTAAAGGGCTCCGACAAAATTCTTGCAGAGCTTGAAAAGCAGCTCGGCATAAAGTGCGGCGAATGCACGCCTGACGGGCTGTTCTCCATTGACAGTTGCCGATGCGTGGGCGCCTGCGGACTTGCGCCCGTAATGATGATAAACGAGGACGTCTACGGCAAACTCAAGCCCGAGATGGTCAAGGGAATAATAGACAAGTACAGACAGCAGGAGGAAAAACAATGACCCCCGAGAAATTGGACTACATACGCAAAAAATATCACGACATAGTTGCCGTGCGCCGCATAGTCAGGGAAGAGGGCGAAAAGCTTGCCGCAAAGACCGAATACCGCAAGCAGGTGCTCGTCTGCGGCGGTACGGGCTGCACCTCCTCCAACTCCCTCAAGGTATTGAGCCAGCTTGAAACCTCGCTCAGGGAGAACAACATAGACGACGTGCTTGTGGTAAAGACGGGCTGCTTCGGTCTGTGCGCGCTCGGTCCCATAATGATCGTCTACCCCGAGGGAGTATTCTATTCGCAGATGACCCCCGAACACGCCAAGACGATTGTTGAAAAACACCTTAAAAAGGGCGGCGAAGTCGTAAAGGAATACCTCTACAAGGGCACTATAACCGATGGCGGCGACATAATACCCTTCGCCGAAACTCCATTCTACAAAAAGCAGATGCGAATTGCCCTCCGCAACTGCGGCGTAATCGCACCCGAGAACATCAACGAGGCGATTGCGGCAGGCGACTATGAGGCGCTTGAAAAGGTGCTGCTTCTTATGAGCCCCGACGACGTGATAAACGAGATGCTCGCTTCGGGACTTCGCGGAAGGGGCGGCGCAGGCTTCCCCACGGGCAGAAAATGGGCGTTTGCAAAGGCTTCCAAAGGCGACGTAAAATATGTATGCTGCAACGCCGACGAGGGCGACCCCGGAGCGTTTATGGACCGTTCGGTGCTGGAGGGCGACCCCCACTGCGTGCTGGAGGCTATGACGATTGCCGGCTATGCGATAGGCGCGCACAACGGCTTTATTTACGTCCGCGCGGAATATCCCGTGGCGGTTGAAAGACTTAAGATAGCCATTGCCCAGGCGAGGGAATACGGACTTTTGGGAAAGGACATACTCGGCAGCGGCTTTGACTTCGACATAGAGATACGCCTCGGCGCGGGCGCGTTTGTCTGCGGCGAGGAGACGGCACTTATGAGGAGCATCGAAGGTCACAGGGGCGAGCCCCGTCCACGTCCTCCCTTCCCCGCGGTAAAGGGACTTTTCGGCAAACCCACCATACTCAACAACGTAGAGACGTGGGCGAACATCAACCCCATAATAATGAACGGCGCGGCGTGGTTCTCTTCGATAGGCACCAAAAATTCGTCGGGCACGAAGGTATTCGCTCTGGGCGGAAAGATAACCAACGTCGGACTTGTGGAAGTACCGATGGGCACGACGCTGAGGGAAATAGTCGAAGAGATTGGCGGCGGCATACCGGGCGGAAAGGCGTTCAAGGCGGCGCAGACGGGCGGACCTTCGGGCGGGTGCATCCCCGCGGAGTGCATAGACGTACCCATCGACTATGACAGCCTCATACAGATAGGCTCTATGATGGGCAGCGGCGGTATGATAATACTCGACGAAGATACCTGTATGGTCGACATCTCCAAATTCTATCTGGAGTTCACCGCGGACGAATCCTGCGGGAAGTGTACGCCCTGCAGAATAGGCACCAAGAGGCTCTTGCAGCTCCTCACCAAGATAACAGACGGCAAGGGTGAGCCCGAGGACATAGACAAGATTGAAGAGCTTTCAAACCATATGAAACAATCTTCTCTCTGCGCGCTCGGTCAGTCGGCGCCCAACCCCATACTCTCCACCCTGCACTACTTCAGAGATGAATATGACGAGCACATTACAAAGAAGATATGCCGCGCGGGCGTGTGCAAGGCGCTGTTTACCTATCACATCGACCCCAAAAAGTGCAAGGGCTGTACTCTGTGCGCAAGAAACTGCCCTGTACAGGCAATTTCGGGCTCTGTAAAACAGCCGCACGCAATAGATACGGCAAAGTGCGTAAAGTGCGGACTGTGTATGGCCAACTGCAAGTTTGACGCCATTGAGAGAAAGTGAGGTGTACGATGCAAGAGAAGATGATTAACCTTAAAATAAACGGAATACCCGTAACCGTTCCCGAGGGAACTACCATACTCCAGGCGGCAAGACAGGCGCACATCGAGATACCCACCCTCTGCTTCCTCAAGGACGTAAGCCGAATGGGAAGCTGCAGAATGTGCGTCGTAGAGGCGACGGGCGCAAGGGGGCTTGTGGCCGCCTGCGTCTACCCCGTTGCCGAGGGTATGGAGGTGCGCACCAACACCGAAAAGTGCCGCCAGTCGAGAAAGCTGACGCTTGAGCTGATACTCTCCAAGCACAAGAAGAAGTGCCTTTCCTGCGAGCGAAACCACTCCTGCGAGCTGCAGCGCCTTTCGCTGGGCTACAGCGTGGACGAGGACAGGTTCAAGGGCGAGGATTTTGTGCTTCCCCTCGACGACAGCACCCCCTACCTCATCAGGGACAACGACAAGTGCATAAACTGTATGCGCTGCGTGAACGCCTGCAAAAAGCAGGGCATATACGCGATAGGTCCCATTGGCAGAGGCTTCAACGTGCACATAGGCAGCGCGTTCGACCGTCCCCTCGTCCAGTCGCCCTGCGTGGGCTGCGGACAGTGCGTGGTTGACTGCCCCGTAGGCGCGCTCTCCGAGAAGAGCAACATTAACGAGGTTTGGGCTGCGCTCTCCGACAACAGCAAGAAGGTGGTCTTTGTGACCGCGCCCTCCGTAAGGGCAACGCTCGGCGAGGCGTTCGATATGCCGATAGGCACCAACGTAGAGGGCAAGATGATTGCCGCCATACGCCGTTTCAACCCCGAAGCGGTGTTCAATATGGACGTCACCGCCGACCTTACGATTATGGAAGAGGCAAGCGAGCTCATCAACCGCATAAAGACCAACAAGCCGATGCCTATGTTCACGAGTTGCTGCCCCGCGTGGATAAAGTTCGTAGAGCAGACATATCCCGAAATGATACCCCACCTTTCGACCTGCAAGTCGCCACAGCAGATGTTCGGCGCGCTGCTCAAGTCATATTGGTGCGAGAAGAACAACATCGACCCCGCCTCCCTCTTCGTAGTCAGCGTAATCCCCTGTACGGCAAAGAAGCACGAGTGCGCGAGAGAGGAGATGAAGGGCGACGTCGACGTTGCGATAACCACCCGCGAACTTGCGAGAATGATTAAGACGGCGGGCATAAAGTTTACGGAACTGCCCGACGAGGAGTTTGACAACCCCTTTGCCACGGCGACGGGCGCCGGCGCGATATTCGGCGCGACGGGCGGCGTTATGGAGGCAGCCCTCAGAACTGCGGCGCATATGCTCGACGGCAGCTTCGAGGTGCTCGACTTCTTCGCGGTACGCGGCAGCAACCCCATAAAGGAGGCTACATACCTCGTTGCGGGTCACACCATAAAGGTAGCCGTCGCAAGCGGACTTGACAACGCAAAGAGGATTGTGGAGAGCATAAAGTCGGGCGAGAAGAAGTATGACTTCGTGGAGATTATGTCCTGCCCCGGCGGCTGCGTAAACGGCGGCGGTCAGCCCACCCTTCCCGACAGCGTGAGAAACTCCGTAGAGCTCAAGGAGGCGCGCGCAAAGGCGCTGTATTCGTGCGACAACCAGAACGGTTACCGCCGCTCTGCGGATTCCCCCACGATAGACATCATCTACAACGACTATCTCAATTTCCCCAACAGCCACAGGGCACACGAAATTCTGCACACCACCTATAAGCCGGACCCCAAGATTTAACTTCCGGGTCGCAAGACAGGCGATGCGCAACTTCGACATAAAAGGCGGGGCCGAGTTTTATTTCGGCTCCGCCTTAAACTTTATCAGGCACATCCGTACACGAAAACGCGGGCACGAAAACGTGACCGCTCTTAAGCACCGCGAGAAACTGCCGATACTTCGCACATAACGCATTGCAGAAAATACAGGCTGCGCCGTGACGACGCGGGGCGGAAACGCCCCTCCCCGCTAAAGTCTGAATACGCCGCCATATGTGCAGATGAGCATATATGCAGCCTATCTTTCAATGTCGTACAGCTCGTTCGGCGTTATGTCATACAGTTTGCAGAGAAAAATTATCTGCTCGTAGTTGAGCTGAAAGATGCCGTTTTCAAACCTGCTGTACTGCTGCTGCGTCATAAGCATCTGCGCCGCCACTTCCTTTTGCGTCATATGCTTGGCAAGTCTTGCCGCCTTTAAATTTTCACCGATTAGTTTAGCGATATTCATAAGGAAAAGTTACCATTAAAATACTGTAAACTGTTGACATACATCATATATTGATGTACAATAATGACAATTACAAACTTGAATTCGGCAATGTGAACAAATTATTGAAATACGTTCGTTAATTTTTTCAACCATACACAATTACATAGGATACAGAGATAGTCATAAAATTATAAGGTGCAGACGGACTTATGAGCCGGCTGCACCTTATATTTTGCATCAAACGGCGCGTTCATATGCAGTTGCGTCGCAGAGCACAAAAGCCCGCACCGTCCGCGGAAAATGTGAGCGCGCGTATGGCATAACGCAGAAAAAACCGCATCCCCCTGAGGGTGCGGTTTTTATTTGAGATTTTTTTGAATTGAAAACGTTTTCACGGCAGATGAAATAAATGCATCGGGGCGCATATATGCCGCAACGAACGCACTTTTTATGAAACAGATTACTGCTTGCCTACTTCCTTGCCGTAGAGAGCGGAGACATCCGAAGAGAATTTCTGCATCTTGTCGCAGGATTTGATTGTAACCGTCTCTTCAAAGGCGTCAAGCTTCTTTATCTGGTCGCGCGTAAGCTTTTGGGGAATGTCTATCTCTACCGTGACGTAGAGGTTGCCCGTGCCGTTTACCGTCCTTACTCCCTTGCCCTTTATGCAGAAGCGAGTGCCACTGGGAGTGCCTGCGGGCACGGTGAGTTCGAGAGTGTCGTCAATTCCCGGGACGACTATCTTGCCGCCCGCGCAGGCCGTCATATAGCTTATGGGAACGGTGACGAACAGATCCTTGTCCTCGCGCCTAAGGAGCTTGTGGGGCTCTATCCTGAAATATACGTAGAGGTCGCCGCTTTCGCCGCCGTTGGGGGACGCCTGACCATAGCCGCGCTTGCGGAGCGAGCTGTCCTTGTCGACGCCGGCGGGAATATTTATGGTGAACGTCGTCTGCTTGCGCGTGTAGCCCACGCCCTTGCAGTCGGGGCAGCGTTCGGTTATCTTTTTGCCCGTGCCGTTACAGTCGGGGCAGGCGCCCACCTGAATGGTCCTGCCGAAGAGCGTATCCTGCTGGAACTTTACCCTGCCGCTTCCGCCGCAGCGCGTACACTGAGAAAATGCAGTGCCGTTCTTCGCGCCCGTGCCCGAACAAGCCTTGCAGGGCTCGTTGCGGAAGTAGCTTATCTCCTTGCTGCAGCCCTTTATGGCGTCGAGGAAGGAAAGCCTTATCGTCTGCTCTATGTCGGCGCCCCTTGCGCGCTGGGGCGCGCTCTGTCTGCCGCCGAAGCCTCCGAAACCGCCGAACATAGAGGAGATGATGTCCTCAAATCCTCCCATTCCGCCCATACCGCCCATTCCTCCCATTCCGCTCATTCCGGGATGGTCGAGTTCATAGTCGTACTGCTTGCGCTTGTTTTCGTCGGACAGCGTTTCGTTCGCCTCGTTAATCTCCTTGAACTTCTCCGCCGCGGCTGCGTCGCCGGGGTGGAAATCGGGATGATATTGCTTGGCGAGCTTTCTGTACGCCGACTTTATTTCGTCCTGCGACGCCGTCCTTGATACGCCGAGAACTTCGTAGTAATTCTTCTTTTCTGCCATTTTGCGCCTTTTTCTCCGTTAGGGTGTCTTTGCCGCGCGGAATACGGAAAGCCATATCCGCGGGTCAGCGGCTTTTTATACCCGTTTGCAGCGCACGGATTCCGTGCGCTGCAAAACTTTAAGCCTTTTTATATTCGGTTATCAGTGCTGACGGAATTCCGTATCGTCGCCGTTGCCGCCGTTACCGCCTTCGCCTGCCGCGCCCTGCGCGTTCTGGTACATCTTGGCGATGACGGGCTGAATATCCTTGGTGAGCTGTTCGTAAGCAGCCTTAATTCTGTCGTTGTCGCCGCTTGCAAGCTCTTCCTTTGCCTTTGCGACGGCGTCCTCGCAGGCCTTCTTATCCTCTTCGCTGAGCTTGTCGCCCGCTTCCTTTACGGTCTTTTCGACGCTGTCTATCATACCTTCGAGGTTATTCTTGTTGTCTACGGCTTCCTTGCGCTTCTTGTCCTCTTCGGCATACTTCTCTGCGTCCTTGACCGCCTTGTCGATCTCCTCTTCGGAGAGATTTGTGGATGCGGTTATGGTTATATTCTGGCTCTTGCCCGTGCCGAGATCCTTTGCCGTTACATTGACGATGCCGTTTGCGTCGACGTCGAAGGTTACCTCTATCTGAGGTACGCCTCTGGGTGCGGGAGGTATGTCGTTGAGCATAAATTTGCCGAGTATCTTGTTATCCCTTGCGAACTTTCTCTCGCCCTGGAGGACGACTATTTCAACGCCGGGCTGGTTGTCTGCCGCGGTGGAGAATACCTGGCTCTTCTTTACGGGGATGGTCGTATTCCTCTCGATCAAGGGGGTGGATACGCCGCCGAGCGTTTCGATGCCGAGGGTCAAGGGCATTACGTCGAGAAGGAGCACGTCCTTTACCTCGCCGGAGAGTACGCCGCCCTGAATTGCCGCGCCGATTGCGACACATTCGTCGGGGTTGATGCCCTTGAAGGGTTCCTTGCCCGTCACGCTCTTTACCTTGTCATATACGGCGGGAATACGCGTAGAACCGCCGACCATTATTACCTTGTTGATGTCCGCATAGGTAAGACCTGCGTCCGCCATAGCCTTCTTCATAGGCTCTACCGTCCTCTCTACGAGGTCGGAAGTCAGGCTGTCGAACTTCTGCTTGGAGAGGTCGATGTCGAGGTGCTGGGGAGCGCCGTCTACCACCGTGATGAAAGGCAGGTTGATGTTTGTCGAGGACATGCCCGAAAGCTCTATCTTCGCCTTTTCTGCCGCCTCCTTGAGCCTCTGCATTGCCATCTTATCCTTGGAAAGATCTACGCCCGTATCCTTCTTGAAGGTATCTACGAGGTAGTCGATTATCTTGTTGTCGAAGTCGTCGCCGCCGAGGTGCGTATCGCCGTTGGTCGCAAGCACCTCGAACACGCCGTCGCCTATTTCGAGAATGGAGACATCGAACGTGCCGCCGCCGAGGTCGTAAATCATAACCTTCTGCGTGCCTTCCTGCTTGTCGAGACCGTATGCAAGCGCTGCCGCCGTGGGCTCGTTGATTATACGGAGGACGTTAAGACCCGCAATCTTGCCCGCGTCCTTGGTTGCCTGACGCTGGGAGTCGTTGAAGTATGCGGGGCAGGTGATTACCGCGTCGGTAACCTTAGTGCCGAGATAGCTCTCCGCATCGGTCTTGAGCTTGGAGAGGATCATCGCCGAGATTTCCTGGGGGGAATATCCCTTTTCGATGTTTACCTTATAGCTCTCGCCCATATGGCGCTTGATGGAAATGACCGTCTTGTCGGGCTGTGCGACTGCAAGACGCTTTGCCGCCTGACCGACTATTCTTGAACCGTCCGCCTTGAAGGATACGACGGAAGGGGTTGTTCTGCTGCCTTCGCTGTTAGCGATTACTACGGGCTCGCCGCCTTCCATAACGGCTACGCACGAGTTGGTTGTACCTAAATCTATGCCTATTACCTTTCCCATAATTTTATATCTCCTTAGAATTTTCTGTGAATTTTTTTCCGCTATACGGTTACGGATACCTGTGCGAAGCGTATTACCTTGTCGCCGCGCCTGTATCCCTTTTTCAAAATCGCCTTTACGGTATTGGGCTCTTCGCCGTCGCCGCAGGGCATATTCAGCACTGCCTCCGCCACGCTTTCGTCGAACTTATCGCCCACATTTAAGGCTATCTCCTCGACGCCCAGCGAGAGCAGTATATTGTTGAAGTTTTTGACTATCTTGTCTATGCCCGCCCTTGTCTTTTCGTCGGACGCAGCGTCGTAGGCATAGCCGAACGTATCCGCAACGGGCAGAAGCTTTAAAATCGCCTCTGACTTGCCGTCCGCATATGCCTGGGATGTTGCCGTCTGCATACGCTTGCGGTAGTTATCGTATTCGGCGGAAACCGAATACCACTTGCGCTTGTAGTCCTCCGCCGCGGCGAGCGCCTTTTCGAGTTCCGAAGGCTGCGCCTCCGCCTCTTCCGGCGTCACCGCCTCGGGCAGCTCTTCGCCGTCCTGAACGGGCTGCGTATCCTCTACGCTCTCTTCCGGCTCCTGCCGAGCCTCAGTCTTTTCTTTTTCAGCCATAATCTGTTCCTTAATCGTCTTGCTTTTTAACTTGCTACAATATAAATATAAACCGCAAAAGCCCTCTTAAACATTTTTATCACGATTTTTTGCGGCATTTTTTAAGTTTACGGGGGCAAACTGTTGTCAAGCCCCCTTGACGGCGCGGGCAATTAGTGATAAAATTACAGTATGCATATAAGGCGTATGAACCTTAAGGGATTGCCAAACACCCGCGACCTCGGCGGGCTGCCGACGACTGACGGCGGGACGATTGTAAAGGGCAGACTTATAAGGAGCGGAAAACTCTATAAACTTCCCGAAGAGACGGTAAAGGCGTTGCGCGATTACGGCGTGACGACCATACTTGACCTGCGCATTTTTACGGAGTGCGACGAGACGCCGGATACCCTTTGGAACGAGGCAGACTACTACCACCTGCCCATATTGTGCACCGCCACCCCCGGCATCACGCGCGAAAAGAGTATGCGCAAGACTATGTCCATAGAGTCCAAGAGGATAAAGTCCGAATTCGGCAACGCCGACAATTATATGGTCGAAATGTACCGCTCCATACTCTTTTCCGAAGAGCCCAAAAGACACCTTAAGGATATTCTGCGCCTGATTATAGACAGCGAAGGCTGCATATTATGGCACTGCAGCGCGGGCAAGGACAGGGCGGGCATTGTGGCGATGCTCGTGGAGAGCCTTCTCGGCGTGGACGAAAAGATAATCGTGCAGGACTACACTATGTCCAAACAGTTCCTGCGGCGCAAGTTCTTCTGGAACAAGTTCGGGCTGCACATCGTACCCATAAAGCGCCGCTTCCGCAAAATTCTGATGGCGATGATGGAGGCGAAGCCCGAATACCTGCTCGTGCCGATTGCCGACATAAAGGAAAAATACGGCTCCGTAAAGGAGTACTGCAAGGCAGAGCTGGGCGTCACCGACGCGGACGTAGACAAACTAAGGGAAAAATATGTTACCTATTGCTGAAACCGAATGAAAATATTTCTGACGCGCGATAATTACGCACGCGCGGGCGGGTATGCGGGCGCATATTAACAATATGGAGCATAAAAATATGGAGCGCGCATACGGCGGCAAGACATTCAAGACATAAAAATATACTCCCCGAAGAGCCCTTCGGGGAGCTTTTTTTACGCTATTCGACGGTGACGCTCTTGGCGAGGTTGCGCGGCTTGTCGGGATTTCTGCCCAGCCTTACGGCGGTGAGATATGCCGTGCGCTGGAGGGCGGCGGCACACAAAAAGGGCGCAAGGCGGGGTTCGACGGGCGGCAACAGCCACACGGGGAGGAAGTCCTCCAGCTCGCGCGCGACGTCGGGCAGGGTGGTGAGCACAGCCACCTCTCCCCCGCGGCAGAGCACCTCGTGCACGGCGCTGACGCTCTTTTTTGCCGTCTGCGGCTGACAGATGATTATCAGGCTTGACGTGTTCTCGTCAACGAGCGCGAGCGTGCCGTGCTTGAGCTCGCCCGAGGGATAGGCGTCGCTGAAGATATAGGAAACCTCCTTGAGCTTTAAGGACGCCTCCACCGCGGCGTCGTAGTCCAGCCCCCTGCCGAGAAAGAACACGGCGAAGCTGACGGCGAACAGCTCCGAGAGAGCGACCGCCCTCTCTTCCTGCGAGAGCACCTCCTCGAGCTTTTCCGCCACGCCCTCAAGCTCCTCTGCGGCGGCGGCAACGTCGCCCGTACATCTGGAAATGAGATAGAGCGCGGCAAGCTGACCCATGTAGCTCTTGGTTGCGGCAACGCATATTTCCGCGCCCGCGCAGACGGGCACGACCATATGGGCTATGCGCGTAATCGCCGAATATCCGCAGTTGGTTACGGCGATCACCGAGGCGCCGCCCTCCCTCAGCCTGAGCGTCGCTTCCACCGTGTCTGCCGTCTCCCCGCTTTGGCTGACGGCTATGACGAGCGTATTTTTCCCCGAGGGCGGCGGATAATACCTGAGCTCGCTGGCTATCTCGACGCTGACGCGGCGGCAAAGCGCCTCCTCGAAATATCTGCGCGCAATGAGCCCTGCATTGTACGCCGTGCCGCAACCCGTGATGATAATCTCGTCGGCGCCTTTCAGAAGATTGGCTATGCCGCCGACGTCCGCACTTCGCAGAAACGCCTCCGCAGTGTCCCTGACGGTGCGGGCGTCCTCCGCCGTTTCCTTCTCCATAAAATGCGCATATCCGCCCTTATCCGCCGTAAATTGCCCCCGCAATATGCGGCAACTGATGCGTTTTTGCCCGTTCAGCGCGGAGTCATAAAAGGCTATGCCTTCGGGCGTGACAACTGCGATGTCGCCGTCCTCGAGAAAATAGACGTCCTCTGCCTCGTCGGGCAGGGCAGGCACGTCGCTTGCGGCGAAATATGCGCCGCTCGACACGCCTATCGCAACAGGGCTCTTCTGGCGCACGGCGATGAAGCCGTTAAATCCGCTGCACAGCACGGCGAGCGCGAACGAGCCCCTGAGCCGCCTTACTGCGGCGGCAACCGCTGCGAGCGGGTCGCCGCAGTAAAGGCTGTCAGCAAGCAGGGCGACGACCTCGCTGTCCGTCTCGGAAACGCACTTTTTACCCTGCGCGGCGAGCTCTTCTTTAAGCTCCGAATAGTTTTCGATTATTCCGTTATGCACGACAGAAAATACGCCGCAGTTGTGCGGATGGGCGTTTACGTCCGACGGGGCGCCGTGCGTAGCCCAGCGTGTGTGCCCTATAGCAATATTTCCTCCGAGTTCGCGCGCCGCCTTTTCAAGACAGCTGACCCGTCCGCTGCGCTTGATTGTAGTTATCCCCCCTTCTCCGAGCACGGATATGCCCGCAGAATCATATCCCCTGTATTCCAGCCGCAACAGCCCCTCGTAGACGCGCTCCGCCGCGCCGCCGACCAGCCCCGCATAACCGATTATTCCGCACATACAGACAAACTACTCCCCGTTGAATTTGACGAGAGCCTCCCCGACGATTTGCGTTGCAAGGTCGCAGCTCTCCTCCGTCCTGCCTTCCGCAAGTATGCGTATGACATTCTCCGTGCCCGAAGCGCGCACGACCATTCTGCCGTCCGAAAGCACGCCCTCTGCGCGGGCAATCGCGGCGCCTACCGCCCTGTCCTTGAGCGCGCCCTCCTTATCTCTCACCCGCACGCTTACCAGCCGCTGGGGGAGCCTTGTGAGCCCCCTAACGAGCTCGGAGGCGCGCCTGTCGCGTTCGACCATATCCCCCGCGAGCTGCAATGCTGTGACTATGCCGTCGCCCGTGCGCTCTACCTTGCCGAAGATTACGTGCCCCGACTGCTCGCCGCCGAGGGCAGCCCCGCAGGAGCACATTCTGTCGTACACCTCGCTGTCTCCGACGGGGCAGGATACGACCTCCACCCCGCGCGCGGCAAGCGACGTCTTCAGCCCGCCGTTGCTCATAACCGTGGCGACGACGCGGTTGCCCGCTAGTTCGCCGCGCGCGCCCAGAGCGACCGCCGCGGCGTACATTATGCCGTCGCCGTCGATTATCTCTCCCCTCTCGTCCACGCAGATGCAGCGGTCGGCGTCGCCGTCGAAGGCAAAGCCGACGTCGAGGTTGTTTTCCCTCACCGCCCGCCTTAAAGCAGCCACGTCGGTTGCGCCGCAACCCTCGTTTACGTTAAGCCCGTCGGGCGAACAGCCGACGAGGAATATGTCCGCGCCGAGCGCCTCGAACACGCTGGGGGCAATCTTATAGCCCGCGCCGTTGGCGCAGTCCAGCCCTATCTTCATTCCCCTGAACGAGCTCGCCGAAAGGGCGATGAGGTGCCCGATATAGCGGTTTCTGCCCGCAATATAGTCGACCGTCCTGCCCACCCTGTCGCCGCCGGCAAGCGGCAGGTCGCCGCCAGAGATGAAGTCGCGGTCGCCGTCAAGATATTGCTCTATGAGATGCAGGACGCCCCTTTCGAGCTTTTCGCCCCGACCGTTGACGAGCTTGATGCCGTTGTCCGCATAGGGGTTATGGCTGGCGGAGATCATCACGCCGCAGTCAAACCCGTCGCAGCGGGCAATGAAGGAGATTGACGGAGTGGTGGTGACGTGCATAATATACGCATCTCCCCCGGACGCCGTAATTCCCGCCGCCAGCGCGTACTCCAGCGTGTACGACGAAAGGCGGGTATCCTTGCCGATTATCACCCTGCACCTGCCGCCGCGCGTGAGATAGTACCAGCCGAGAAAACGCCCGACCATAAACGCCTGGCGGCTGTCTATTTCCGTGCCAACTCTGCCGCGGAAGCCGTCCGTGCCGAAATATTTACCCGTCGATATACCTCCCGGAGCCGCCGCCCTCTACCATTTTCGGTCTTGCCCTGCCCACGCACAGCGCCTTAGCAGGCACCTCTCCGCAGACCGTCGTCGCCGCCGCGATATACGCGCCCCTGCCTATGTGCGAGGGAGCTATTATATTGCAGTTGCAGCCGATGAAACAGTTATCCTCGACGATGCTGCCACGCTTGACTTTTCCGTCAAAGTTGGCAAACACGACGCCGCAGCCGACGTTTACGCGTTTGCCCACGCTCGCGTCGCCCACATAGCTTAAGTGCGCGACCTTGCACCCTTCGCCCAGCACCGAATTCTTTATCTCGACGAAGTCGCCTATCCTGCACCCGTCGCCTATGATTGCATCCTGCCTGATATGTGCGTACGGTCCGATATTCGCGCCCCTGCCCACACGGCAATTGACGAGAGTGCTCGCCGACACACGTGTATCCGCGCCCACATATGACGCCTCCACATATGTGTTGGGGAGAATATCAGCCCCCGCACATATGCGGCTTTTGCCGACTATCGTACAGGGCGAATACAGCTTTGCGCCCCGCTCGATTACCGCCTCTTTCCCGACAACTATGTCGTTGCCGTAAATTTTTACACCCTTCCTTTTAAGCGAGCCAAGCTTCGCACCTGTTCTCCTACCTTTCATAGCGATAATGTAAGATATGCTTTTGCCCCGGCAAAAGTTGACAGGTGCATATAAACGCAACTTAAAAATACCGCCCTCTCGCACCCGCTTTCAGACTGTAAAAGGGCAAAAAATTTCGCCTTCTGCGCAGACAGTAAGGCGAAATTGACAAATTTATGAGAGTTTTATACACAAATATTCATTTTCTATTCAGAATTTATACATTATTATATATTATGCAGGTTGACAAAACGTGCATATAGTTGTACAATATATAAATAATAATTTAAAAGGAACGCCATAAAAAGGCGAATTATAATGAGGGAGATTTAACTATGAAAATGAAAGGCGCTGACATCTTAATCAACTGCCTTTTGGAACAGGGCGTTGATACCATATTCGGCTATCCCGGCGGAACGGTCCTCGACATTTACGACGCCCTATACAGAAACGGCAAGATACACCACATTCTTACCGCGCACGAACAGGGCGCGGCGCACGCTGCAGACGGCTATGCAAGGGTCACGGGCAAAGTGGGCGTATGCTTCGCAACCAGCGGACCCGGCGCGACCAACCTCGTCACGGGCATTGCCACTGCATATATGGACAGCATACCCCTCGTTGCGATTACGGGCAACGTAGGGCTGAATATGCTGGGCAGAGACAGCTTCCAGGAAGTTGACATTGCAGGCATAACTATGCCCATTACCAAGCACAATTTTATAGTCAAGGACGTAAACGAACTTGCCGCAACCATCAGAAAGGCTTTCTACATTGCCTCCTCGGGGAGAAAGGGTCCCGTGCTCATAGACATACTCAAAAACGTACAGATTGCGGAGTGCGACTACGAGCCCGCTAAGCCCCTGCCTGCAAAGGCGATTGCCATTGACGAAAAGAGGCTGGACCAGGCGGCTAAGATTATAAACGAGAGCAAGAAACCGCTGATAATGGCGGGCGGCGGCGTAGTTGCAAGCAGGGCGTTTGAGGAGCTGAAGGAACTTTCGGTTAAGCTTGACGCACCGGTCACCTATACCCTTATGGGCAAGGGCGCGCTTGCCGACAACGACGAGAGAAACATCGGAATGCTGGGTATGCACGGCACGGTTGCGGCAGCGAGAGCGCTGATTGCAAGCGACTGCATAATCGCGCTGGGCACGCGCTTTTCGGACAGAGTTGCGCTGAACAGAGAGCTGTTCGCAAACGGCAAGAAGGTAATTCACGTTGACGTAGACAATGCGGAATTCAACAAGAACGTAGCGGTAACGCTCACCGTCCTTGCCGACGTAAAGCAGTGCTTAAAATCTATAATGCCCAAGCTCGACAAAAAGAGCGGCGACTGGATGAAACAGGCGAAAAATGCCGACGGCAAGAAGGACGCCATTGCAAACGTAAGGGCGTATGACATACTTAAGGCGGCGGCGGAGATTGCCCCCGACGACAGCCCGCTTATTACGGACGTAGGTCAGCACCAGATGTGGGCGGCGCAGCAATACCCTATGAACAAGCCCGCGCTGTTCTGTTCGAGCGGCGGCCTGGGCACAATGGGCTACGGTATGGGCGCGGCGATAGGCGCGGCGTTCGGCACAGGCAGGCTGTGCGTGCTGGTGACGGGCGACGGCTGTTTCAATATGAATATGAACGAACTCTCCACTGCGGTGACAGAGGGTGTGCCGCTTGTAATACTGCTTATGGAAAACGGCGTTCTGGGAATGGTCAGACAGTGGCAGAAGATATTCTATCAGAGAAGATTTTCGCAGACCACCCTCAACAAAAAGACCGACTATGTCAAGTTTGCGGAGAGCTTCGGCGCAAAGGGCATACTGATAGATAAGGACGACGACGCAAAGGCAAAGCTGAAAGAAGCGTTCGACTACTCGCTTGAAAACTGCTCGCCAGTGCTCGTCGACTGCCGCATTTCGAGCGACGACAACGTACTGCCTATGATAAAGCCGGGCGGAACATATGAAACCCAGCTAAAGAAAATGGAGGAAAACTGACGTGGAAAACGCAACGCAGAAATATACGATAAGCGCGCTTGTTGCCAACAAGAGCGGTGTTCTGACAAGGATTTCGGGGCTTTTCTCGCGCAGGGGCTACAACATCGAAAGCCTTACCGTATGCGCCACCGAGGACCCCGACCTCTCGAGAATGACGGTCATTCTGATAGGCGACGAATATATGCTCTATCAGATGATACGCCAGATGGACAAACTCGAGGACGTAAAGAAGATAGGCTGCGCAAACGAGCTGGACTGCGTGTACAGGGAGCTGTTGCTTGCCAAAGTTTCGGCGACGGGCGAAATGCGCTCGCAGATAACGCTCATCAACGACGTCTACAAGGCAAAGGTCGTCGACCTTTCGATAGATACTATGATACTCGAAATAACGGGAGACCCCGAAAAGCTGGACGCCTATATCAAGGTGATAGAACCCTTCGGCATACTCGAAATGCAGAGAACGGGCGTGACCGTGCTTGCAAGGGGCAGACACACGCTCAAGGACAGGGACTGCTACGGCGACCACGTGAATTAAAAAAAGTCTCGTGAATTTTGTTTGCTAAGATGCGCAAACAAAATTGCCCGATTTGAGGGCGCTGCCCTCTTGACATATTGTACTGCGGCACACAATTATTAGAAAATATGTCAATTCATCTGCTGAGGTCGCAAGCGACTATTTGAGTGCGCTGGCGCAAAATGGCGATTTTGCTTGCGCCGTAAATTATTTTGATTTCGTAAATTTGTTTTCTGGTGACGAAAATAAATTTGACGATTTTGAGCGGCTCTGCCGCTCTTGCCGCGACTTTCGAGGGCTCTCGAATATCAGAAGTCGCGGCAATTCACACCGCTGAGGTGGCGGAGCCACAAATGTTGTGCGCTGGCGCAAAAGCGTGGTTTTGCTTGCGCCGTAAAATTATGTCCCGTGAATTTTGTTTGCTAAGATGCGCAAACAAATTTGACGATTTTTAGGGCGCTGCCCTCAACACTCGATAATTAAGGGCACACAATTACCAGAAATCGAGTGTTTTCACCCGCTCAGGCGCAGGTATGCGCAAATTGAGACGAGCGACGCATTTCATAGGACAGTGGTCACCCACTGTCCGTGCGGCGCGGAGAGACCGCGACCTGCCGAGCGACAGCGTGAGGCGTCGCGGGGGACGACCAACGAGGATACGAGCGACCGCTGGCGCAGTTCACAGCGATATACCCCTGCTTTTAAAAAAATATAAGGACAACCAAGAAAATGAAAAATATATTTACCGACGGCGTTGATATGAGTTCGCAGCGTTCGCTTCTGAGGGCGCTCGGCTGGACGGACGAAGAGATGAAAAAGCCCATTGTCGGCGTTATTTCGGCACAGAGCGACATAATACCGGGGCATATGCACCTGGATATGATTGCAAAAGCTGCCTGCGAGGGCATAATTGCCGCAGGCGGCAAGCCCGTAATTCTGCCCAGCATAGGCGTTTGCGACGGCATTGCTATGGGACACGCAGGAATGAAATATTCCCTCCCCTCCAGAGAAATTATCGCCGACAGCGCGGAGATACTCCTGCGCGCGCACGGCGTTCAGGCTGCCGTATTCGTGGGCAACTGCGACAAGATCATCCCCGGTATGCTTATGGCTGCGGCAAGGGTCAACATCCCCTCTATCTTCGTTTCGGGCGGACCTATGCTTGCAGGGCACGTTCACGGCAAAAAGACCTCCCTCTCGACTATGTTCGAGGAGGTGGGCGCATACAACGCGGGCAAAATTTCGGCAGACGAGCTCAAGGACTTTGAGTGCAACGCCTGCCCCACCTGCGGTTCGTGCAGCGGTATGTTTACGGCGAACAGCCTTAACTGCCTGTGCGAGGCGCTGGGAATGGCTCTGCCCGGCAACGGCACCATTCCAATGGTCTACAGCCAGAGGCTCGCGCTTGCAAAGCGCGCGGGTGCGGCTGTTATGAACCTGCTTGAAAAGAACATCCGCCCTTCCGACATAATGACCAAGACGGCGTTCAGAAATGCAGAGACGGTCGATATGGCGATAGGCGCCTCCACCAACACCGTCCTCCACCTCATCGCAATCGCGCGCGAAGCGGGGCTTAACGAAAGCCAGGTTTCGGTGGACATTATGAACGAAATAAGCGAAAAGACGCCCAACCTCTGCCGCCTTGCACCCGCGGGCGAGCACTATATAGAAGAGCTCAACGAGGCGGGCGGCATTTCCGCGGTTATGAAGGAGCTCCTCGACGCAGGGCTTCTGGACGGCGAGGTTATGACTGCGAGCGGCGTGAAACTCAAGGAAGTAGTAAAGAACGCGCGCAACCGCAATCCCGAGATTATCCGCCCGACAGACAACCCCTATTCGGCGCAGGGCGGTCTGACCATTTTAAAGGGCAACCTTGCAAAGGAGGGCAGCGTAGTAAAGAAATCGGCGGTAGACCCCAAGATGCTCGTTCACAGCGGACCCGCAAGATGCTTTGACAGCGAGGAAGAGGCAATGACGGCTATATCAGGCGGCAAGATTAAGTCCGGCGACGTAGTCGTAATACGCTATGAAGGTCCTCTCGGCGGACCGGGTATGAGGGAGATGCTCACCCCCACCTCCGCCATAGTCGGCGCGGGGCTGGGCGACACCGTAGCGCTCATCACCGACGGAAGATTTTCGGGCGCGACGAGGGGCGCGGCGATAGGGCACGTATGCCCCGAAGCTGCTGCGGGCGGGCTGATAGGCATACTCCGCGACGGCGACATTATAGATATAGACATACCCGCCTGCACACTCAATGCCAGGCTTTCGGATGAGGAAATTGCGGCGCGTTACGCCGCTTTCAAGCCCGTCGTAAAGCCGGTTACAGGCTACCTTGCAAGGTACAGGCAGAGCGTAACTTCGGCATCCGAGGGCGCTGTATTCAAAAAATAATATTCACCTGAAGAGAGACATATATTATTGCAATATGAAAGATAAAGTTTGTATATTCAACGCCGACAGCGACGTCGCCGCGATAGACTGCAACGTCTGCGACGCCGAAGTCAGGTTTGTAAGGTCGGACGACAGCAAGCTGAGCGTCGTTATGCCCGACGCAAAGAACGTACACGCGGGCAACGACAACGGCACATTGCTCATAAGCCAGACGGGAAGGACGGCTCTCTTTGCGCGCAGACAGAAGATTGTCGTGCGCGTGCCGGAGCACATAGTCCCCTCCCTCGCCTTCAACGCAAAGAAGTGCGACCTCGAGATTGAGGGCAGCATCTATAAGGACATAACGCTGATTGCCGAAAGCGGCGACATAGCGATAAGAAATGCCGATGCGGAGAGCCTGGAGATAAACGGCGACAGACTTACCGTAGCGGTAAGCGAAAGCACCTTCAAGGGCAACCTGTACGTCAACGCGCGCGCGGCGGAATTTACCGCGCAGAACGCCTATGCCGGGCTTGCCGTGATAAGGACGAAGAGGGGCAATATGGGGCTCATCGCCCTTACCTTCAGGGACTGCGCCCTCGAGACGGACAACGGGTCAATCACCGCCACCCTTGTCGGCAAGCGCGAGGACTTCAATATGCGCATCGTCAGCAAGTCCTCCTCCGACAACGACGCCGAACTTAAGAAAGCCGCACGCGCTGAAAAGACGTTCAACGCGTACACGGCAAAGGGAAACATTGTCGTCTGCTTCGTCGACGACGACAACGCGGCGGATGAACTTGTCTACGCCGACGACGACACAGAGGAAAAAATACCCGTAAAGGAGATTTGAAAAATGGGAATGACGGCATCTCAGAAGATACTTGCCGCGCACGCAGGGCTCAAGGAAATCAAGGCGGGTCAGCTTATTTCCGCCGAACTCGACCTCGTGCTGGCAAACGACATAACCGGCCCCGTCGCCATAAGGGAATTCAAGAAATCGGGTGCGGAAAAGGTCGCCCATAAGGACAAGATTGCCCTCGTTATGGACCACTTTGCGCCCAATAAGGACATAAAGAGCGCCGAACAGTGCAAGGCGTGCAGGGTATTTGCCAGGGAACAGGGCATTGAAAACTTCTACGACGTGGGCAGTATGGGCATAGAGCACGCGCTCCTCCCCGAGCTGGGACTTGTGGGCGCAGGCGACCTTGTGATAGGCGCGGACAGCCATACCTGCACATACGGCGCGCTTGGCGCGTTCTCCACGGGCGTGGGTTCTACGGATATGGCTGCGGGAATGATAAGCCAGACCTGCTGGTTCAAAGTTCCCTCCGCAATAAAATTCGTGCTGCACGGCAAGCCCTCAAAGTACGTATGCGGCAAAGACCTGATACTTCACATAATAGGAATGATAGGCGTCGACGGCGCGCTGTACAAGAGTATGGAATTTGTAGGCGACGGCGTAAAAAACCTTACTATGGACGACCGCTTCACCGTATGCAATATGGCAATCGAGGCGGGCGCGAAGAACGGCATCTTCCCCGTAGACGAAGTTGCACTTGAATATATGAAGGGCAGGTTCAAGCGACCCGTAAAGATATACGAGGCGGATGAGGACGCCGAATACGACGCGGTGTACGACATTGACCTTGCGTCGCTGAAGCCTACGGTCTCCTTTCCCCACCTCCCCGAAAACGCAAAGACGCCCGAAGAGTGGGGCGACATAGTCATTGACCAGGTGGTCATAGGTTCGTGCACTAACGGCAGAATTTCCGATATGCGCATCGCCGCAGAGATACTCAAAGGCAGAAAGGTTGCCCCGAACGTGAGGACGATTATAATTCCCGCCACGCAGAGCGTGTACAGACAGTGCATCGACGAAGGACTGCTCGGCATATTCATCGATGCGGGCGCAATAGTTTCCACCCCCACCTGCGGTCCCTGTCTGGGCGGATATATGGGCATACTTGCCGAGGGCGAGAGGGCAGTTTCGACGACCAACCGCAACTTTGTGGGCAGAATGGGGCACATTTCGAGCGAGGTCTACCTCGCCTCTCCCTATGTCGCCGCGGCGTCGGCGGTTAAGGGCAGGCTGTGCACCCCCGAAAAGCTTTAAGGAGCAGAACGAAATGAAGATAGACGGAAAAGTTTTCAGATACGGCAGCGACGTCGACACCGACGTAATAATTCCCGCAAGATATTTGAACGACAGCAGCGAGGCGGCGCTTGCCTCCCACTGTATGGAGGACATTGACCCCGACTTCGTAAAGAAAGTCGAAAAGGGCGACGTAATAGTTGCAGAGGACAACTTCGGCTGCGGCTCCTCCCGCGAGCACGCGCCCCTTGCCATTAAGGCGAGCGGCATAAGCTTAGTAATCGCAAACTCCTTCGCGCGCATTTTCTACCGCAACGCGATTAACATAGGGCTGCCGATTATGGAGTGCCCCGCGGCGGTGAAGGGCATTAAGGCGGGCGATATTGTTGAAGCCGACCTGACGACGGGCATCATCCGCGACAGGACTACGGGCGAGAGTTTTACCGCAGAACCTTTCCCCGACTTCATAAGGGGAATTATAGACGACGGCGGACTTTTGAAAAACCTTGCAAAGAGGAGCGCAAAAAAATGAAATACAACATAGCCGTATTAGACGGCGACGGCATCGGTCCCGAAATATGCAGGGGCGCAATCGAAGTGCTTGAAAAGGCGGGAAAGAAGTTTTCCCATACCTTTGAATTTACCCACTACCCCATAGGCGGCTGCGCCATTGACGAATGCGGCACCCCCCTTCCCGAAAAGACGGTGAAAGGCTGCCTTGCCGCAGACAGCGTGCTTCTGGGCGCGGTAGGCGGATACAAGTGGGACAACCTCCCCGTCGATATACGCCCCGAAAAGGGACTTTTAGGCATACGCAAGGCAATGGGGCTGTACTCCAACATACGCCCCGCAAAGCTGTGGAAGAGCCTTGTTTCCGCCTCTCCCTTAAAACACGACCTCGTGAAGAACGGTGTGGAGATAATAATCGTAAGGGAGCTTACGGGCGGCATTTACTTCGGAGAGCGCGGAAAGGGCGGCGACGGCAAAGAGGCATTTGCGTGGGATACCGAAAAGTATTCGGTGTACGAGATTGAACGCATAATGAAGATTGCCTGCGAACTTGCAATGAAACGCACAAAGAAGGTCATCTCCGTGGACAAGGCAAACGTGCTTGAAAGCAGCAGACTGTGGAGAAAGACCGTGCACGAGTACGCGGCGGAGCACTACCCCGAAATCACCGTGGAGGATATGCTTGTAGACAACACGGCTATGCAGATCGTAAAGAACCCCGCGCAGTTCGACGTGGTGGTGACGAGCAATATCTTCGGCGACATACTCTCCGACGAGGCGGCGCAGGTAACCGGCTCGATAGGAATGCTCGCCTCCTCCTCCCTCGGCGACGGCACGAGGGGGCTTTACGAGCCGATACACGGCTCTGCGCCCGACATTGCGGGCAAGGACATAGCAAACCCCGTGGCGACGATACTCGCGGCGGCGATGATGCTGAGAGACAGCTTTTCGCTTACGGAGGAATACCGCGCGATTGAGAGCGCCGTGGAGAGCGTGCTCGAAGAGGGCTACCGCACGGCGGACATTATGGAAGAGGGCAAGACGAAGGTCAGCGGCAGCCGTATGGCAGAGCTGATTGCACAGCGCATATGATTGAGGAAAACGTTAAAAAACTGCTTGAGGAAATACCGGAGCGTAACCAGCAGGGCGAAAAGGTGACGCTTGTCGCCGCCATTAAGACGCAGACGGTGGAGAACATAAACCGCGCCATCGAGGCGGGCATAACCGACATAGGCGACAACCACGCGCAGGAATTCAGGGACAAGAACGACTATATTCTGCCTTCGGCAAGACGGCACTTTATAGGGCACCTCCAGACCAACAAGCTTAAATATCTTATAGGAAAAGTCGGGCTGTACCAGTCGATTGACAGGCTTGAAATTGCGCGCGCACTGGACGAGAAGAGCGCAAGGGCGGGCATAACCTCGCAGATACTCTTAGAGGTGAACATCGGCAGCGAGCTGAGCAAGAGCGGCTTTGCCCCCGACGACGTCGATGGCGCTTTGAGGGAAATAGGCGCGCTTGAGAACCTGAAAATCAAGGGGCTTATGGCAATGCTCCCCGAGAGCGACGACCGCGAGCTTCTGCGCGCGCTTGCGACAAGGATGCGCACCCTCTACGACGAACTCAACGCAAAATACGGCGGGTTTGAATACCTCTCTATGGGAATGAGCGGCGACTGGCGGCTGTGCGTGGAGTGCGGCAGCAATATGATACGCCTCGGCACGGCGATATTCGGCGCAAGGCACTATAATTGACAGGAATATGTGCGGGATATCCCCGCAGAAAGATTACAGCCTACGGCAGAGAACTCTCTGCCGTAGGCTGTATTATTTTTCCGATTTTTTTAATTGCCTACGCAATATGCCGCAGACAATTAGACTTGAAAAGCCCCTGCGCCGCACAATTGCCCCGCACATATATGCCGACTAATGCAATTGAGTGGGGAATATATGCCGACTAACGCAATTGACCCGCACATATGCGGCTTTCATCGCAATTGAGGGGCATATATATGCCCGCGAACGCAATTGACCTGCACATATGCCCGATTTAAAGCATAAATGGAGCTTAAAGGCTGGCGCGGAGGATATCCTCTATCTCGGAGATGTCCAGCACCTTATAGCCGCCGTCCATAATGAGCGTTGCCCTGGCGATTCCGGAGATTAAGTCCTCGGTGACGCCGACTTCGGAGGAGCGCATTGCTACGCCTATCTCGCGCATAAACTTGCCCATCTCGGCAAGCCCCTCCTCGGCTATTGCCTGCTTTTCCTTGCCCTCGGGGTTGACGCCCCAGACGTTGACGGCATAGCGAACGAACTTATCGAGCCCGTAGGGCAGAATGTGGCGGTAGTATGCGAGCGAAACCGCCGAGAGCGTCATTCCGTGCGTCGCGTCGGTATAGGCGCCGATTGCCTGACCTATCATATGCACCATCCAGTCGGTCGTCTTGCCCTTGGCGACGAGCGTGTTGAGCGCCCACGTCGCCACCCACATTATGTTGCTCCTCGCCTCGTAATCCTCGGGATTTCTGACGGCGATCTTCGCGCTGTGAATGAGCGACTTCAAAAGCCCCTCCATTATGTAGTCCGATGTATTGTCGTCCGTGCCCGAAAAATACTGTTCGAGAATGTGGCTCATTATGTCGAAGAAGCCCGCAACCATCTGCTTTCTGGGCAGGGTATAGGTGAGCACGGGATTGAGTATTGCGAACTTGGGGAACACATTTTCCCCGAACACGTGACCAATCTTTAGCTTCTGTTCGTGGTTGGTGATTACCGAACCGCCGTTCATCTCGCTGCCCGTGCCTACCATTGTCAGCACGCAGCCGACGGGGATAATTCTGCAGGAGACGTCCTCGAAGCGGATGAAATATTTTTCCCACGGGTCGTCGTCGCAGTATGCCGACACGGAGACCGCCTTGGCATAGTCAATGACAGAGCCGCCGCCGACGGCGAGTATGAAATCGACGCCGTTCTCGCGCGCAATCTTTGCTCCCTCTTCGAGCTTTACCGACGTGGGATTGGGCATAACGCCCGCATCCTCCACCACCGTCTTGCCGCACCCCTTGAGTATGGCGATGACTTTATCGTACAGCCCCGTCTTTTTGATGCTCCCTCCGCCGTAGATGAGCATTACCTTTTTGCCGTAATTTTCAAGCTCGCCCTTGAGATAGTCGAGCGAGTTTTCCCCGAAATATAGCTTCGTGGGATTGCAGTACATAAAATTGCCTAACATTATATTTCCCCTTTTATATTATTTTTTCAAAGGCTTTCAACCCATTTTCTGACGGCTTCCTTGCTCTCCGCGAGGTACACGTCCCTGCCCCTTACGGCAAGCCCGTCGGCAACGGTTGCTCCAGCGCACTTTTCCTTGAGGACGGCAACGCACCTTGCAAGCCCGCTGCCCTCGTGCGTGACGAAAGGTCTTACCGTCTTGCCTGCAAAGTCAAGCCTGTCGAGCTGGCTGTAAATTTCCTGCGGGTATTCCCCGCAATATATCGGCCCGCCGACATACACCGCGTCATACCCGTCGATATCCGAAAGGTAGCGCTTGAGTTCGGGGCGGGCGTCGCTGCGTTGCTTGGCAACTGCCTCTTTGCAACACTCCCGATAGTTTGCAGAATACGGGATTGCGGGGTCGCACCTGAACAGCTCCGCGCCCGTAAATTCAGATATGTACTCGGCAATGACCTCGGTATTGCCCTTTGTTATGTTGCCGACGGCATAATTTTCGTCAGCCCGCGAAAAATAGATGACTATGCTCTTCATCGTTCACCTCATTCGGCGCGCATTTCCCCGCATAGCGCCCGCAAACGGCAGGACTTGTTGCGGTTAATGCACGCGGTATTTTCGTATGCATCTATTATAACACGGCAGAGAGAAATATTCAATTGCAAATTTTTTGTCATCGCATATGCGCCGCGGCAGAGCGCAACCCTGCGCAAACGAAAGACGCCGCGGCGCGGGACAGACCCGCGCCGCGGCGACATATTTATTCCGCTGAATTTGAAAGTTTTGCCGCATACAGGTTAATGCTGCGGCAGAATTTTTCGCCCTCTCTTACGGGCAGCGTGGATACCTTGAAACCGTCGCCCCCGCGCACGGTGAGGAGCACCGTACCCGTGACACTAATGAGCGGCATACGCTTAAACTCTGCGCCCAAAATTTCCTTGAGCCATATCGCCCGCGACAGATAGCCGCCTGCGGAGAGATAGAGGGCATCCCCGGTGAGAAGGTATTCGCCCGCGTTCTTCTTTACCGAAACCGCGATTACTATCGCCTCTACAACGGCGACGACGGCAGCCACGACGAGCAAGCAGATTGCCACGGTGACATTTGACTTAAGCGCCAACAGCACTATGCCCGCAATAAGAGCCGTTGCGACGAGCACCAACCCCGACGCTTTGTCGAGAATGAGCGAGCTTAACACGCAGGCGCGGGCGCGGTCTATAACTTCCCCCTCTATTTCGCGGACGGCTATCCTGCCGAAGAAGTCGCGCGCATAGAGATAGGCATCTTCCTCCCTGATCTGTCTGTTTACGACGGCGCCGTCGACTACGGCTTCAAACCCGTCGGGCGCAAAGACCAGCTCCCTGACAGACGACCTTCGCCTTAAAATTATGCGGTCGCCGTCGCGTTCAATTCCGTTGAAATCGTCCCTGAGAAGGGCGAAGAGCTTTCCCGCTCCGTCCGTCGTCTGCCCGTCCTCGCCGCGCGGGACAAAGCGCACGCGCCAGAGCGCCCTGCGGCAGATGATTTCGGGCGTCAGAACGTCGGTCTTGAGCATATGCTTTACGCCGTTTACCGCCTTATAGGCGACGTCGTCAACGCTCCAGCGCAACCTGTCGCTCCCCTCAAATTCAAAGGTGCTGAAATACACCCTGTCCGCGATGTCCAGATATTTTTCGCTAATGACGTCCTCGAAGCGGATGTCGACCATTAAGCCGTAGCAGTCAAGGGTGGCGCAGATGTCTTTCCCCTGCCTCTCCACGGTAAGCTTCGGCTCGTAGATGTCCAGCTCGAGAACGTCTACGAACTTATCGTCAGAAGTGTATTCCGTCCACAAGTCGTCGCCGTATTCCTGCACCCTGCCAGAATATGGCGAAAAGTCGTCGACGGGCAGATTTCCGCCCTCTTCGACCCAGTCCAGAAATTCGCCGTCCGAGAACGCGTCGTCGAAGATAAGCCAATCGTCGACCTTGCCGCACGGCTGCGACCAACTGAACGTCACGACCCTGGCAACAGCGTCGTCGTTCTCGTCGAAGCAGTCGATGAGCTTTAAGCACGTCTTGTGGCGGTCATAGGCGATAATTCTGTCGCCGTCGACGCCGCCCTCCCTCGCAAAGACGGTCGAGATATACGCTCCCTCGCCGTCGTTTATTATACATTCCATATTCCCGTCCGTTGCCCCTTTTTTGACAAATCTTTTCTTATTTATATTATCATTGAGCGCAGATTTTGTCAATGCGTATGCAAAAATATTTAACCAAATGAAATATAGTCAAGGCGCGGGCGGGGGCATTACTGCCTCCCGCCCGCGCCGTTATCGCGCTCCGAAACATCCATTCGGTATCGTTTAGGCAACGCACTTTTTTGCAAAGAAATTGCCGCCCGCACTGCGGACGGCAATTTCTTTTTATCTATCCAATTCCTTAAGCCTCTGCAACATCGCGGGAATGACGCCCTGTTTTATGAGGTCGGCAAGTATTCCCGGGATAAATGCCTCCTGCTGAACGAATGCGGAAAGGCAGATACACACCTCATCCGCAGTCATAGAAGGCGCATCCTCTCTGAGTTTAGTTTTGCTTGCCCACATACGCTCGCCCATAGCTTCCATAGCGTTCGGGTTCATAAATTCCGACTGCATAAATTCAGATGCGAAAGCTTCGATTTTCTCATTCTGCCCCGCCGCGTCGCCGACAAAACTGTCGAGATAACAAGTTATTTTTTCATACATAATATATTCCCTCCTTTTTTTATATCACCGAAATGTTTTCAGGTCAAAATAATTTTTTCCTATCCGCCCCAACAGATGCGGTCAATGAATACTAATGTGCTGTTAAGTACTTACTAACTCAAAGTCAAAGTTTAATTGAGGGTGACGTAACCCGTTATTTTGACATTTGAGAAATAATTTTCCTGGGATTCGTCCAGCACAAACTCTACGGCATAGCGCTTGCCGATGTCGGCGGCAGATACTTCCTGATCGCCATCCACCCATCTCAGCGTTCCGTATGTCAGAGTAATGCTGCCGTCTTCGTTATCGATATAGAAAACGGGATTTGTGCTATAGCCGCCGTCACCCATCTCCTTGATACTGGAACAAATCATCAGTTCAGAGAGTTTTACGGTCTCTTTATTCGGTGCAAACACCTCAAACATAATTTGCGCATCAAATTCGACATCTGTGCGCGTCAGCGTTGCCTTTGTCACGGTGAATGACGACCCCGGCGTTATATCGGTCACGACAGAGTTATAGTTGCATAGGGCGGGTACTTCGGCAAAGGCGTAATATGTTCCCGGCTGCAGGACAAGAGGGGAACCCGATATGTAATTGCAACCGTAGTCATAGTAATTTTCCTTGAAATCCTCTTTCTGCTCATCGGTCAGGGCGTTATAGGCGCCAATTTCAATGCAGTAATAGTTGATATCCTGCGCCTGTTCTCCGAACTCCTCGATATGCGAAATGCTGACTTTCGGCACGTCTATATAGGACCAACTCCTCTTTTCAAAAGTCACGGTGTATTGTCTGTCGACAGGATTGACGACAAACGAATAGATACTTGAGTTGTTATTTTCGGCTTCAATCTTGACCTCATAATAACCGGCATCGGGCACTGCGGGAATTTCATCTATATTGCCCCCGGTTTCCAAACGGTTATCATACGTAATTGTGACGGAATATTCCTCCTCGGACATTTCCCTTTCCGTTCTGTCGTCAGCGACGGCAATTACGGTGTACCCGGGGTCGATATCGCTAAACGGCGTACCATAGTCAAATTCGCCCACGTAAACTTCCGCTTTGTTGTCTGAACCGTCGGCAAATTTCAGATAGATATGGTTGAGTTTTTTACTTCCGCCGCACGCAGCAATAATTGCAAGCCCGGCAACTGAAAACAGGCAGATACCAATCAACCCTATAAGACTTTTCTTCATAGTTCCTCCTTTTTGGCGAAGAGCTTCTTCGCCAAAAATAATTTTCCGACTTCCGTCTGCAACTTGATTGTACCATAAAACCAAAATTCCGTCAATATGCCATTTTAATTAAACCCTATAAAAAGCTACTGCCATTGTTCAGATTAGACATATTAGACATATATGTTAATGTCGCACGACTTTATATGCCTCAATTTTTCTTTCAGCCGCGCGCTTTGCGATTGCATTTTCATCGAACAGTGCTTTGTCGAAATCCACCGCGACCTTAAATAGTCCGGCTTTTTTTGGAAAGCAGTACCAGTGTCTCTACGTGTTTGGTCTGGGGGAACATATCGAACGGGGTGATTGACTGAATTATGTAGGGCGACGGGGCGCTTTCAGCCGAATAGTCGGGGGTCTTTATTATCTGACCGTCGACCTCCGTCAATGTGCCCAGAAGCAGCCCCAAGTCGCGCGCAAGCGTCGCGGGACTGCACGAGACGAGCACGACTTTATCCGCGCCGCACCTCGATATTGCCTTGACGACAGAACGCTCCATACCCTTTCTGGGCGGGTCGCAGACGACGACGCGCTTATATCCTGCCGTCCTTGCGAATACCTCCTCCAGCTTTTCTTCGACCGAACCGCAGATGTTGAACATCTTGTCGCGCAGACCGTTGAGCTTTTTGAGCTCGTCCGCGCAAGCCACTGCCTGCGGCACAATCTCTACGCCATGTGCCGCCCTGCACGCGTTTGCAAGCATCGCGGTGAGCATACCGCCCCCGCTGTACAGGTCGACTGCGACTGCGTCCTCGTCCCTGCAGGCGTCTATGACCGCCCTGTAGAGCACAGAGCGGATTTCGTCGTTGACCTGCACGAATGTATTTGCGCCCGCCTTGTACTTTATGCCGTCCTCCGTGGCGGTGAAATAGCCTTCGCCGTAGCATATGTGCCACTCTTTTCCGAAAATGACATTGCCGTGGGAGGCGTTTACGTTGTTTAAAAGCGTGAAATTTTTAAAGCTCTTTTTGAGTATTTCCGCAAGCGGGGCAAGGTCCGTCCTGTGCACAGACACGACGGTTATGAGCAATTTTCCGCCTATCTCCCTTGCGACGAGCTGCCTTATCTGACCGCTGCGGTCAACCTCGTCATAGCCCTTGAGCTGCGCCTCGTCCATAAAGCGAAGAAGCGCCGCGATGAGCGTCTTTGACCACTCCATCTGCAGGGCGCAATATGAAATGGGCACAATTCTGTGCGAGCGCGGCGCATAAAACCCCACTACGTTATTTCCGAATTGGTCCACGCCGACGGGAAGGGCGAGCTTGTTGCGATAGCCGTACTGCTTGGCGCTGGGCACGGTCGGGCTGACGTCGAACTCTATTCCTCCTATTTTTTTAAGGCAGTTCTGCACTATGTTCTTTTTAAATTCGAGCTGCAGCTCGTAATCGGAATGTTGCAACTGACAGCCGCCGCATTTTTCGAATACGGGACATTCGGGTATTGTTCTGTGAGGCGACAGGGTATGCATTTCCGTAAGTTTTCCATAGACGGCGGGTCCGCTTACTTTGAGCGCCTTGAAGCTTACCCTCTCTTCCGGCAGGCAAAACGGGACGAAGGCAATGCCGTCGTCCGTCCTGATTATTCCTTCCCCCTCCGTACCGAGAGAGATTACTTCCCCCACATACTCTTCATTCTTTATCATCAGTTATTTCCTTATTCTGTACATCAGATAGTTTACGCCCGCCTGACACCTGAAGATTATTATGTCGTAGATTAAAAACACGACGGTGCCGACGGTGAATATGAGAATGTAAATGTTGCTGTTTACGAAGTCATAGACCTCCTGCGGGAGCATTGACCCGCCGAGCAGCCCGCCGAATACCAACAGATAGCCGACGACGAGAGTGGCGTCGAACCACGCAGCCTTTATTATGAAGGCGACTATTTTATTTACGTTGAACTTTATCTGGAGGGCATTTATGAGCGGATGAAGCCCGAAAAACATTATGAATGGAACGAGATCCCAGAATTTTGCCGCCGCACCGAATATCAGCGTGAGAACGCAGGTACCCAGATAAGCAAAAAAATCCCCGAAATAGAATTTTTTTGACAGCGGCAGCATAAGCGCGACTATCCCCAGGCAATAACCTGTAGCCAAAAGCACGCCGCTCAGTATGCCGAGCGACAGAAAGATAACGGCAAAGGCACAGGAAATGCCCGATAAAGCTATTTCAAAGGATTTATTGTTGTTATCTTTAGGCATAACCCATCAATGGCAACAGCCGTTGCACAGACAGTTGAGGCAGGCGTTGAGGGCGCAACATTCGACGCAGGTGGCACAGAAACTACCGCCCATCTGGTCGTCCTGATAGCTGTTCATTGTCTGACCCTGATACACGCCCTGATTGCCCGACGCATTGTTGGCGCTGTCGCTCGTCATCTTGTCGTTGAGCTTTTTGTAGGCGTCCTTATATTTTTCGTTGTCCGGCTCGAGATGCATAGCTATTTCAAGCTGTTTTTTGCTCTCGTTAATCCAGTTCTTTCTGTAGAAGATTACAGACTGGAGATAGTGCCAGTATGCCCCCCTCTCGTTGAATGCGTCGAGCACGCGCTGTGCTTCCTGCAGATCGCCCGACTTTATTAGCTCCTCTACCTTTCCGAAAGAAGTGCCGCCGTTTTCGCCGCTGCTCTCTTCTGCAAGTTCGGCAATGAGCTCTGTATAGGCGGTTTCGATTTTGGTGAGCATTCTCGCCGCCTCGTTTCCCGCCTCTCCGTCGAGAAATCTTTCTTCCCTGTACTTTTCCCTTAGCTTGTTGTAAGCCTCTTCAATGTCCTCTCTGGTTGCGCTGTCGTCAAGTCCGAGAATTTCGAGATTATGTCTTTTCATTGTCTGTCTTCCTTTTTTCCCTCCCCGCATTTCCCGTATACAAGACGGCGCGTGCGCGAGGGTATTCCTATTAAAATTATATTGTCCGTGAGGTCGTGATTGAAATGAAACTTTATGTTATTAAGATGTGTTCGCAAATCCGCAAACAGCGCATTGAAGAGAAAGTTTATCTCCTCGCCGTGCTCTGCCGCAACCTCTGCTTTGGTGGGCTTCCCGAACGCGTTGAAAAATACGTTGTACCGCCCTTTTTTTACGTCCTTGTCGTAATCGTCGAGCGCGTCGGCCAGGTATATCCACTTGCCTATGCCGTAGAAGAGCGCGCCCGTATCATCGGTAGCGTATTCGCCCAGCGCATAGTCGGAGAGCTTTTTAAGCATATCCGCCGTCGGCTCGCACGCCTGTTCGATTATGGCACAGCCCGCCTTTTCGAGGTTTGCCTGCTCTTTCATACTCTCGGATATGATTTCGGCGAGAGCGGGGTGGCGCTTCTTCGCGCGGTTGAAGCCGAGCCTGAACGCAAAGGCGAATATGCCCTTCTTTTCGCCGTCCGCTTTGTCGTCCAGGAGCTTATAGTAGGCAAGCATAGTGTTCATACAGCCTATGAGAACAGATATCTCGTCGGGGCGCGCCATAGGTCTGCGCTTTATCAGGTGCAGCGCACAGCGCCTCTTTTCTATCTTTACGTCGCAATTGGCTATATTGTGCAACATTGCCGACATAAATGCCGTATCGTAAGTGAGGGCGCTCTTTGCGACGTTGCCGCAGCCCTTTCCTATCGACTTGCACATTCCGCAATACAGCGCCTTATAGAGAATGTCGTCCTTAATAAACAGGTTGGGCGTCGACGGGTTAATATATCCGAACATAGATTAAAGTTGGTAAAATCCTATCTTCTTATACACCTTTGCAAGCGTCTTTTTAGCCGTGCGGTATGCCTTTTCGGCGCCGCTTGCAAGCACGTTGTCCAAATATGCCTTGTCGGAAAGCAACCTTGCCTGCTCCGCCTGTATGGGCGCGAGCTTGTCGGCAACCGCCTCCCCCACGGCGAGTTTGAAATCGCCATAGCCCTTGCCGGCAAAGTCTGCCTCCGCCTCTGCAATGCTCTTGTCGGAAAACACCGAATATATGGAGAGCAGGTTGCTTACCCCGGGCTTGTTTTCGGGGTCGAACCTCACCTCGTTTCCGCTGTCCGTGACGGCGCGTTTGAACTTTCGCAGCACAGTATCCCTGTCGTCTGTGAGGAAGATGGAGCCGTTGGGGTTTTCCGCAGACTTGCTCATCTTCTTAGAGGGGTCGGAGAGGTCGGCAATCTTTGCGCCCACCTTCATATACAGTCCCTCGGGCACGGTGAACGTGGGGGAATATATATTGTTGAAGCGAATGGCGATATCCCTCGTTATCTCCAAGTGTTGGCGCTGGTCGAGCCCGACGGGTACGACGTCCGCCTGATACAGGAGTATGTCCGCCGCCATAAGCACGGGGTAGTCCATAAGCCCCATATTTATATTATCGGCGTGTTTGGCGCTCTTATCCTTGAACTGCGTCATTCTCTCCATTTCGCCGACATACGTGAATGTATTGAGCACCCACGCCAGCTCTGCGTGGCAGGGAACGTGCGACTGGAGATAGAGCGTGCACTTTTCGGGGTCGACGCCGCAGGCAATGTACAGCGCAAGCAGTTCCAGCGTCTTTTTGCGGAGATTTGCAGGCTCCTGACGGACGGTGATGGCGTGCATATTTGCTATTGCAAACGTGCAGTCATATTCCTCCTGAAGCCCCACCCACTGCTTGATTGCGCCCAGATAGTTGCCTATCGTGAGGTTATTGGTCGGCTGTACAGCCGAATATAATTTCTTTCCGGTAAATTCCATAATCTCCCTCTGTATAGAGTTATTTTACCACAGTCAAGTCAAAAAGGCAAAGCTTTTATGGTCAAACTTATGCGCGTCACTCAATTTAACGCCTTTCGACACAAAGATTACACAATTAAATACTGCTGCAACCTTGACGGACGACAACGCGTTATATATAATTTAGAGGTATTATGGACAGGACAACACGACCGACATTGACAGACATAAAATCAGGCTTCATCATACGCCCGTTCGAAGCTGCCGACACGGACGAGATTATTGCGCTGTTTGCGGACACCGTTGCGCGCATAAACTCCGCCGACTACCGTGCAGCCCAAATCGCCGCCTGGATACATTGCCCCGACCGCGAGAAGTGGCTCCGAACGCTGAATAATCATTACTCCCTCGTTGCTGTAAAGGGCGGGACGATTGTCGGCTTCGGCGACATAGACGACACCGGTTATCTTGACAGGCTGTACGTACACGCAGACTTTCAGCGGCAGGGCGTTGCCTCCGCCATTTGCGACTTGCTCGAAGCGCACAGCGGCGGAGAAATAACAACCCACGCCTCGATTACGGCAAGACCCTTCTTTGAAAAGCGCGGCTATCAAGTCATAACCCCGCAGACCGTGACAAGGCAGGGCGTTGACCTCAAAAACTATGTAATGAAGAAAAGCCGATAAAACTTGGCGATATATACTCTGAAGGAATGCCGCCGCCCGCAAATTCAGCAGGCGGCGGTTCAATTATATGCGGCTTAATTCATATGGGCGGGGCACAATTTAAATGCCCCGCCCGAAATATTTCAATTATCTGTCTAAGACCTGATTATTTGCCCTCGACGAACTTCAACACCTCGTCGAACATCTTTTCCTTGTGCACGGAGGTCTTGAAGCGGACGGGCTTATCGCGGAGCGTGGAAAGCGACTTGGGCACCGCCATTGCGGTTGCGGCGTGCAGGCGCTTGATGCCCTTGAAGCTATCCCTTACGTCGTTGCCCGTGACGGCGTACAGAACGTCCTGGGGGAACTTGTAGGGGCTTGCCGTGGAGACTACGACCATTTCGGTGACGTCCTTTTTATTCTTATACTTCCAGTCGTTTGCGACCTTCATTGCGCAGCCCGTGTGGGTATCCATCGTATAGCCCGTATCGCAGAAGAGGTCGTATATGGTCTCCACCATCTCGTCCTCGTCGGCAAATCCGCCGTCGAATATAGTGTTTATGTCCGACTGCTCCTTTGCGGAAATTCTGTACACGCCCTTTTCCCTGAGCTCCTTCATTCTCTCCGACGTGACCTTTGCGTCCCTGCCGGACACCTCGAACAGCAGTCTTTCGAGATTTGAGGAGACGAGAATGTCCATTGAGGGCGAAGTCGTCTTGTAGAATTCCCTGTGGACGTCGTATTCGCCCTTGGAGAGGAAGTCGGTGAGTACGTTATTCATATTGGACGCGCAGTGCAGCCTCCTCACGGGCAGCCCCATACGTTTAGCGTAATATGCCGCAAGTATGTTGCCGAAATTACCCGTAGGCACGCAGAAGTCAATCTCCTCCCCCATTTCAATCTGCTCGGAGGAAACGAGGTCGAGATATGCCGAGAAGTAGTATGCTATCTGGGGCGCAAGCCTGCCGAAATTTATGGAATTCGCCGAGGATAAAAGGACGTTCTTCTCCCTTAAAATCTTTGCGTATTCTGCACTGTTGAATATGTTCTTGACCGCCGTCTGGCAGTCGTCGAAGTTGCCCTTTACCGCGACGACGTTGACGTTGCCGCCTTCCTGCGTGCACATCTGCAATTTCTGCATAGAGGAGACGCCGTCGTCGGGATAGAACACCATTATCTTTATGCCGTCCGCATCCTTAAACCCTTCGAGCGCGGCTTTGCCCGTATCGCCGGAAGTGGCGACGAGGACGAGTATCTCTTCCTTTACGCCGCAGATGTCGCAGCCCTTCCTCAGAAGATAGGGCAGCACGGTGAGCGCCATATCCTTAAAAGCGCACGTGGGACCGTGGAAGAGTTCGAGAATGTACATTCCGTCCTTGATTTTCACGAGAGGACAGGGGTCGTTGCCCTCGAACTTGGCATATGCCGCCTCGCACGCGGCTAGAAGCCCGTCCTCTTCATAGTCGTCCAGATATTTATGAAGAACTTTGGCTGCACGCTCCGGATAGCTCATCGAGAGCATCGCCTCCAGCTCTTCCCTTGAAACTTCGGGAAAGGTTTCGGGAACGAAAAGCCCGCCGTTATCCGATAAGCCCTTGACTATTGCACGGGCGCCCGTAACCTTTTCCCCGCCCCTTGTGCTTATAAAATACATCTTATTTCTTTCTCCTGATTAAAAATATACGGCGACACCGCAGAATGAGGGGCGTCGCCGCAGAAGTTCAGTTTGCCTTTTTTCAGCAATATTTTGCCACGAATTCGGGCAGGTCTTCCTTTGCACAGCTACAGGTAATGGTTATTACCAGATTGCTCTCGTTAGAGACCTTTTCAAGCATATAGAAAGTGCCTGCAAGCTCGCTTAAGTTCTTGCCTGCAATCCTTGCTATGCCGTCGACATATACGTTGTCGATATCGTAGTTGCCTGCGATAACGCCCTTTATGAACCCGCAGAGAGCTTCCTCACCCGCGACATTGTAATGCGTGACATTTATAAAGCGAACATCTCTTACGACGTCGTGCATATAACGGTCGGTATCGGTAATGAATACGCTTAAACCCTTTGCCGTTGCAATGTTGGCGTTTGCCGCCTGAATAATCTGCTTTGTCTTACCTGTACCTTTGGGACCGTAGATAATTTTGATCATTTATTGAACCTCCTGATAGTTTCAACTACTTTTCTCCTATTCTATCATAAATGGGCGGAAATTCAATAGTTTTTCAAAAATTTCTTGCTATTTTTTTATTTTTTTAATATTACTCCGCGCAGTTTTTACATTACTTCAGCTTGGAGACAAAATTGCCTATCCTTCTTAAGCCCTCGAGCATATCCTCCATAGAGAGCGCATAGGAAAGCCTTATGCCGTCGTCGTCGCCGAAGCAGATGCCGGGCGTTGCCGCCACCTTTTCGTGCGAGATGAGCATATCGCAGAAGTCCATACTGCCGTTTATCTTTACGCCTTCGTAGCTCTTGCCGTAGAGATTGTAGCAGAGGAGCATAACATAGAACGCGCCGTCAGGCTTGACGTAATCTAGCCCCAGGGACTTCATTCCGTCGAGCACTTCGAGCATCTTCTTCCTTCTCTCGCCGAACGCCTTTACCATATCCTCCATAGGCTTCTGGTCACCTTCGTAGGCGGCGATTGCCGCATACTGCGTCATAGTGTTGACGTTTGATGTCGTGTGGCTCTGGAAAGAGCCGATTGCCTTTGCGACGTGCTTGGGAGCTGCGACGAAGCCCAACCTCCAGCCGGTCATCGCATATGACTTGGAGACGCCGTTGACGATTATTGTGAGCTCCTTCATCTCGGGCGATACCGCCGCGATTGAGAAGTGCGTTTCGCCGCCGTAGATGAGTTTTTCGTACATCTCGTCGGAGAGCACGACTATATTGTGCTTTATGCAGACTTCGGCTATTGCCCTTATCTCATCTTCGGTATAAACGGCACCCGTGGGGTTGCAGGGGCTGTTGAGAATGAGCATCTTGGTGCGGGGGGTTATCATCGCCTCTATCTGAGCCGCAGTCACCTTATAGCCGTGGCGGGGCGTCGCATAGATATAGACGGGCACGCCGCCGCAGCACATAACTACTTCGGGATAGGTCAGCCAGTAGGGCTTGGGTATGAGCACCTCGTCGCCCTCTTCGAGTACGGCGTACAGCGCATTGTAGATTGCGTGCTTGCCGCCGTTGCAGACAACTATCTGAGAGGGGTCATAGTCGAGACCGTTCTCCTCCTTGAACTTCTTTGCTATCGCCTTCTTGAGCGCGGGCAGACCGGCCGCGGCAACGTACTTTGTATAGCCCTTGTCCAGCGCGTCCTTTGCCGCATTTATGATGTGTTCGGGAGTATTGAAGTCAGGTTCGCCGACGCCGAAAGAGATGACCTTTTCGCCGTTAGCCTTCATCTCGTTCGCCTTTGCGGAGATGGCGAGGGTCATCGAGGGTGAAATTTCGGAAATTTTCTTAGACAACTTAATCATAAATAACACTCCTTTGTATTATTACCATTTAATTATACACATAACCGCGCATTTTTGCAAGCATATGCATATAATTTTACATTTATACGCAAATATGTCATATTTTTGCGCATATATGAAAGTAACGGCGGATAATACGGCGCAAATGGAACGGGGCGGCACCTTTCGGCGCCGCCCCGTCCGCAATATGTGGAGTGTTGTGTGTGTGCAGTTATTTTTTCTTGTTTCCGCCGCAACAGGTCGAAGAGTGCGGGCAGCCCGAACAGCCGCAGTCGCAGCCGCCCTTCTTTTTCAGTTTGCGCCAGATTATCGCCACCACCGCCGCGACAAATGCGACGGACACGACGACTATGATTGATATATCCAAAGGCGACATATCTCATTCCTCCCGTAATTATTTTATATATGCCCTGCCGCCGTTTTATTACTTTCTGCGTGCACGCAGCCTGAGCTTGCCCTTATTGGCAAGCACGATTGCCGCACCCGCGCAGGCAGCGACGACAAGCCAGACGAAGAGCGTCCACCACCAGCTTCCCACCGTATAGACGATGCAGGAGACGATGTAACTCGTGATGAGCCAGAACGCCACGGTGCGCCTGAAAGTGCCGGGCTTAAGCTCTGCCTTTGCCGTGGCACACGCCGCAAAGCAGGGTATGGTCGTCATATTGAAGGCTATGAACGCAATGAGCGCCGCGATAAGCTGCCCCTGCGCTATGCCCGTATCCGCGGAGATGATGTTGATGAGCCCGACCAGCTCCTCTACGCCCTCCTCCGTTCCCGCGCCGGCATAAGCGCCAATGCATATGGCGAGCGTGGTGAAGGTTGCAATGACGTTTTCCTTGGCGATGAGCCCCGTGATTGCCGCAACAGCGAATACCCAGCCGAACTGACCGAGCTGCGAACCGAAACCGAGCGGCGTGAACAGCGGCTGAATTAACATCCCCATCGACGCCAGCATAGAGCCGTTCATCTCCTCGTCGGGAAGATAATGCCAGTTCCAGCTGAGGTGCGAGAGCAGCCATATGATTACCGTCGACGCAAAGATTATTGTGAACGCCTTCTTGACGAAGTGCTTTGTCTTATCCCACAGGTGGAGCATAAGGTTTTTAAACCCGGGCATATGGTATGCGGGCAGCTCCATTATGAAGGGCGGCGTTTCGCCCTTCAGGCTGGTGTTGCGCATAATGAGCACGCAGACAACAGCCGTACAGATGCCGAGGACGTACATCGAAAAGGTTATGACGTCGGCATTGCCTATGCCGAACGCGCCTACTATGCCGCCTGCGACCGCCGTGAGTATGGGAAGTTTTGCCCCGCACGAGAAGAAGGGAATGACCCTTATCGTCGCCGTCCTCTCCTTTTCGTCTGCGAGCGTCCTTGTATTTATCGCCGCGGGAACAGAGCAACCGAAACCCATAATCATAGGCATAAACGCCCTGCCCGACAGCCCGAAGCGCCTGAAAATTCTGTCCAGCACGAAGGCTATCCTCGCCATATATCCCGTATCCTCGAGTATAGAGAAGAAGAGGAAAAGCACGAGTATCTGGGGCAGGAAGCCGAGCACTGCGAATATGCCGCCCAGCACGCCGTCGCCGACGAGCCCTACAGACCATTCCGCCGCGCCGCCGTTTTCCATAAGCGCGACGACGCCGCTTGAGATGTGGTCGAGGAAGAGATTGAGAAGATTTGTGAGTATCACGCCGGGGGAATAAATCGTGCCGTCATATATGACCGCAAGCAGCTCGACGCCGAAATTGAGCGGTTCGCCGTCGGCGTTATACAGCCCCGCGTCCTCAAGGGTGGGCATCCACGCCTGCCCCTCAGTAAATCCGTTGAGATAAAAGAGATTTTCGGAGAACGTGAGGTGAAAGATGAAGAACAGCACGACGAGGAATATCGGCAACGCGAACACCCTGTGGGTGAGCACCTTGTCTATCCTGTCCGACTTTGTGAGGGCGTCCTTTTTGCCCTTTGACTTGACCGACGAAAAGTGCGCGGATATGTATTTATACCGCTCGTCGGCAATCTCCGCCTCGAGGTCGGCGGACGCAGCAATCTCGCCGAGCAGCTCCTTTGCGCCGTCGTGCTCAAGCTCTATCTCGTCCGCCTCCAGCATCTTTACGGCGTGGAAGAGGGGCGAAGCGACGCCCAGTCCCTCGAAAAACTGCCTTGCGCGCTCTATCTTGCCCTTGAGGGCGCCGCCGAACACCGCCGTGCCCGCGCGCTCGGAAGGCATTGCAACCGCCCGCTCCATCAGCTCCTTTATGCCGCTCTTTCTGAGCGCGGAGATGGCGACGACGGGCACGCCGACCGCCTTTTCCAGCGCCTTTACGTCTATCTTGTCGCCGACCTTTTCCACCTCGTCCATCATATTGAGCGCGATTATGACGGGTACGTCCATTTCCAGAAGCTGCGTTGTGAGGTAGAGATTGCGCTCCAGATTGGTTGCATCGACTATGTTGATTATTCCGTCCGGCTTTTCGTCGAGGATATAATTCCTCGAGATAACCTCTTCGGGAGTATAGGGCGACAGCGAGTAGATGCCGGGAAGGTCGATTATTGCGACCTTTTCCCTCTCACCCTTGTACACGCCCTCGCGCTTGTCGACGGTGACGCCCGGCCAGTTGCCGACGTGCGCCGTAGACCCCGTGAGCGCGTTGAAGAGCGTTGTCTTGCCGCAGTTGGGATTGCCCGCAAGCGCGAAAGTCCTCATTTAAGTTCCACCTCCACGCACGCTGCCTCTTCCTTGCGGAGAGTGAGTTCATATCCCCTTATCGTCACCTCTATAGGGTCGCCGAGGGGCGCCTTTTTGCGCATTCTGACTTCGGCAAGAGGAGTTACGCCCATATCGAACAGGCGGCGCCTTACCCTGCCTTCGCCGTTTACCCTGACTATTTTGCCGCCTTCGCCGACGGCAAAATCGCTCAGCAATTTTATCATATATATCTCCTTTAAAAAATCAGTCGGAATTTAAGAATATTCGGCATTGATTATAGATGAGAGCGGGAACATCACGCGACGAGTATCTTGCGCGCAAGGTTGCCGTCAAGGCAGAGCCTTCCCTCTTTCACCATTACTATTACGCCGTTTTCGCCGCTCGACAGCAGCGTTATTTTGCTGCCGACGACTATTCCCAGCTCCATAAGATGCTTTTTAGTTTTGTCTTCGGCAGATATCTTTCTCACTTCCATTTCCCTGTTGCAGGGAGCCATTATCAAAGGCATATCTCACTCCGCATATAAAATCTTAACCTTAGTTTAGTAATTATATTATATTCGGCGCTGTTGCCGTTGTCAACTAAAAATTAACCTTAGTTAAGATTTTTTTGAAAACAGAGGCGGCTGTCTGCCGCCACGGTAGTTTCAGGCTGTTTTTGCACGCCCTGTCCGACGCGCAATTGCCGTAAAGCGCCTCCTCCCTACGGATACAGGATTATTACAATGAAAAAGGGACGGCAACGCGTGTTGCCGTCCCGAGGAAATGCTATTTTAGAAATCAGTACTTGGTTATCTCTACCGTTCTGATTATTATGGGAGTTGCCGTGAGCTTGTAGTTAACTTCGTTTACCTGCGCGCCGACGAACTCGTCAAAGTTATCGACATAGAGGCTTACTTCTTTGGAGAAGTTGGTAGAGCCGACATCCGAAGATGCCTCCGACACGGCGTCCTTGAGGGCGTCGAGAACGTCGCTATTCTGGAGCACAGCAAAGATGCAGTAGCTGCTGTCCGACGACGTGGAGGAATTGACCTGAATGGAGAACAGGCTGGTGGCGCTGTTGTACTTATAGTCGCCCATAACGCCCTTTTCGGAACCCTGCTTGTCGAGATATACCCTCTTGCCGTCTACGTCCTTTGCGGTGTAGAACATTCTGAGGCAGCCATAGGATGCGGTGAGCGCGCCGTTTTCGATTTTATGCTGGTTATTGGAGAACTCTCCGATGAGAGTTGTGAGCGGCTGGCTCAGGTCACCGTCGATGAAATCTCTGTAGACGGAAGGGGTAATCTTGCCCGCTTCGGGGTCTGCGAGAACGGCATACTCATATTCCTTTGACTGCGCCTCGAGATAGTCGAGCATACTCTCAGTCCCGTCCTCGAAAGACGCAGTATAGCCCCTCTCCTCGTCGGTGTTGTAGTCATAGCCGCCGCCGTACCACTTGTCCGACTGATAGTTGTGGATTATGGTATCGTCGTAGAAGTCATTATCGGCAAGCTCTATGAAATGCTGCACGGTCTGGGGATACATATTGCGGTACAACTTATATTCGAGCACATAAGTTTCGCCCGCAAACTCAACGGTAATCTTTGCTTCGGGGTGGGAAGTGCTGCAACCTGCAAACACGGGAGCGGCAACGACCAGTCCGGAAAGCGCTGCTGCGCAAACAATGCGTCCTAATTTCTTGAATGTCATCTTATTACCTATAAAATATAAAGTACTTGATATACTACTTTATTTTACCGATAACTTTGCGTTTAGTCAAGCAATTTGCCGTCAAATACTCCCCTTTTCACAAAAACAGGGCGCATATGCACCGCAATGCAAGGCGTCCCGCTATTTTACAAGAGTGTCGAGGATTGACTGGTAGGTTATGCTCCATTCGTAATTTTTTAAAAATTCACCGCCATACAGCGACTTTTCGCCGTCCAAAAAGTTCCACACGTCGCAGCGGATATTGTCCTTTATAAGCGACAGATTTGCCCTGCCGAAAGTTACGCAGTTGAAACCCGCGTCCCGCAACGTCTTTCTCAGGCGCCAAACGGCGTCCCTGTACAACTTTTTCGCCTTTTCAACATCGTGGTCGGGCCAGAGCTGCGAGATTGCGTCCGTCATTGAAAGGCTCTTGCCCCTGTATGTTATGAGCAAGGCAAACAATTCCTTTGACTTTGCCGACGAAAAACTGACTATTTCGTCGCCGATAAAACATTCGAAAGAGCCGAACGTCTTGACAGTCATCTCGGTAGCCCCGCCTATTTCCGAAAGGTACTTTAAAAGTTCCGCCCTGTCGAAGGGCTTATAGAGAAAACCTGCCGTACGTTTTTTAACCTTGTCACTAAGGGAGTTGACGTCCTCCGCAAGCCCCGTTATGAATACGAACCTGAGTTCGGGAGAGATATCGGCAAGCTTTTCTGCAAGTTCAAGCCCGTTGACATTGGGCATATTGATGTCGAGAAAAGCCGCGTCAACGCGGTTAGACGCTATGTAATCGGTTATTCTCTGTTCATCGTCTTTGAAAAAATGACATTCGATGTTATGCAGCTCGATTATCTCGTTTAATATGACGTGAAGGGCGCTGATTTCATCGTCAACTGCAATTATCTTCAATTTGTTTGCCCCCTCTACCGCCGCGTTGCGGCAGTTCTGTTTGCATAAATCTGACAAATCAGTCAAATTATAACAAATTTTGTCATTTCTGTCAACGACATTTTTTCATAAAAATACAAAAAAATTTTTTTATATTCATTTATTTAGCGCTTTTTTAGCGCAGAGCGGGGTATAATGTGTATATAAATTCGGAATTAAAAAAATTCGGATTTTAACCGATTTCGCACACACTGATAGTCATTAAAAAATAGTCGGGGACTTTGTTCCCCGGCTATTTTTTGTCGTTCCGCGCAAAATGACGAAAAACAGCGGGCTTGCGGAATTTCCGCAAGCCCGCCGATTGGCTTTGCTTACTTATGAAAAATTATTCCATAGCGGCGGTTGCGCCTGCAGCCTTGAGGTCAGCGACGATCTTCTCTGCCTCTTCCTTAGCTACGTTCTCCTTGAGAACGCCGCCCTTTTCAACTGCCTGCTTAGCTTCAACGAGGCCGAGACCCGTGAATGCACGTACAACCTTGATGACGTCGATCTTCTTAGCGCCTGCGTCCTTGAGAACTACGTTGAACTCGGTCTTTTCTTCAACTGCTGCTGCGGGAGCTGCTGCGCCTGCTGCGGGAGCTGCTGCAACTGCTACGGGAGCTGCTGCGGATACGCCGAATTCCTCCTCGAGAGCCTTTACGAGTTCGTTGAGCTCGAGAACCGTCATAGATTTAATCTGTTCGATAAATGTCTTTACGTCTGCCATTTTTAAATTCCTCCGAAAATTTTAATTTAATTTAGTAATTTTTTGCGGTCGCATTAGAGGGACGCCGCACCCCTGATAGTCCGGGCTGTAAAATTTAAGCCTCTTTTGCCTTCGCAATGCCGTCGAGCACGCGGACAATTCCCGACATAAGGTTGGAAAGTACGCCTGCGAAGTTTGCGATGGGCGCCTGCATAGAGCCGAGCATCTTTGCAATGAGCTCTTCCTTGGAAGGCATAGTGGCAAGCGACTTTACGCCAGCCTTATCCACGTATGCGTTATCCACGAACGCGCTCTTGAGGACAATCTTCTCTTCGTAGTCCTTTGCGGCTGCGACCATTACCTTTGCGGCGGAAGTTTCATCCTGACCGAAGGTTATTGCCGTGGGACCGTTGAGGTCTGCGTCGAACTGATTATAGCCAAGTTCGTTCAAAGCCTTTCTTACCAAAGTGTTCTTGTAGACCTTGTATTCGCAACCAGCTTTCTTGCACTTTGCGCGGAGTTCGGAAACTTCTGCAACGGTGAGCTTGTTGTAATCGACGAATACTACGGACTTGGAAGCTTTGATTTTTTCTGCAATCTCTTCTACGACTGCTTTCTTTGCTTCAAAATTAGCTGACAATTTTATTACCTCCTGTTGTATTCGTAAAATTAAAAAAACCTTACACCGCATAGTAGGCGTAAGGCGTGCATATATTCCGATGCTCTGACCCATTAACCTCGGCAAGATTTTCAAGCTTTTTGTAGCCCTTGCTGTCTGCGGCTGAATGATTTTTATTTGATTTACTCCGTAATTATATATTACGTCGCGCACATTGTCAAACAATTTTAGCGCATATTTTAAAAAAATTCCGCATTGAATTGCGACGTATTTGAGAATGACCCCTTCATTCCGCCCCGGGAAAAATCCGGTCAGTCCTTGAAGTTTATGTCAACTCCCCTTTCGTACTTATCGTTAAAACCGAAAGTTCTGCCCTTATACCTGAATTCGGGAAGGGTTTCGAGCTGTACGTTGTGCAGGCTCTTAAATATGCTGGCGTCGACGTCGGGGTTGCGGCTGCGGAACGCCTTTATGAGCTCTTTTACGTCCTGCCTGCCCGACTGACCCTGCACGCCCTGCGGAAGATGCGCCGTGAGCTTGCACGCACACGCGATGAATTTGAGTTTATTGTACTCCTTCCAGTGCAGGATGTCGTCCTCCAGCACACAATAAAAGGGGCGGATGAGCTCCATCCCCTCGAAATTGGCGCTCTTTATCTTGGGCATCATCCCCTGTATCTGCCCGCCGAACAACATTCCCATAAGAGTAGTTTCTATGACGTCCGACTTGTGGTGACCGAGCGCAATCTTATTGCAGCCAAGCTCTTTGGCGCGGGCGTAGAGAAAGCCCCTGCGCATACGCGCGCACAGATAGCACGGGTGTTCGCCCCCTATTTCCTCGTTGACTTCAAAGATGTCGGAGGGAAAAATCCTTGCAGGTATTTCCAGCCTTCTGAGATTTTCCTCTATGAGTGCGGCATTTTCACTGTTATAGCCGGGGTTCATCACTATATATTCCGCCGAAAAGGGTATGTCCGAGTGGCGCAGAAGTTCCTGCACGCACTTTGCAAGCAACATACTGTCCTTGCCGCCCGATATGCAGACGGCAACCTTGTCGCCCTCCTCTATGAGCTTGTACTGCTTTACCGCCTGCAGAAATTTAGTCCATATGCCCTTGCGGAATTTGGTTATTATGCTGCGCTCTATGAGCGCGCACTCGCTTAGCTCCTTTGCCATAGAGGGGATATCAGTCCTGCTCTTCGGCGGCGTGCTCTTCCTCTTCCGAGGCGTCGGGGAACTGCGAGTGGTCGTACTCTATGCCGTTCCTGTCATAATAATTTTTGATTGCCGCGCGGATTGCCTCCTCCGCGAGCACGGAGCAGTGCAATTTGTGTGCGGGAAGCCCGTCGAGCGCCTCCGCAACCGCCTTGTTTGTCAGCTCCAGCGCCTGTGAGAGGGGCTTGCCCTTAATCATCTCCGTAGCCATAGAAGAGGACGCGATTGCACTGCCGCAGCCGAACGTGTTGAACTTGACGTCGGTGATTATTCCGTCCTTCACCTTGATATATATCTTCATTATGTCGCCGCACTTGGCGTTGCCCACCTCGCCTATGCCGTCGGCGTCGTCGAGCTTTCCGACATTCCTGGGGTTGGTGAAATGATCCATTACCTTTTCGCTGTATAATGCCATAAAATACTCCTTACAAATTTAATTTTTCGTAATTTTGTCGCCTGGTGACAGCGACAAAATTGACGATTTTTGGAGGCTCTGCCTCCCTGCCCTCAATAACAAGGGCTCTCATATTACTGAATTGAGGGCATTCCCTCCGCTCAGGCGCAGGTATGCGCAAACAGGGTGAAAAAGCAAAAAGTGTGATTTTTGCTTTTTCAGTAAATTATTAAAAGAAGCAGGTAAATAACAGGTGATTGCTGTTTCCTAAACTATTTACGAGCGCAAGCAAAACCACGCTTTTGCGCCAGCGCACTCAATTTGTCGCTTGCGACCTCGGTAGGTGAAGGCGGCGCAATTATTATATTTGAGAGCGCTTAGAGATTGCGCCGCCGAGGGCAACGCCCTCAAAATCGTTGGTTTTGTTTTCGTCACCAGAAAACAAAATCAACGAAACCCCTTAAATGAGATGTTTTCTTTCGCCCTTTTCCAGTTCTTCCCAGACGGGGGAAATGGAGCGGAGATATTCGACCACTTTGGGAACTTCCTCTATGATATAGTCTATCTCCTCCTCGGTGTTGTACTCCGAAAGGCTGAGCCTTAAGGAGCCGTGCGCCACCTCGTGCGGAAGCCCGAGCGCAAGAAGGACGTGCGAGGGGTCCAAAGAACCCGACGTGCACGCCGAACCGGACGAAGCGCATATCCCCTTTGCGTCGAGAAGGAGCAGGAGACTTTCGCCCTCTATCCCCTCGAAACAGATATTGACGTTGCCGGGCAGACGGACGTTCCTGCTGCCGTTCAGCTTGCTGTGCGGCACCTTTGTCAACCCGTCAATCAGCTTGTCCCGAAGACGCCTCTCCCTCTCCATATTTTCGGGAAGGCGGGCGATTGCCGCCTCGAGTGCCGCCGCCATACCGCATATGCCCGCTATATTTTCGGTACCCGCCCTGCGGCTGCGCTCCTGCGCGCCGCCCTCTATGAGGTTTCTTAGCACTATGCCCTTTCTGCAATAGAGCAGCCCGACGCCCTTTGGACCGTGGAATTTATGCGCGGAGAGCGACAGCATATCTATGTTGTCCTTTACGACGTCGACGGGGATATGTCCCGCCGCCTGCACCGCATCGCAGTGGAAAACGACCTTGTGCGCCCTGCAGACCGCACCGATTTCGCTTATCGGCTCGATTGTGCCGACCTCGTTGTTGGCATACATTATGGTCACGAGCGCCGTATCGGAACGTATTGCCCTTCCGACCTCCTCTGCGGATATAAGCCCGTCGGAATGGACGTCAAGATAGGTGACCTCGAACCCCTCCTTTTCGAGCTTTTTGCAGGTGTGCAGCACTGCGTGATGTTCAAACGCCGTAGTTATTATGTGCTTCTTGCCCTTTGCAAGTCCCGCATACGCCGCCGAACGTATTGCCTGGTTGTCCGCCTCGCTGCCGCCCGAGGTGAAGTAAATTTCCTTAGGATCTGCGCCCAACAGCTTTGCTATACGTGCGCGCGCGTCTTCCAGCGCCTCCTTTGCCCTCTGCCCCACCGTGTGCAGCGATGAAGGATTGCCGTAGTTCTCCTTGAGATAGGGCATCATTGCCGCTATGGCTTCGTCGCTCATCGCCGTGGTTGCGGCATTGTCGACATAGACCGTCTTAACCATATGTTTACACTCCCGTTTCTTTACGAAACACGCGGCGCCCGCCTTTACGAACGCCGTCCGTTTAATTCCTACTTTTTAAGTATGATTTAATTATAAAAAGTAATTCCTATTTTGTCAATAGGAATTAGGGCGTACTGCAAAATTTTTGTAAAATGAGAGATTATTTCAGCAAATCTGCAAGCGTCTTGGAAGTGAGGAAGTTCATAATGACCTCGTCGAGCTCCTTCCATAGCGGAAGCGAAAGACAGTTGCAGGCGTTTTCGCAGGTGATTTCGCCGCTGACGCACGAAACGGGCGCAAGCGAACCCTCTGCCGCAGTTATAATCTCCGCAACGGTATATTCGCCGACGGGCTTTGCGAGGCGATAGCCGCCGCTCTTGCCGCGCGTCGAGGTGATGAGCCCCTTCTGCGAGAGTTGCGAGACGGTGCTTTCGAGGTATTTCTGCGATTCCCTCACTCTTTCGGCTATATCTGTAAGCGAGACGGGATTTCCGTCATCGTGCTGGGCAAGGTCGAGCATCACCTTGAGCGCGTTCCTGCCCTTCGTCGTTATCATCATTGCGAATTCCCTCCCTGCCGCGCCTTTACGCGCGCGGACAGCCTTGTATGCACTGCGCTAACGCCTCAACCGCCGTACTCTATCATCTTTTCGATGCACTTTACGGCTGCAAGGCGGGTCTCTTCGTCCATTATAATCTCTTCGCCCCCCTCGCCGATCAGACAGTTATAGACGTCCACAAGCGTCGTCGCCTTCATATTATGGCAGACGAGGTCCTTTGAAAGCGGATAGAACTTCTTGTCGGGGCAATCGAACTGGAGATGTTCGACGATGGCGTTTTCGGTGCCGATTATGAACTCCTTTTTGTCCGTCTTCTTGGCAAAGTCCATTATGCCCGAGGTAGAACCGACATAGTCGGCGTGCTTCACGACGGAGGGTCGGCATTCAGGGTGGACGAGAAAGAGTGCTTCTGGATGCGCCTTTTTTGCGGCGAGGACGTCCTCTTCGTCGATCCTCGCGTGCGTGGGGCAGCCGCCCGAAAGCAATTTGAAGTTCTTTTCCGGAACGAGGTTTTTGACATACGTGCCGAGATTGATGTCGGGAATGAAGAGTATGTCCTTTTCTGGCATTGCCCTGCATATCTTCACCGCGGACGAGGAGGTGACGCAGACGTCGGCAATGGTCTTTAGCGCCGTGGTCGTGTTGACGTATGCCACCACCGCATAGCCGGGGAGCGCCTTCCTGACCTGTTCTATCACCTCTTTATCCATCTGCTCCGCCATAGGACAGCCCGCAGTGGGGTTTGCAAGATATACCCTCTTTTCGGGGGAGAGCATCTTCACCGTCTCCGCCATAAAGCGGACGCCGCACATAATGACGTTTTTGTTGGGCGCCGTCTTTGCCTTTACGGACAGCGCGTAGCTGTCGCCCACGAAATCGGCGATGTCGCAAATGTCCTGCGACATATAGCTGTGGGCGAGAATGCAGGTATCCGTCTGCGCCTTGAGCGATAAAATTTTATCCTGTAAACTTCTTACCGTCATAACAAAATATTTCCTATCTTTATTGTAGGAATTATATCACAGCCCGCCGCCGCGGTCAATATAATTGCCCATATAATTTATGGAAGCGCATTGACTGTTAAAATGTATTGTCCCGCCTTTAATTTTTAACACAAATTGAGCGCGGGCGGAAAAATACCGCCCGCGCCGCGACAAATGTTTTGTCCGTCAGGTAAGTTTATGCGTTCTTTACAAGTGCGACAGCCGCCTTTGTCTTTGCCTCTATCTCTTCGGGAGCGCCGTTCATCATCCAGCTTCCGCCGCAGGCGATGATCTTATCGTATGCGAGGTATTCGAGGACGTTTGCCTCCGAAATGCCGCCGGTGGGCATAATGTGAAGATAGGGGAACGCCGCGCAGATTGCCTTTATGGTCTTGAGCCCGCCGTAGTTGGACGCGGGGAAAAACTTGAGCGTGGTAAGTCCCTTTGCGATTGCCGCCATAGCCTCCGTAGGGGTGACAATGCCGGGAAGATAGAGCATATCGTGTTCGGCGCAGCAGTCTGCAACCTCCTCGGAGAAGCCGGGAGATACTATGAACTTGGAGCCTGCGGCAATTGCCCTTTCGCACTGGTCGCGGTTGATTACCGTGCCCGCGCCGACGAACATATCGGGGAAGTTCTTTACCGTCAGCTTGATTGCCTCCTCCGCGCAAGCGGTACGGAAAGTTATCTCTGCGCAGGGAAGTCCGCCGTTGACGAGCGCCTGCATCTTGGGAAGCGTTTCCTCTATGCTGTTGAGCACTACTACGGGAACGAGCTTCATACTCTTAATCTGTTCTAATTTTTCCTGATTGGTCATACTTTTCCTCCATAGCCCAAAATTATTTTGTTGTTACTTATTTGATTATATCATATTTTTTTACAAAATCAACCCCGCCGCAAAAATTTACAGTCATGGGCGACAAAATTATTCGCCCCTTTCCCCGCTCCGTCACGTCGCTTTCCGCCATCAAAACGCTGCTAAAGACGACTTTCGGCACAATTTTTGTGGACAAGGGGCGCTTTCGCGGGTATAATATATGCATAAAAAACACTTGAAAAAGGCAATTGCAATGCGCGAAGAATTTGTGCGCACCGCCCTGATTACGGGCGAACGCGCCATTGAAAAACTAAATGAGAGCAGGGTCGCAATTTTCGGCATAGGCGGCGTAGGCGGCTTTGCCGCAGAGGCGCTTGCCCGCGCGGGTGTGGGCAGGTTTGTGCTTGTAGACAACGACCGCGTTTCGCTTTCCAACATAAACAGACAGATTATCGCCCTGCACAGCACGGTTGGAAGGCTGAAAACCGAGGTGATGAAAGAGCGCATACTCGACATAAATCCCCTTGCCGAAGCAGAGTGCAGAAACGCCTTTTACCTGCCCGAAAGCGCGGCGGACTTTGACTTTGAAAGCTATTCCTACGTGGTGGACGCGGTGGATACCGTGACGGCAAAGATATACATAGTTATGCGCGCGCAGGCGGCGGGCGTGCCGGTGATCAGCTGTATGGGCGCGGGCAACAAGCTTGACCCCACCGCCTTCCGCGTGGCGGACATATATGAAACGAGCGGCTGCCCCCTTGCGCGGGTGATGCGCTCCGAACTGAAAAAGCGCGGCGTAAAGGCGCTTAAAGTCGTATATTCGACCGAAAAGGCAATTGCGCCCGTCCTGTCCGACGGCGTACTGCCCGACCCGACGCGCAGGCAGACCCCGGGGAGCATAAGTTTTGTGCCGTCTGTTGCGGGGCTGATTGCCGCAGGCGAGGTCATCAAAGATCTGATTAAAAACTGAAATAACAGCGAAGCGGAGCCGAATTTCAATTCGGCTCCGCTCCCTTTATTCCATATCGTTATTTGTACAGTTTACAGCCTGAACACGCCCGCAAAGACGAGCACCGAGAGCACTATCACCGCGGCGACGAGCGCGAGCGCGACAAACGCGAGGACGACGAGTTTGGGATATTGCCCCCGCCTCTTTACCGCGACGGCGGCGAGCGCCAGCCCGACGAGCGAGATGATGTCCGCAAAGCTCAGGACTATGAAGGCAATTGAGAGGACGGCAACCGCGCCCAACGTCGAGGCAAAAGCGACGACCAGTGCAGAGCCGCCCTGCGTGTTGACGTCCGTGCCGTTTGCAACCAGCGCAAGCGCGTCGTAGTAGACGCATATGGCAAATATCCAGACGGCAACCGCGACGATTGCAAGCACAAACGCCGTAACCGCAAGTTTATTTACGCGCCTTACGGGCGCGACGGGCATCTCTTCCATATTTACGTCCTCCTCTTTCAGTCTACATAGTACACGAAAGCAGGGCAAAAGTCAATACCCGCCCTCGCTTATGCGTTGTCTGTGCGCCTGAACGGTATAGAGTTTTGCATACCTGCCGCCGAGCGCCATAAGGCTTTCGTGCGTGCCCTGTTCTGCAATTCTGCCGTGCGACAGCACTATTATGTTGTCGGCGTTGCGTATGGTGGACAGCCTGTGCGCGACGATGAGCATTGTGCCTATGCTCTTCATTCTGCCGAGCGAACTCTGAATGAGCGCCTCCGTCTGCGTGTCTATGTTTGCCGTCGCCTCGTCGAGTATCATCACCGACGGCGAATGTATAACGGTGCGCGCAAACGACAGAAGCTGCCTCTGTCCCGCGGAGAAGTTGTTGCCCCTCTCCCTGACCTCTTCGTCCAGTCCGCGCGGGAGCTTTGAGATGAACGGGGTGGCGTTTACGTAGTCGCACGCCCTTATTATCTCCTCCTCGGAGAAGTCGTCGCCCAGCGTTATGTTGCTCCTTATCGTACCCGAAAAGAGAAATACGTCCTGGAGCATCTGTCCGAAGCGCCGGCGGAGCGCGGAGATTTTAATGCTCTTTATGTCCCTGCCGTCTATGAGTATGCACCCTCTCTGCACGTCGTAGTTACGGCATATGAGGGAGAGAATTGTCGTCTTGCCGCTGCCCGTAGCGCCGACGAAAGCAACCGTTTCGCGCGCCCTGACTTTAAACGACACGCCGCGCAACACCCAATCTTCGCCGGAGTAGGCAAACCAGACGTCCCTGAATTCTATGTCGCCTTCTATCCTTTCTGGAGAAACGGCATCCTCGCCGTCGACTATTTCGGGAACTATGTCCATAACGGCGAAGATCTTTTCTGCCGAGGCGAACGCCGACTGAAGCTGGCTGAACTGTTCTGCGAGGTTGATTATGGGGTTGAAAAATTCGGTTATGTACATATAAAACGCGACGACTATCTCGCTGGTAATGGGCTGTCCGAAGATTGATAGTCCGTCTATGTACCCCTTACCGCCTATGTAAAGGAGGCAGAGCACGGAGGTTATGTACAGCATATAGACGAGCGGGCGGAATATGGCGAACACGAACACTTCTTGCATCTTTGCCGACGCGAGCTCTCTGTTGCGCACGCCGAACTGGCGCATTTTGGCGTCCTCGCGGTTGAACGACTGCGTTACCTTGATACCCGAAAGATTTTCGGAGAGGAAGGAATTTATGTCCGTAGTGCCGTCCTTTACCTTTCTGTACGCCCTGCGCGAGAAGGTGCGGAAAACCAGCGTGAACAGCACTATGAAGGGCAGAAAACACAGCACGACGAGCGTGAGCAGATAGTTGAGGCATAGCATAGCCACGAACACGCCGCATATTACGAACGCGTTCTTGACGAGCGTTGCGAGGACGTTAGTGAACATCATAGATATCGCGTGGGTGTCGTTCGTCACCCTCGTGACGAGCTTGCCGACGGGCGTAGAGTTGAGCTGCGCGTGCGACAGACTTTCTATGTGCGCAAACAGCTCCTCCCTGAGCGCCGAGACTATGCGCTGACCGGTGCGCTGGAGCACTATCGCCTGCACGTAGGTGCTTGCAAGCGACAGGGCGAGCACGGCGGCATACGCCCCGACTATCGCAAACAGCTCCGCAAGTTCGAACTGCGACTTGACGAGCCCCGAGACATAGCTGATTAAAAGGGGCGAGAGCACGTCGAAGGATATCGAGAATATGAGGCAGACGGCGACGAAGAGAAAGCTCTTCCAATATGGCTTTGCGTAGACGGCGAGGCGGCGGATAATCTCGCCGTCGCCCATATTCCTGCCCGTCTGTGCAGTCTTATCCCTGCATCTGACCGCGGCATATGCCGCAATGAACGCCGCGGAGACGGCGCCGATTATGCCGCCCGCAACCAAAAGAGGATAGTACTCAGCCATTGTGTTCCCTCCCCTCTTCCTCGAGCCGCTGCAAGTCGACTATCCTTGCGTATTCGGGGCAGGTGCGGCACAGCTCTTCGTGCCGCCCCGTGGCGACGACCCTGCCCTCCGAGATGAAGATTATTCTGTCCATATCCGCAACCGTAGAGATGCGGTGCGCGATGAGTACGGTCGTTCTGCCGCGGCGGAAATTGCGGATATTTGAGAGAATTTCCCTCTCCGTCGAAGTATCCACGGCGGAGACGGCGTCGTCGAGAAGGAGCACGGCGGCGTCCTTCAAATACGCCCTGGCAAGAGAGATGCGCTGCTTCTGCCCGCCCGAAAGCGTGACGCCCCTTTCGCCCGTTATCGTGGCATAGCCTTCGGGGAACTCGCGTATGTCGCCGTCGACTGCGGCGAGGCGGGCGACTTGGGCTATGCGGTCGGCGTCCGTGCCGTCCGCGGCAAAGGCTATATTGTTTGCAATGCTGTCGCCGAAGAGAAAATTGTCCTGCGGGACGTAGGCGCAAGCCGCCCTCACGCTGCTTACGGTCAGCGAGTTTACGTCCTTTCCGTCCAGAAAGAGCGTGCCGTCGGGCACGTTGTACGCCCTTAGTATGAGGTCGGCAATGGTAGTCTTGCCCGCTCCCGTCCTGCCGACTATGCCGACGTGCTCGCCCGCCGCTATCTTAAAGCTCATACCGTCGAGCGCGGGAATTTCGCCGTCCGGATAGGTGAAGGAAAGCGACCTGAACTCTATCTCTCCCCTCGGGTTTGAAAGCTCCTCCGCGCCGCTTTTGTCGCAAATGTCGGGGCGGGCGTCGAGGAGTTCGCCTATGCGCCGCAAAGACGCCTTCCCGCGGGAAGTCATCTCGATTAGCTGCGAGACCGCCATAACAGGCCATACGATTGTAGAAAAATAGCCTATGTATTCGACGAGCTGCCCCGCGTCGAACGTGCCCGCATACACGAGATAGCCGCCGTAGCCTAAAATTATACATATTACCGCCTCTACAAAGAGCGTAACGGTTATGTTGAGGAGGGTTGCCGCGCGGGTATAGTCGACATTGACATCCTCATTGCGCCTGTTCAGGCGGCGGAAGGACATAAGCTCCGCCCCCGCTTTTACGAACGCCTTTATGACGGATATGCCCGAAAAACTTTCCTGAGAAAAGTCCGATAGGTCGGAAAATGCCTGCTGGCGAAGCGCCCATTTCTTCATCATATACCGCGCAATGATTGCGCCGCTGCACATAAGCAGCGCCATTGGTATGAGCGAGAGAAGGGTGAGAATAACGTCCATCTTCCACATCTTAAAGACGGTGAGAAGCCCTAAAAACGTTGCGTCGCACAGCATCAGGACGCCGTCGCCGAAACAATCCTGCACGGTCTCTAAATCGTTGGTGAACAGCGACATCATATTGCCGACCTTGTTTTCCCTGAAATACTGCTGCGAAAGCCCCTTGCAGCGGTCGAACATCCTGTTGCGGAGGTCGGTTTCCACCCCTATCGAAGAGCCGAAAAAGCAGACGCGCCACAAAAATCTGCCCGTCACCATTGCGAGTATGACGAAGATGAGCGGCAGGCAGATTTCATTCAGCAAAAATGCCGTATCGAAGGGCACAACCTGCCCGTTGACCGCCACATATCCCGTGTTCATTCCGTTAATGACCATACGGTAGAGTTCGGGAACTTTGAGCTGGAACCAGTCGACGAGGACGAGCGCGGCTATGCCGATTAGAAGTATCCACGAGTACCTGAGATAGTACCTGTTTATGTGTCTGCCGAACAACATATACCCGTCCTCCTTTTACGCGTTTTTTGAATTGTATCACCGCGCGAAGATATTGTCAACCGCTTTGCCTGCGCAACAAAACAAAGCCCGCCCCTGCCGCTTTTCTTCGGCAGGGGCGGGCGTGTAACTATGTATAATTTTAATGAGGCGTGCCTTAAAGGACGCGCTCCTCGCCGCCTTTTAAGCTTTCCTCCGCGGAAAGCTTTACGTCCTGCGCGGCAGCGTCCTATATGGTCATCTGCTCCGCGTCTTCTCCGGAAGGCTTATCCCCGCCCCTGTTGCGGCGAATTTTTGCAATGGCGGCATTGTATGCCCTGAGAAGAAGGGCAAAGAGCTTCCTTACGACGGGTCCCGCGACGAAGAGCTGCCAGCAGAGCGCCGTGGTCTGAAACCATACTGCCACGAACTGACTGCCCGCGTCCTTGAAGAGCAGCGTTGCAATAAGGCTCATCAAAGGGCACATAAAGAGCACGGAAACCGACGATATGCCGAGTACGATGAAAAAGGTGTTATCCCTTTGGGGGCTGAAGATTGAAAGAGTTATCTTCTTTGCAAGAAAGCCGACAAGGCATAAGTCGAGCACGAACGCTATGGGCGCCATTATAAGAAGCTCCTCAAGCGCCATCAGAAAGACCTCGTTGGTCATTCCCCCGATGTTGAGCGCAATGTTGTAACATATCATTGCATAGACCATTACAAGCACCATAAGCACCGTAAAGACTATTTCCTGCAAGAGCGATTTGGGCATAAAAAAACCTCCGGATAATTGACTTTGCACCACTCTGTGTTGTTCAAAATCATCCGAAGATTTCCGTTTCCAATATGACCATCCGATGCAGGTATATTTTACCCCGACGGCGCCTTTAAGTCAAGCGCGCGGGGGCATAAATTTTTATATGCGCCGCCGCGTGAAAGGCATTTTCACCGCATTGAAAACCAATCACATTCCGCGCGCGCCTTTATACGGGAAGCCCCGCCTATACCGCGAGCAGCCCCGCGGACATAAGTATGAATACCTGTATAAACAGGGTGAATATGGACAATATGCTCGTCCACACTACGAGCTGACCCGCAAGCTGTTCGTCGTTGCGCATCTCCGCCGCCATTATCGCGCTGGAGACGGCGACAGGCGTGCCGAAGAGCGAGATGAGAGCGGGATATTCGGTCTGTCCGAAGCTGACAAGCGGCGTGAACTCGCTTAAAAGTATCGCGCAGCCGACGCCGAGAAGGGGTGCAACCACTATTCGGAACACCGTGCCGACGACAATCTCCTTCGTCATTCCCTTTACGGCGGAGAACTCGAACTGTCCGCCGAGAATTATGAGAGCGAGGGGCGTTGTTACCTGCTTTAAGTTGTTGATTGTATTATAGAGGAATGTGAGGTTGCCCTTAAGCGTGAAAGGCGCCGGAGAGCCGAAGAGCGCGACCTCGGCATAGCGCAGCCCGACGAACGCAAGCCCTATGAGTATGCCTATTATGAGCGGGTTCTTTATTATGCCGAGCAATATCGACTTTACGTCGGTGTGCTTTCTCTCTGTCTTTACGAGCATTCCGTTTTCATCCGTCTGCGCTTCGGGCTTGCCGACAAATACTGAGAGGGATATTACCGCGAGTATGTTGAATATGGGAATGGTAAACGCCTGAATGATTGCCACGACGCCGTTCACCGTCTCCTCCGCGCCAGCGGCGTGACCTGCAAGCGACGCGGCGAGGGATATGCCGATAATTGCAAAATTGCTGCGGTACGTGCACTGGAGAATTACTCCCCTCCTGCGGTTGTCCCCTGTAGTCAGCACGCTGACGACGAGCCCTATGCCGAAGATGACGAACACGGCGACGACGCAGTAGATCACCAGCCCCCAGTCGACGGCGGCAAAATCGTCTATGCTGTAGATGTTTATGAAGAGCATTGCGGGCAGACAGACGTTGAAAACCAGCTTGTTGCCTATTTTTAAAAACTCTTTGGTGAGAAAACCTATGCGCTTGAGCACATAGCCCAGGAGAATTAAGAGGACTATTGGCAGTATTGCGTTTATGGCGGTCAAGAAAATCTGGAACATCGCTAACTCCCGAAACAAATTCCGCTGATATTATACTGTTTTTGCATTATGATGTCAATAACATTGTAAAATAAGGCGCAAAAAGCGTTGTACATTTTGGCGTCTGCGTCGAAAAGCGACAGTCTGCGACATCTGACGACGGCGATTTTTGACGTAAAAACGGTAAGAAATGTTAGCACTGAGTAAAATTTGGCAATCGTTTGCAGTTGTGCGGCTATTTATTACATCTTTGAAACATAAAATATAGTCGCGGACACATTTTATCTTAAATATTGACACGGGCACAGAAAGTATATATAATATTGTCAAAACATCTAAGGGCTTTAAGAGATGAACCTCACAACCATACCAGAAAAAATTGAAAATTCGCAGGCAGGCGCCTCGATAAGGGAATTCATTTCCTCTAAATTCTTCCCCGTAGTGACGGCGATGGTAATACTCATCTGCTACTATCTCGGCTGGGACGTAGTCAACATCTGGTATCTCGCGGTGTGTGCCACCGCTATGTTCATAACCTGCAGGGACCTCACTCCCGCAATGGTCATATTTCTCTTTATACACGTAATCATCTCCTATAAAAACAGCCCCTCCCCCCTCGGCGAGCAGTCAGACTATTTCCTGCGACCCGAAATATTAGGACAGATAATCGCAGCCATCGCGGTGGCATTCATCGCCCTCGTCGCAAGAGTGGGCTATAACATTGCCACAAGGGCATTCAAGCCCTCGCCTATGCTCTTCGGGCTGTGCGCATTTTCCGCCGCATTGCTCTTGAACGGCGTATTTGCAAGCAACTATACGCCGTTGAACCTGATGTACGGCATATTCCTTTCGGCGATGTTCATTGGGGTATTTATGCTGCTGAGCAGCAACATCGCAGTCACGGACGAGACGTTTGAGAAAATAGCTTTCTACTTCATCTGCCTCGCCGCAGTCCTTGCGCTGGAGCTGTTTATAGCATATATGACGTATGACGGACTTGTAGTCGACGGCGAAGTCGTAAGGTCAAAACTGTTCTTCGGCTGGGGAATGTACAACAATATGGGAATGCTTTTCTGCGTGTGTATTCCCGCCCCCTTCTACCTCGCCATAAGGAAAAAGCACGGCTGGATATATACGATTGTCGGCATAGCGCTGATTGTCATAACATTCTTTACGATGTCCCGACAGAGTATGATAGGCGCGGGAGTTGCGGGAATAGCCTGCATAATATGGCTGATCTTTTCGACCAAGGGCATTGAAAGACAGATAAACATAGTGCTTGTGGCGCTCGCCGCAGTAATACTTGTTTCCGTCATCTTGGGAATGTGGGAGCAATTTATAAGCTATTTCAATTCCGTAGGCGACAACTTTGCAACCGGCAACGGCAGGTTTGCCCTTTGGGAGAGAGCGTACAAGTACTTCCTTGACTATCCCCTCTTCGGCGTAGGCTTCTTCGGCGGCAAAATAGACGACCTCGACCCCGGCTTTGCGGGGCTGGCGATAATACCCAGAATGTACCACAACACGTTTATGCAGCTTCTGGGCGGATGCGGAATTGTAGGGCTTGTAACATACATAATTCACAGATTGCAGACGATATGGTCGTTCATAAAGAACATCACGAGGGAGAGAATTTACCTTGCGATAGTGCTCGGCGTGTTCCTCACCGTGTGCCTTCTGGATAACCACATATTTTACCTCTTCCCCACCCTGCTCTATACGGCGCTCATCGCGCTGCTCCACGCCACGGAAAACGTAAAGCAGCCCGCCGCAAAGATTAAAAGATAATCAGTAATTTCAAAAGGGGCGCGTTTCGCAATGGCTGTGCGAAACGCGCCCCTTTTTTTGTCGTCTTATACCCTTTCCGGAGAAAATATGCGCCTCTTTTCGTGCCGCAGACCATTGCACGCATTTACCTCAGACAACAAATTTTTCGGGCGATTTGCCGCATATTGCCCGAATGTCCGCTCCACCGCCGACGGAGCGCCTTGAGCGCTATCCGCGGGCAAAAAATTCGTAGGCGATGCGCCTCTGCCCGTCGGGGAGAGTGACCCAGCCCCTGCGGACAAAGCCCTCCCTTGAAAGGGCGTTCTGCATAACATAGTTGTCGGCGTGGGTGTCTATCTTAAGATGCCCGCACTGCGCCTTTGCGAACTGCATAATTTCGTGCAGCATACCCCTGCGCCCGAACGAACTTGCAACTCTGTGCACCGCCAGACAGGGGGCGTCCGTCAGCCATTCGCCCTCTATGTCGGCATAATACGGCTCTCCGCCCCTGACAAGGGCAAACACCGCACAGAGTTCGGTGCCGTCGGAAATTGCGTAGAGTACGCCGTCTGCGATATCCGAAGATATCTCCTCGGCGGTCGGTCTGTCCTCTCCCCACTGTGCTCCGTTGCCGTGCTCGCGCATAAATTTGCGCGCGCCCTCATAGATTTTCAGCACGCGCCCGAAGTCCGCCTCCGTTGCCCTTCTCACAGTCAAACTCATCGTTTTTCCCCTTCCGGAGCTTTTGCGCCGCCGGCAAACCGCTCTTCATACACTTCGCAGACCAACGATTTTTCGGCGTTTTCGGTTGAGACGCTGCCCCATACCTCCGCTATTTCCCCATATGTCGCAGAGGAGATGTCAACCGGCGGAATATCGAGCTCGAATATGCCCCAGCAATGCGCCGTTCTGTCCTTTCTGTGCTTGTAGAGGTACTTGTTCGTCTTATACGTCCACGAAATATACGACCAACCCGACCTCTCGAAGAAGTCAATGCTCTTTAGCCAGTTTTTCTTTTTGTTCCAGGCATTCCACTCGCCGACGATTACCGGGACGGAATATCCCTTGAGGTTGTGCAGCGCCCTGTAAAAATAAAGGCAGGCGAGCTGCGTTATGGGCGCGAGATTGTATATGTGGTAGGAATATGCGACGTTTGTCCAGCCGTATTTTCTCGGCGATACTCCGTGCGTGGGGAAAGTGAAACACTCCGCAATTATGAGATGATTTTCGTCCTCGGCGCGGATTGCGCGGTAGAGTTCGTCATAGAAATCGAACTGTGCCCTGCCCGTAAACCTGTGCGGAGCGCGGCGGGGCTCGTTGAGAAGGTCATATGCCGCAACCGTCGCTTCGTCGCGGTAGCGCGCGGCAATCTCCCGCCAGAGGCGCAGGGTATGCGCGCGGTTTTCCTCATTACCGTAGAGATCGAAAGAGGCGTCGTTGCCTGAATGAATATCCATATTCTGCGACCCCCTTGCGCCGTGAAGGTCGAGTATTGCGTACAGCCCGTTTATCCGGCACTGCTCAATTACCCAGTCGAGCTTTTCAAAGCCCTCTTTGCGCATTTTGTCGCCGTCCGTCAGCGTGAGATAGGTGAAATTTACCCTGACGCAGTTGAGCCCCAGCGCCGCTATGCGCGCAAAGTCCTCTTCGGAAATGTACGTATCGAGATACAGTCTTTCGAGCTCGGCTATGTCCCCGTCGCTCAGGGCGGGATTTGCGCGCATTGCTTCAATGCCCCTTTCCTGCGTATAAATGCCCGTACCGAATGTGCCGACGGAGCTCACCGCCATCCAGAATTCCTGCACGAACCAATTGCCGAGGTTGACGCCGACAAGTTTTAAGAGCCTGCCGCGACCGTCGTAGAGATTGAGCCCGCTTGCCCGCACAAACCCCGTAGCGCCGTCTGCGTTTTCGGGAGGACGGCTGTCGGGGTTTCGGAAACAGACGAAGAGAAAGATGGCAATAAGGGCAACCGCAATGACAACTGCCGGAATGATTATTGGCAACACGGACATTTCCTCCTTTGAAGTCGGTACCCGCAGAATTTACAGACGGGATGACATTTCATTTGCGGAAGGCAAGAGCATTTAACCTGCCGATCAGCACGGATTTTTTACATTGCAAGCGCCTTTTGCCTACCGCTTCCGCCGACTATTTTACTATAACGCAAGACTAATGTCAATACACAGAAAACAGGGGCGCGTTGCGCCCCTGTTAAAATATTCCTGTATAAACCGCCTTTTGCGTTCGCCGCGCTCTTTTGCGCGTCCGCCGCAATTGCCGCTGAACCTATGCCCTTACTTTACGGTCTTTATTCCGACGAGAGAACCTTCCGCATCATAGGCATAGAGCATAACTACGACGCCGCTGTTGATGTAGTAATCTTCTGTAACGTTGAATACCATATACGTCACGCCGTCCTTGACGGTAAGCGCATACCTTGCCGCATTAAACTCAAGCGCCGAAACTTCCTCTTCGGTAAGAATGTTTTCAGAAACGACCGTGCGCTTGTCGTAAGCCTTGACGGCGAGCAGACCGCCCGTCTCCTCCCCGCTGACAGTGAGGTTCTTAAAATACTTCAAGCCGTTGGAAACTTCGCTAAGAGTTCTGTCGGGGATGTCAGCCGTATGTTCTTCCGTCCAGGGAGTTCCGTCTTTAGTGAAGTACGTTGCGTTTACGGAGAATGCCATCTTATAGGTATATTCCGTCTTTTCCGTCGTTATGGTGAAATCCGTATCCGACTGGTTGATGGTGTATACAAGATCCTCGATTGCGTTTTCAGCTATCAGACTGCCGGTGCCCGTCACCGCGTCGTTCGCAATCACATCGGAGAATTTAGGCGCGATTGCAACGACGGCATTTTCTGCATTAGAACGGAGAACGCCGTTATTTACGCAATTTGTCACGTTGATTGTGCTGTCCGGATATTCTTCATCCGTCATACTTTGGATATACGAAGGATTTCCGTAGAGATATCCGACATACGCCGCTCCCGTTATGTCGCCGTTGTTGGCGCAGTTTTCGTAGTTTATAATCAGCGTTCCGTTTGCGCAGGGACCCGAACCGACAAACACGCCCGTACAATTACCCGCATTTTCTATGCTGACATTATTTGTGCAATTTATGAAATTATATTCAACAGATGAGCCCGTACTCGTGTAGAGAGCATTGCTTATGAAGAAGCCGAAATTGCTGCTGTTCACCTTGAGCTCGCCCGCTTTGGAATTTGTGGTCACGTTCTCAAAGTCAACGCCGTAAGCCGTACCCCAGTCCGCAAGCGAAATTATAATGGTGGGGTCATACATATACAGGTCGACATTCTTTATGGCCGTATGTCCCGCAATCTCAAGTATTACAGCCGCCATCTGCCCCATTCCGAAATTTTGGGCACGCGTCAGATCATAGCCGTTACCGTCATATGTTCCGCAGAATTTTGCAAGCTGCGACGTAAACTCTATGTCGGCAATCTGCTGGAAGTAATATGCCTCGTCTGCTTTGAGTGCAACCAGATCGTCTATCTTTGCCCACTCTTCGGCAGAGGCTACCAATGCGGTGATGACGGTATAGTCCTCAAAGCCTTCCAAAGTTGCGCTGTTGTTGTAATTTACTACCTTGCCAGTGAAAGTTGCCCCGCTCATAGTTACGGTTGTTGCACGGGTTGTGCCCTTAATCGTATACAACGCGCTTGCGCGCTCTGCAACCCTGTCATCGGCTGCAGTACAGACATAGCTGCCTCCCTCGATTTTGACTACTGCATGTTGCCGACGACAAGAGCGCCATAGGGCACCTCGTTGCCGCTGCCCCAGCTTGCGGGGTTGTTGGCATAGTTCTTGGCATATTCCCAATCGAGATAGGGAATTTCCGCATTCACTCTGACATTTGTAAGGTTTGCTTCGCCTGCGCGAACAATTATGCCCTGACGCCTTGCGTCGATGTCGACGTTTTCCATATCGAGAGTGCCCGCAACATTTATCATTATTGCGGCGGAGTCGTCGCCGAGCATTTTTATGCTGCTTCCGACAACGGTAATCACTACATTGTAATTGTCCGTCTTTGCCGCATTGGTTGCAACCGCATAGACGCCCCCTATTTCGAGCTTGCAATCAGTAACGGCCGCATCGCCGCAGGGATAGAGGAATGATCCCGTTGCGGAGACGTTTACGTTCTCGATGCCAAAGCCGCAACTGCTGCCAACCATTATGGACGCAACCGTGGACCGGCTGTTGTGAGCATTCAGATTGCCGTTAAATAACCTGAGCGTGATATTTTCGCCGACAATGTTGAGCGTTCCGTCGGTAAGCGTAAGGGTCTTGCCGTTGAGGTCGATAGCAAAGTTTTTAACGCCGTTATAGTTTATCGCATTCTGAAGCACAGATGCCGCAATTCCGATGTCGCCGTCAAGCTTTACCGTCGCGCCTTCCATTCCGAGCGCTTCAACGAGCTGTTCTGCTGTCGTAACGGTAGTGTTGCCTACGTTGCCGTTATTTTCAAGTTTGACGTCGCCTTCGCCCTTAATCTCAAGGCTGGGCACGGTAACCTCTTCCGCAATTACGACCTCTGCCGTTGCGCCCGTCTTGGTGTTGACGACTATGCTCTCTACCTCCGCCCGGTCTGCAACCTCTACCTTGACCGTTGCCTCGTCCGCGGGGGCTACGTTTACGACTGCCACGCTTGCACCCTCTTCGACAACCGCCCTGCCGCTTTCAATGGTGAGCGTTTCGGCGACATTTCCGTATATGTGCAGAGATTGTCCTGCGACTGCAACGACCTTCAATGTGGTGACATTGTTATAAAGATGTACCGTTGAATAGGGCGCGTTTATCGTCATATTGCCGACGCCGTAGCCGCGGATAGTTATGTCCTTTGCCACCTCGGAGGTATATTCTACGGTTACATCTTTCCAATTTTCTTCGCCGCCGCAGAGGACGACCGTCTCGCCGCTTGCCATACTGCCGATTTTGGTGTTGAGCTCTTTCTGGCTTTCAACGAGAAAGACCTTATTTGCAACCGCCGTACCGGAGATGTCTGCATTGCCCTGAACTGCCTCTATCGCAAGAGAAATTTCGCAGGTCTTGCCCTGCCACGCGCTGCCGACAAATTCGGGAAGTTCGACAGAGATATACATCGTGGTAACTTCCGCCTGCTCTGTAGCTGACTTTTTCTCCCATTCGGACACATAGTTGCTGTAATAGGTGTAGCTTATATTGTCGTCGCTTATGCCTATGAGCAGTTCGTCCATAAAACCGCCGTCGTCGTTGCCGCTAAGCGATACTCTCTGCTGATATGCCACGCTGGAGGTATTTGTAACCTCTATTTCGACTACTACCTTATCCATAGGCATAAAGTTGGCGAGCGTTATGTTGCCGCCTTCGACGGTTGCCGTGCCGCCGAGGGCGAACTCGCCGTTATTTTCGGTGGGCTCGCCTTCGGAATATGTAGTTAAAGATTTAATCTGTGCGGAGACGTCGACCTTACCGCCGCTGACGGAAATGCCTGCCTCTGTCCGGCTGGTAAACAATGCCATTGTTGCGCCCGTGATGAGGCTGGAGCACATAAGTATTGTCAGTGCCGAGCCCATAATTAGTTTCTTTTTCATTTCATTATCTCCTTCATTTCATTATTTCCCGATTGAGTTTCAGCCGTTCGCCGTTCTCTGCGCCGCAAAAATCTGGAGGTCGAACTCTATGTTTCCCTCCTGCGCGGCGTTGTTATCATCGTCGTCGACAAAGGTTGCCCTGATTACAAGCGTCTTTACGCCCTCACCCGCCGCCATATAGCCGAGGGAGAGGTTGCCGTCGCCTTCATCGCCCGCAGCAGCCGCCTCGCTGAGCCTGAACGTTGCAAGGTTTTCGGTTCCCTCAGCAACGCTTATTTCAAGCTGTGCCGCAATCGCAGCTTCTTCGGCTGATGCATTCTTCGCATCCCACAGCATCCTTATGCCGTAGTCGAAAGCCACGTCTCCTCCGTTGCCGAGTTCGAGCGTCACCTCGTACCAGCACCCCGGGACAGATTTTTCGACGTTGAACAGCGTGAGGTCATCCGAAGTCGTCGAAGTTAGGTCGACCCTTGTATTGTCGGGCTGACTTTCGGCAAGCGTGCCGTCCGAAGTCAGAACGCATTCCTTGTACTCCACTCTGCTAAGGCTTACTTTAAGCTTACCCGCCGAAAGATGGCTGTTTACCTGAACATTATCGGAAAACAGCGCATACGTACCGCCGATAAGCAGCGCAAGGCAAATACAAACCGTCACGAGTGACAAAAGTACTGCTCTTAAACTCTTGCTCATATAAATCTCCTGTTATTTTGGTTTTTTCACGAATTGAGTTTTCTCGCATTTCTGCGCTTTTCATTCCTGAGAAGGCGCTTGTATTCGCGCTCTTCCTCGACGCCCTTGACGGCTATGTCTATGCCGTTTTTGGCGAGCTCGACAGATGCCTCGTCCTCTATGCGGATGACGGTGGGCGCCTGCTTGACGCGCACCTTGTTATCCGCCATATACGTCCTGAAGTCGCTGTTGACAAGTGTGACCTCGCAGATGACCGCGTCTTTTTTTATCTGCAGCCGCACAAGACGCGTATTGCCGATTTTATACTCTTCGTATCTGTCGTTTTTAAACTGCTTGGATGCAGGCTTGTTCATCGCGTGCCTTACTATTTCTATGTAGTAACGCTGCATACGTTCGTCAAGTTCCCTGAACTTCTCGTCCAGCGTCTTTCTCTCCGTCCTGGAGATGACAACGGTATTTTCACCGAGCTCTTCCTTTGCCTCCGTCTCTGCGACCGCTACGGTATCCGTCTGAACCTCACTGTCCTCTCGAGGCGCTTCATTTTCCGCCCCGTCGGCGGTCTGCGCGGGTTGCGCATAAACGACGGACGCGCGCTTGTCGCCACCCCTGACCAGGTCGACTATGACGACAACCATAGCGAATATGCATACTACAGCCGCCAGAACCATAAAAACAATCAAAGCAATATACATTGATTTTACCCCCTCCCGCTTTGCTTAAGTATTATTTATTCAGACACGCCGTCCGTACCGTCGGGCGACAATTTCCTGCCTGCGTCAACCTCTTCAAGCCTGCGCTTGAGTTCGGCTATTTCGGCGTCCTTGCGCTCGTTTTCGGCGATACGTTCAGCGTTTTTCTGTTCCGTTATCGTTTCGACTATGCGTATGATTTCAAATACAATTATTATTATGCAGGGCACGATGACTATGAAAACTATGCCCCACGCGCTCTTTAATGCGGTTATTATAAGCCCGAGCGCATAGTTTACGCCCGTGACCTTTCCTATTATATAGTTGAGCCCTCCGTCCTGGGAGGTGTCTATCGTCTGCGTCAGAGTGCCGCCCGAGGCAGCCTTATTGTCGCCCGCAAGCGTAATAATATAGTCGCCGCCCTCCTTTTCCCGTATGTCCGTTATCCTGTGGGTTATAGTCTCCTGAGAGGCGTAGACATAGCGGAACGTGAGCACGTCGCCCACCTTCAGGGAGGAATACCACTCCTCCGCCTCCTCTTCGCCGTCGGGGACGGTCTGAATGAATACGACGGAATTTACGGGGATATCCTTTATCGCATATCCGCTGACGTCCGTTTCGTCGCATTTTTCCATTGAGGAGGAGAGTACGAGGCGCATCTCCGTGCCGAAGATCTCCATTGCTCCGTCGGAGCTCTTTTTAGACGTTACTGCCAGAAAGAGCGCCAGCGCGCACAACAGAAAAAAACAGACGAATACGGCGTTGAGAACAATGCCGAATATTCTTTTAGCCGTTATTTTTGTCGATTTTTCGCTCATACGTGCTTATGCCCCGACCTCGGCGGTGACGGTGACGACAAATTCGGCAACCGTGCCCTGCGCTTCGTTGCCGACGTCTTCCGGCATAGAATATTCGAGCTTCAATTCCGCCCCGCCGTTTTCCGAAGAAGAGAGCGCAAAGGAACAGCCTTCCCCTCCGATGAACTTGTCGAGCTTGTCCTCCGCCACCTTTTCGCCGTTGAGAGTGATGGTAAGAACTATGAACTGCGCAAGCGTGCAGTCGCCGTCCTCGTCAAATCCGAGCGAGACCTTATACCCTTCGACCGACGCCCCTCCGAACTTTACCGAATATGCCTGACTGCTACCGGGATAGAACCCCGAAAGACTGACGTCAATCTCCTCTTCGACCGTCTTGTCGCCGAGAGTTATGTTTTTAGTGAAATCGTCCCTGTTTTTGAGTAAATATACGCCCAGAACGATGCCGCATATAACCACGATAGTCATAATAATTGTCAATGCGTAAGCTAACTTTCTTGTCATTTTTTTTCGTCCGCCGTACCTATTAACGCTCAATAATCGCACATACGTACCGCCGTTTAGCGCAATGCACGCAGCGCATTATTACAATCTTATTCTATCATTCATCCGACAATTAGTCAATAGTACATCAGAATTTGTTTAAAAATTTTGACTTTTTGTTTCAAATGTTTTGCTCTGATACCCATTTTATGACATAATGCGCATTTTAAGGCAACCGTTATGGAATTTTTTGCCCGCGATGGAAAAATTCCGCCTGCGCGCGCATCACATTTGTCGACAAAAAAATGCAATATGCAAAGAGCGGCGCGATAGCGGCTGAATTTATATTGCATTTTTTATGCGCATAGTTTATAATAATATGTGAAAAACACCATTTCTGGAGAGGCATATGTTTACATTCAGTTGGAAGGAGATGAATTTGTCACATAAATACAACGCCGTGCCGGATGTGCCTGCAGAGCGGAAGTTCTGCAACCACTACCACGACTTTTATGAGATATTCTACTTTATTTCCGGCACGGCGCTCTATACTGTGGAAAACGAAAAACGCCCGCTGAACCCCGGCGACGCGCTGATAATCAATCCGGGATATTTCCACAGCGTCGAGTTTGCCGACGACAGCCCCTATGAGAGATATGTGCTCAAAGTTTCGTCCGGCTTCATTCCCGCATACATAGCCGAAAAGCTTGAAAGACGCAGTCCATTTTTCCCCGCGCAGTCGGAGGCGATAGACATCTTTGCCCGCCTGGACAGGGCATATAAACTGTTTGAAGGCAACGATATGTACTATTATGGCGGGGCGATAGCGGCGCAGGCGGCTATATACCTGTGCGCGAACGGTGCGGAGGCAGACGAGAGCACCAACCTTGCCGGCGAGGACATAAAGAACATACTCAACTACATAAACGAAAACATCGAAAAACCGCTCACGATGTCGGACATAGCGGCAAACTTTCACTTTTCATCCGACTATCTGAGCAGAAAATTTTATCAGTATATGAAGACGCCGATTATGAAGTACGTGCGGACAAAGCGCATACTTGCAGCAAAGAAAATGCTGATTACGGGCATCAAGCCCACGCAGGCGGCGGAGATACTCGGCTTTTCGGACTATTCGACCTTCTACCGCTCATATATTTCTGTGACGGGCAAATCCCCTTCGGATGACCCCGCCGCAACCGATGCCCTTACGTCCGCAGAGAGCGAAAAGTGATTGCCCGCGCAATACTGCGGCAACGGACTTTTTTCAGACAGATATTCGCAGAATTATGGCGCGGCGGAGTGCAATTCAAGCACTCCGCCGCGCCCTCTTTTTTTAATTTTTAGGCGTCACGCAGATATCAGCCATCTGATTGCCGCATCCGATTGTGCCGTCTTTACCCGCCAGAGCACCTCCTTCCGCATAAAACAACTCTTACGGGCGGTATGGCGATAATTTTGCCGAAAACACCCGGCGCGGTAAAAATTTTGAACCGTGCCGCAGAGGTTGCCCGACTAAAACGGCAAGCCCCGTCGGAATATCCGCGGGGCTTGCGCTTGAGGAGGAGAAAAAACTTGCTTGAAATCATGTCTGCCCGAACCTATGGCAGGGTTCGGTCTGAAAAATGTGATTTAAGCTGCAAAAAAGTTGTATGTGTCGTATAATTTCGGTTGCGCGCCCCGCCGCGGGAACCCCGTTGCCGCAGGCGCGCAACCCTGGAGAGAAATAATGCGTTTTTTATACGCCCGAATATGCTGAGAAGCCGCCGTCTATGGGCAGAACTACCCCCGTGATGAAGCCTGCAGCCCTTTCCGAAAGCAGGAAAAGAAGGGAGCCGAGCAGTTCCTCGGGTTCGCCGAACCTGCCCATCGGCGTGGCGTTTATTATCTTTGCCGTCCTCGCCGTCGGGGTACCGTCGTCATTCCAGAGGAGCGCGGCGTTCTGCCTGGTGGACAGGAAGCCCGGCGCTATTGCGTTGACCCTTACGCCCACCTTGGAGAAGTGAACGGCGAGCCACTGCGTAAAGTTGGAAATTGCCGCCTTTGCGCCCGAATATGCGGGTATCTTGGTGAGCGGGGTAAAGGCGTTCATACTCGATACGTTGAGTATGGTGCACCCCTTCCTGCCCATCATATCCCTTGCGAACTCCTGAATGGGAAGAAGCGTGCCCATAAAGTTGAGGTCGAACACGAAGTTGACGCCCTCCGCCGTGAGGTCGAAGAAGGACTTTACGTCCGCCTCTATGTCGCCGAGTTCAAAATATTCCTTGTCCGTCGTTGCCATAGGGTTGTTGCCGCCCGCGCCGTTGACGAGTATGTCGCACTTGCCCAGCTCTTCGAGCACCTGTTTGTGGCACTTTGCAAGGCTGTCCTTCTGGAGGACGTTCGCCTCGTATCCCCTTGCAATTCCGCCGTCGGCTACAATCTCTTCGGCATACTTGGCGGCATTTGCCAGATTTCTGTCGAGCAACGCAACCTTTGCGCCTGCCGCGGCGAGCGCCTTGGCCATAAGCGAACAGAGCACTCCGCCCGCACCCGTGACTACCGCAACCTTGCCTGTAAGGTCAACGTCCAAAGGCAAATCTTCTTTTTTCATAATACATAATCCCCTTATTTGTTTCTTTTATATTCAATAGCCTCGAACAGTCCGTTGATGTATGCCGCGCCGAGTGCCCTGTCATACAGTCCGTAGCCGGGCTTGCCGCCCTCGTCCCAGATGTTCCTGCCGTGGTCGGGGCGCACATATCCGTCGAACCCGTTCTCAACGAGCGCTTCGACTATCGCCGCCATATTGAGGCTGCCCGCGCCGGAGAGATGACCGACTTCGCAGAAGCTGTCACAGTCGTCCGTCCAGAGCACGTTCCTTAAATGCAGGAAATGTACCCTGCCCTGCGAAGCGTATTTTGCAGCCATATGCACGAGGTCGTTGCCCCTGCCCGCGCCGAAGGAGCCAGTGCAGAGCGTAAGCCCGTTGCGCACCGATGGAACGGCGGCAAACAGCCTGTCGAGGTCGGCTTCGTTGCTTATTATGCGGGGAAGCGCGAACACGTCCCAGGGGGGATCGTCGGGGTGTATCGCCATATTGACGCCCACCTCCTCGCAGACGGGAATTACTTTGTTGAGGAAGTAGACGAGATTTTCAAATAGCTGCTCGTGCGAGATGCCCGCATACTTTTTAAGCAGACCCTGGAGCTCCTCCGCCGAATAGCTCTCGTCCCAGCCGGGAAGATGCAGATTTGCGGGGTCTGCCTTGAGAAAGTCCTCGTGCGAGTATGCCAGCGAATCCGAACCGTCGGCATTCTTGTGGTGCATTGTCGTGCGCAGCCAGTCGAATACGGGCATAAAGTTATAGCATACGCACTTTACGCCGCTTGCTGCGACCGTGCGGATATTCTTGCAGTAGTTTTCTATGTAATAGTCGCGCCTGCCGTCGCCCGTCTTTATGTCCTCGTGGACGGGAATGGACTCTATTACCTCCATCTCCAGCCCGCTCTCGTCGCACAGCGACTTGAGCTTCTTTACGGACCGTTCGCTCCACGCCTCGCCAACGGGCACGTCGTAGACTGCCGTGACCACGCCGCTCATATTGGGTATCTGTCTTATGTATCCGAGCGATATGGAGTCGCCCTCGCCGTACCAGCGGAATGTAAGTTTCATACTATATTCTCCTTTGAGGCGTTATGCCCCGGTAGTCTGTGCCGCGTAGAGCGCCTTCACCTCTTCCGTCCTGAACTCCTCGGGGATATCCACCGCATTGCTCGAGGGAGGCGCAGACTTTATGTTTTCGTGCTTTGTAAATACCTTGTCGTATATCCTGTCGAGGAAATTGTATCTGACTTCCTTTTCCTTGCCCGTCTTTTTGTCGATTGCGGGCTTGGGTTTATGGACGAACATATCGGGCACCTGGTCGATTGTCTGCCAGGTAGCCATTGCCTGTTCCATACTCATTCCGCCCTGCACTGCCGCCTTTCTTACGGCGTTGACTGCCTGAACTTCCTTAAGCTTTGCACCCGAAAGACCGTACCTGGTCATACAGAACACCGTGACGAGCCACGCAGCCATCGGAATGAGGCAGAAACAGATTATCGTCGAAAGCTCCATCCCGGACATATAGGGAGTGCTGTCCGTGGGAAGCATATTGAGCCCGGGAACGAGAAAAACTATGAAAAGCTGCAGAAGAAGCGTCTGGAACGAGGATATAATCTTGTCGACGAGCGAGAATATCGTGCCCATAATGCCGGGAACATAGTTGCCAGAGCGGTACGTCTCATAGTCAGTGCAATCGGCAACCATAGGAATGGTGAGCTGGTCGCAGCAGTTGAATGCACCGTAGCCGCAGCCGTAGAAAATTATGAAAACTATCGTGTAGAAGTTGATTGTCAGACGGAACCCGCCATCGGTGGAGAACAGCGAGAGGTAGGTTGCGGGATTGTCGTGGTCGTAAATGCAGAGCATTATGAGCACGCCTATGTAGAACAGCAACGCAAACAACGTGAACTGCGCGACGCCCCTCTTCTGCCCCTTGTTGCCTGCAGTCTTTGAGCCCCAGACGAAGAAGATGCCCATAAACACGAAGCAGAGCGCATAGAAGGGAACATACAGCCCGTTATAGTCGCCCATCAGACAGCCGTAGAGCATAAATGCAACCGTGCCCGACGTTGCAACCGTGGAGGCGAGCTTGTTGAGCCCCGAAGAGAGCACCAGCCAGCGGATTTCCTTGTTGCCCTTGATTATGCCGATATAGTCCTTCATCTTTGCGGGTTTTTCGGCAACGCCCCAGAACTGAGGTCTGTCCTTTTCCCAGATGGCGGCTATCGCCATAATCGTATATATTGCCGACACTATGACGACGAATGGCACCATTATGTTGTAGAACGCATCGCCGTAAGCCGCACCGTAATTATACACGTAAAGCTTGTTCGATTCAAGGTTTAACGCCGTGAGTTTGTCAATAAGTACGGCGTTTTTCGACGGATCCAACTCGGCAAGTATCTGGGAGATGAGCTTGCCTTCTTCCGCCTGATAGACGATGAGACCCTTTTCGCAGATCGCCTCGTTGGTGAGCACCCCGCCCGCCATTATGTTGACGAGCACTATAGAGCCGATCGTGCCTATCATATTCCAGATGACGAACTGCGAACGCTGTTTGGGGTCGTTGGTAAGGCAGGTCTGCCCCGCTTTGGTTACCGCACACTGGCAGGTATAACCCAGCACGTAGATTACGTAGCTGACGATGTAAATCGTCCACATCAGCCAAGCCATACCCTTCGGTATCAGCCTTGCGACGAACATCATCAGTATGACGGAAACCGCGAGCATTACGTTGCCTATGACCATAAAGGGACGGAACTTGCCGAACTTTGACCTGGTCTTGTCCATTATACCGCCGAGTACCGGGTCCGTAACGCCGTCGAATATCCTCATAAGCGGCGCAAACAGACTTGCAAACGTGCTTACGCCTATCGCCAGCACGCTGGAGATGACCACTCCGCCGACCGCCGCGCCCGCGCTGCCCGTAAGGTACAGCACTGCCCAATAGACAAAGTAGTTGTAGAACGCAAAATATACATTGGTTGCCGCATTGTTGAACGGAAACAGCGCCACCTGCCAGGGCTTGGCGCGGTTGACCGCCACGTTGTGCGTATTTTCCATTTTAATTCCCCCCGTCTTATCTTAACAAGTCAACTATACACGATATTTTTGACGTTTACAATTGCATTTTTTTTGAAATATATTGCATTTCCAACTTTAAAAGTGTATAATGAAACTATGTTCTACTATGTCAATGAAAGTCTGGATTTTGCACACAAACTCGACGGGCATACACTGCCCTCCAACGACTTTGAAAAGCATATGCACAGCTTTTGCGAGCTGCTGTTTTTCATACGCGGAACCATCGACTATACGATAGAGAGCAAGGTCAAACGGCTTGACCCGGGCGACCTGCTCATCATTCAGCCGGGCGACCTGCACTTCGGCACGGTTGACCCCAAAAAACACTATGAAAGGTATGTGCTCAAGTTCCCGGAAAGCCTTTTGCCCAAATTCCTCAACGCCAAGATAAGGGGACATTCGCCCTTCTTTTCCAACTGTATGTATCTGTTGTCGGAATTTGAGGAGCTGGACGAAATTTACGACAAATATGACGAGGACGAAAAGGGCGTGCTTATGCCCGCGCAGCTACTCAGAATTTTAATTCACCTGCGCTGCGACGACGTTCAGCAGAGCAACGAAAACGTAATAAAAAAGCCGTTCATCTCCGAGATAATAGACTACATAAACGCGCACATATGCTCCAGCTTTGACCTCAACGACATATGCAGCGCGCTGCACTACTCCAAGTCTTACCTCTGCAACGAGTTTGCAAAGGAGATGAAGACCTCGCTTATGACATACGTAAAGCATAAGAAGATAATTGCGGCGCACAAGGAGATTTGCGGGGGCAACGTCAAGCTGACCGAAATTGCCGAAAGATACGGCTACAGCGACTATTCGACCTTCTACCGCAACTATACCAAGATTATGGGGCACCCGCCCAAGGACAGCATTCAGTAAGAATTGCAATATTCATAGCCAAAATCTGCAATTGCAATTATCCTGCAGGATGTTATAATCTAATCAGAGAACATTATCAGGGGGAAAACTGTCCTAATGCGCAGAACATACAACGTCAACGCGGGCTGGGAATTTACCTGTCCTAAAGACGGCAAAAAAGACAAGATTGACCTGCCGCATACCTGGAACGCAACAGACGGTCAGGACGGCGGCAACGACTATTTCAGGGGCGAATGCACATACGAATACGCCTTCGACAAGCCCGAACTTGCAGACGGCGAAGAGCTTTACGCCGAATTCAAGGGCGTGAACGCCTCCGCAAAGGTGTTCATAAACGGCGAGAGCGTAGCCGAACACGACGGAGGTTATTCTACCTTCCGCGCCAGGCTGACGCCGCACCTAAAGGCGAAAAATACGCTTAAAGTGCTTGCAGATAACTCTGTGAACGACAGGGTATATCCCCAGCGCGCCGACTTTACGTTCTATGGCGGAATTTACCGCGACGTCAACTTCATCATAGCAGAAAAAAGCCACTTCGATCTGGACTGCTACGGCTGCAACCCCATAAAGATCGAGCCGCACGTCGAGGGCAATGACGGAAGGCTGAAAGTCACCGCCTATGCCGTCGGCGAAGGCAAGATTGAGATTACCGTATATGACAGCGACGGACACGCCGTCGCCACCGCCGCAAATGGCGAAGAAATACTCCTTAAAAATATTCATCTGTGGAACGGCGTGTCTGACCCGTACCTCTACTCCGCCACGGCGAGACTTGTAAAGGAAGGCAGGGTCTGCGACGAGGTATCCTCGACATTCGGCTTCAGGACGTTTGAAGTCGACCCCAAAAAGGGCTTTATCCTCAACGGCAGGGTCTATCCCCTGCGAGGCGTATGCCGCCACCAGGACAGGCTGGGCAAGGGCAACGCCATTTCGAGGGCAGACCACGAAGAGGACATCTCGATGATAGTCGACATCGGCGCAAACACGGTAAGACTTGCGCACTATCAGCACGACGACTACTTCTACGACCTGTGCGACCGCGCGGGACTTGTGGTCTGGGCGGAGATACCCTATATATCGAAACATATGAACGGCGGCGACGAAAACGCAGTAAGTCAGATGACGGAGCTTATTTTGCAGCAGTATAACCACCCCTGCATCGCCGTATGGGGCATCTCCAACGAGATAACTATGCTCAAGACGGACAAGAAGGATATGCTCGCAACGCACAAAAAGCTCAACGAGCTGTGTCACCGCCTTGACCCCGACAGGCTGACGACGCTTGCCTGCTTTGCGGCGTGTCTGCCGATGAATAAATCTGCACACATAACCGACATCGTATCGTGGAACCTCTACCTCGGCTGGTATGTGCCCGGGCTGTTCCTCAACGACGTATGGCTGAAATTCTTCCGCTTAATATATCCCGGGCGCTGCATAGGGTATTCCGAATACGGCGCAGAGGCGATGACCAATCTGCACGCGAGAAAGCCCAGGCGCTTTGACAACACCGAGGAATATCAGGCAATATACCACGAATATATGGCTAAATTCTTCGAACGTCACCCCTACCTCTGGGCGACGCACCTTTGGAATATGTTCGACTTCGGCGCAGACGGAAGGGACCAGGGCGGCGACCCCGGCAAGAACCACAAAGGGCTTGTGACGTTCGACAGAAAGATCAAAAAGGACGCATATTATCTATACAAAGCTTACTGGAGCAAGGACAAGTTCGTGCACATCTGCGGCAAGCGGTATGCCAACCGCGAGGGCAAGTCGACCGTAATTAAGGTATATTCCAACGCAGGCGCGCCCGAACTCACTGTCAACGGCATTCCCGTAAAGGGCAAATGCAGGGACGGGAAGATATATCTCTATAAAATAGCGCTGACGGGCGAACACAAGATTTTTGCAAGGGCGGGCGAATGTACGGACGAATGTACAATTACCCGCGTTGCACAGCCCGACCCCGCTTATAAACTGCACGTAAAGTCAAACAACCTGTCATGGGAGAAATAGATATCGGAACTCTCTCCACCGCTGTTTATCCCCGCCCGTGACGCGTAAATGACGTTACGCAAGGCACCGCCGCAGAATTGCGGCGGTGCCTTTTTTTGCGTCCGTCGGCGCATTATACGCCGCCACGTCCGATTGAGTGCCGACCTAAGCCCGCCCGCAGTCCTGCGCATTGCCTGAACCGCCGCCCCGCTATCGACCCGATTAGGCGGCAACATATAGGCGTTTTTCAGCCGTGCGAGGTGTTTCGCTGCCGTTGCTCAAGGCATTCCCCGCCGCAACCCAAAAGCTGCATTGCCGCCGCACGAGGCATTTCACAGCCGCCAAAAAGCCGCATTGCCGCCCAAAAACAGTACCGCCGCCTGCATCTCTGCAGGCGGCGGTGCCGTTCTATTATGAGATTTTTATGGTAACGCAAAAGAGCGTAGTCTTTAATCAGTTGCCTTGCGCTTCTTGACGATAGTCATAATCTGGTCTGCTGCGAACCAGGCTACCGAAGCACCGAGCAATACGCCGGTTACAACGTCGACAGCGATTACCGCATTTACCCAGGGAGGAGTAATTCTGATTACCCTCGAGTCGGAGGAATAGCTATTCATAGCGTTGGAAGTTACGGTATGATAGAGAATTCTCTTTGCCGACTCTCTCATCGCCTGACCGAGCTTGCCGAAGTTTCCGTTGTAGTTGCCGGGTGCAAAGTAATCATAGTTGTAGCTGCTGCCCGTATAATCTGCAACGCCTTCGCCATAGTTATACTCGTTAAGGTCGGTTGCTCCTGTATAGACGTTTACAATTCTGGATACATAAGCTTCGCCGTGCGCGCCGTCGGTCATATCGCCTGCACAGTCGGTTTCAACTATGCCGGGAAGTTCACACTCGTTTCTGAGCCACTTGGTGAAGGCTACGCAGTTTGCGACTGCCTGGGTACCCATACGGCTGAAGGAAGTCATTACGGAGAACGAACCGCCGTCTACGATGCCGATTTCAAAGGGTCTGAAGTATATTTCACGCATAGACTGTTCGGTTGCCCAGGTATTGACGCCGTGACGCGCAGTCTCGCATTCGTTCATAGCTGCGTGCTTGATGAAGCAGTGAACGCCCTTCGACTCTATTCCTGCGATTTCGGGAGCACCGATGAGACCGGAAAGCATACCGTCTTCGGAGTAATACTCTGCCGTTCTGCCTGCATAGGGGCTGCGGATGATGTTGAGACCGATGCCGAGGAGACCTGCCTGACCTGCCCAGAGGCCTTCTTCGCCTATCTGTTCGCCGACTTCCTGAGCAAGTTCCTTATTGAAGGATGCCGCAAGCACGCCGTTGGAGGAGAAGCCCGTAGTCGTGTACTTGCCGAGGTCGGGATCGGGAATATATTCGCCGTTCTCATCGAAACCGCCTGCCCTGTCTGCATAGGGATTGGTAGGTCCGCTGAACCTGCTGCCCGCTTCATTCTTTTCCTTATATGTCTGGTTGAAGCCGTTGGGACCGTTCTCGTCGCCCGTCGAAGGCTTGGAGATAGATTGTACGAATATGGTCTTGTGTCTGCCGTTGGAGAGAAGCTCTACGGTGTCAGCCCAGGTGAGCTGATCGAGCAGATCGTCCCAAAGAGCATTATCATAGCTGAGACCCATCATATCCATAAGCACAAGTCCGTTATCTGCGCCGTAGGTAGGATATTCTACGTTGTCACTCACTATCACCTTGCCCGCATCCATCTGGTCCTTCATATCGTCGACCATCTGCTGCGTCATAGTGAGGGTTGCGTTGTGTTTTACAAGCGTGCCGTCAGCCTTCCTTTCGGGGAGTTTTACGGTGCCTGACCAATTGCTTCTGTCGTAGTAGGTTACGCTGTTGGAACCCTTGCCTTCATAGGTATTGATGTCCGCAAATTCAAACTGGTTGGAGATAGGATAGCCGCTTTCGGTATATGCGAAGGTCTTGCTGTCGAAGCTGTAGCCGAACTTGGCGGTGAGCTCTGCATTGCCCTTTGCGTCCATTCTGCCATCGGTATTTTCGGGAGTGTATCCCTTTGCCGCAAGCAGATTGTTGACTGCGTCGTGCGCGTCCTTTGCAACTATGAGATAGTAGTCGCCGTTCATAGTCACATAGGTGCCTGCGCCGAAGCTGTCATAGGAGGCGAAGTACTTTTCGTCTACCTTTACGGAGACCGTCTCGCTTGCGCCGCCATTTATAACGCCCGTCTTTCCGAAGTCAATGAGTTCCACGCTGGGGACCTGGATATCGTTGGTCTTAGCATAATCGGTATAGGGCTTTGCAACGTATATCTGTACGGGGGTCTTGCCCGCAACGTCGCCCGTATTGGTGACCTTTACGGATACGGTGTATTCTTTACCTGACTTTGTAACCTTCATATCGGAGAAGGAGAAATCGGTATAGGAAAGACCATAGCCGAAGGGATATGCAACTACCTCGTCATAGTTATAGGTACCAACATTTTCGGTGTCCATTACATAGTCTTCATATCTCGTTTCGGTATACTTATATCCGAGATACATACCCTCCTGATATACCGTATAGGTCGAGAAAGTCGACTGATACTGGCTGTCGAGAGCGGGATTGGTAAGCCCGAATTCAGCATAGTTTTCATAGGTGAAGAAATAGTTCTGGTCCATAAAGTTGCTGTTTACGGGGTTCATAAGGTTGTCGCTCCAGAGCGTCGTGGATGCGCCGCCGCTGAAGTTGTATTCGCCGGTGAGCAGCTTTGCGACTGCAACCGTGCCGACCTCGCCGACAGAGCCCGTCCAAAGACAAGCGTCAATGTCGTACGTATCGTCCTGGAGGAAGTCGAGCTGAATGGTGCTTGCCATATTGAGGATGAGCACAATCTTGCTTATCTTGCCCTCGCTCTTGAGCTGCTTGAGCCCGTTGAGCACGCCGATTTCGGTCTGGCTGAGCTGGAGATAGTCGCCGTACGTACCGTCGTTGGTGGATACGTACTGATTGTTTTCGTTGCCGTACTGCTCATTCTTGCCGCTGGTTGCAGGAAGGTCGTAGCCCTCGCCGCCGGTACGCTTGATTATGTAGATTGCCGCGTCGCCGTAATTTGCAACATCTTCATATCCCTCCGTACCCTGAACGATGTTCCAGGGGACGTCGCCGATGTTTACGGAAGAAACGCTGCTTGACGGCACGTACGCCGCATTATAGACAGAACTGTTCTTATCGGTGAACTGCGTATAGTTTTCGGCAAGCTTTTCATTTATATTGAGGAGAGTATCGCCCTTCTGTTTTACGTTGGGATTTTCTGCATCGGTATATGCGTATCCGCGGAATGCGTCGTACCATCCGATTGCATCGGTGGTATTGATGCCGCCCGAACCGGAAGCGCCGTAGAAAGGAGACGCCGCGGTTATGCCGAATACATTTACCTTTGCGCCCTTTGCAAGGGGAAGCGCATCGTTATCGTTCTTGAGGAGCACTGTGCCTTCTGCCTGCTCCTTTTCCTGAACCTGGAAGCCGTTATACACAAGCTCTTTGAGGCTCTTGAAATCGGACTTGTAGTATTCGAGTTCTTCGGCTGTATACACCTTGTCGCTGTTATTTTCAATAATTGCATTGGGCTGACCGAGTTCAGAGGAGATTGTATCCTCATTTGCCCACAGAATAGGCGTAGCCGTCATCATCACGCCGAAGAGAATTGTGGTGGCAGTTATCGCCGCCTTCTGTAATTTCAACTTGATGTTCATTATGCATTCTCCTTCTTTGACTGTTTAAAGAATATGTCCGCAACGCTTACGACGATAAGAATTGAGAACATTACCGTGCAGGAAATGAACTGCACGCTGAAGCTTGCAACGTCTATGCCGACCATAACTACCGCAACGTAGTTATAGATCTTGGTGACATACAAGAGCAACGCAATGAAGTTAGCAAGGGCAAGTACCGGGGGAACCCACTCATGCTGCTTTAATGCCGTAAGTACGATGGCGATAACAAGGCCGGCTATCATAAGCCCTGCGCCAACCCACGACATATAGCGGTCATTGCTGCCGTATGCGTCGCCATACACGATGACCGTGACAAGCGTCAACAGAAAGACTGCAATCGTTACATAAAAGCCGTAGCTCTTATCCTTGAAATAGTTCTTGATCTTTTCCATCATTTTCCCTATTATTTCACTCCTTAGATTTCTCAGTGATTGTAATTCCCGACGCATTTCGTCTGATGATAGAGCCTCTTCGGAAATGTATTTGCCGGAACAGCTTTATCTGTCGCAAAGCAAACAGATTTGACATTTTAACAATTCGTGCAGACAGCCAAGCTGTCAAATTACTCTCTCAGCCACGACTTGCCCGCAGGCAAACTGCCAAAATATGTTACAAATCAGACAATAACTAAAAATTTCCTCCTTAAAATCATTATTATCGTCACACTCTGCGGGACGTCGACAATCCGACATTGTGCTAAATCCGAACAGAAAAATATCCTATTCAACATTTTCAATCAAATTTTAGCATCTGGCATATGGAAAGTCAATTGTAATTTTTTTGCTATAATATTGCAATTATTCTTGTCTTTAGTTAAATTTTTTAACTTTTAGTACATTTTTTTAACATTAATTGTATAAAAAGACTTTATGGGTTCGCTTCGCCCCCGTTCGGCGGACAGACGGAAAAGCGCCGTTCCGCAAGCCCCTGACGGGCGCGGAACGGCGCTTTTTATGACACTGTTATATACAATTATATAAATATATAAACTAAATTATATCAACTCAATCCGTCGCCACTTACGCCCGCGGCGGAAAGCCACTTGAAATTCAGCGTTATTTCGTCCGAGGAGGCGTTGACGATGTAGACGTTGCCGCAACAGACGACGTTTCTGTCGTTTAGCCGTCGGCAATCGCCCACGCAGATAAACGCGCCGTCGGGGCTGGTTATACTTACCACGTCGCAATCTGTCTCACCCGTTTCCGTATGGATATGTACCGCAAGTTGCAGACTTGTTATACCAGGCTTGAGTACGATTGTGTTTCCCAGCGCCTCTGCCCAGTCGCGTATTATCAGATTGAGCCCCTCGTCATACTCCGCTTCCCTGCGTACGGCGCTGAAGCACACCTCTCTTTTTTCGGCGGAAAAGATCACCGCGTGCCCGCCGCTTTCATATCTGCCACCTACCAGATATTCATTATAGAAGGTTATGCCGCGCTCTTTGCCATCGGCATCGAAATATGCCGCAGCGAACGCATCGTCGACATAGGTTGCGCCACCCGCCTCTTTACCGTACATTACAAAATTGCCGCTATCCGACGCGGGAAGTCCGCTGAAATCGAGCTGGGTGTACCCCGCCTCTACAGTCAGCGACCCCCTATGCTCCGCCGCGAAAGACTTATCCCCTTCGACGATGTGCAGCCCGGGATAGACGCCGTTGACCTTTGTGACGAGCACATAGTCCGTTCCGCTCAAAGCGGGACAGAAGTTGGCATAGGCGGCATATTCGGATGCCGAAACAGTACTGCCAGAGAACAGCATCTCCCTGTCGCGCGCGGCAAAGACGGCGGTCGTGTCGTCCGAGGTATATACCGCACCCTCATTGAGGGCAGGATTGCCGCGGTCTATGTGGAATATGCCCGCCCCGAATTCATCTACATATCTGCCCGTAAATTCAGCGAAGTCGGCAATGCCTATGTATATATGCGCATTTTCGCCCCTTACCGTGAATGAATACTGCACATCGCTGCTGAAATATAAGCCGTCCGCATAGTCCCCGACGGGAACTTCATTGTTGCCGTATCTTTTGGCTACTCCCACAAGCACCGCCCCGTCGCTGACGGCAATTTTTCCGTAAAAGCCTACCTTGCCGGAATAGACGACGCGCTGGCAAAAGGAGGAAACGCCCTGGCAACGCCCTATGTCTATGTCGAGGAACGGGTCGAACGCACTGCCGGCGAACGGATCGTAATCGCCATTATCGCCATAGCCCGTCTGCCCCTCCGCAATTATGAACGAAGAGATATCGCCGACTGCACAGGGATATTCGACGGTTATCGTACTGCTGTTCTCTGAGGGCAGGTCGTTTCCCCTTCCGTAGGAGACTATCCTGACGTCGTACACCCCCTCATCGAGCTCTATGTCAAACTTCTTTATATCCGACTGCCCGACATACACGTTGTCTATGTAGACGTCATAGCAATTTGCGCCGTATTCGTCGTACCAGAACAGCGCGCCATTCGAGAGCGAATAGATTATGCCGCTGAGCGGCTTTGCGGGCTTCGGCATTACGTTGCTGACAATGAACGTTACGCCAGCCGCAACCAATGACGCAATCAGGACGAGAGAACAAAGCAATACCGCGTGCGGCGCCCTCTTAAGCGGAAGGCAGGCGACGGTGTCGCTTATCGTCCTGCCGGCGTCGGGGATGACCTCCGCAAGCGGTCTGTTTTGCGCCTGGGCTTCGGAAAGTATGCCGAACATACCCGAAAGCGCGTCGTCCGTCTCCTCCCTGCCGCGACAATGCACCCTTATCGCAGAGCACAACCTCTTTGCAAATTTTTTATATTCACCCTTAAGCGATCTGTAAATTTTTCTGTTTTCAGCGTTCAACACCTGCTTACACCTCCTCTTCACCGCTTCCGCCGTCAACGGCAAAAATATTTTGCATTGCCGCACAGATATTTCCCCAGTCCTCCTCGAACGCGCGCAACTTTTTTAAACCGCCCTCGGAGAGCTTATAGTACTTCTTCGGCGGGCTGTTGCTTGTAGACTTCTTTATGACGGTAAAACAACCCGCCTTTTCGAGGCGCAGCAACATAGGGTAGAGCGTTCCCTCCGAAAAGTAGGTAAAGCCGCACCCCCTCATCAACGAGACAATCTCGCCCGAATATCTGTATCTGCCTTCGAGCAACCTTAAGACGCAGCCCTCAAGCACACCCTTGCTCAACTGAGTATCAATAGTCATATATTCGTCCGCCATTAGTTACTTGCATTACAAGGAACTGATTTGAGTTTAGCATAAGCCGCACGGTTTGTCAACACATTGTATCGTTTTTTTACAAGCGAAAAGCTCGCTGAAATTCTGATTTATGTCTGAGAATTATGCAATTGCCCCGCATATATGCTTTGATTAACGCATTTTGAGGAGCAATCGTCAAAACATAAAAATTGCGGAAAGAACGCAAACGCGCTCTTTCCGCCCTCTGAAATTTAATTTTTATATTCAGTTCTTCGACATAAACGCAGCTATCCTTTCGCCGTCTTTAAGCCCCTCCTCGTACAGCCGCACGAGGTTATCCCTGTCGCGGGTGAGAGTATTTACGCCGCAGGTGTCGTCGGGCGCTACGATGAGAAGCCTGCCCTCCTCCCATAGCCGTTCGGCAAGCTCTACGCCGCCGTTGTAGCGCTCTGCGCGGAGCTTAAGCCCTTCCGCAGCGAGCGGATATTTTTTTGCAAGCCGCTCTGCCGTCTTTAAATCGCTTTCCGTCTTGCGTCGGAAATCGCGCGGCTTGGTAAGGAGCAGTACTATCCTGTCGCACCCTTCGTCCAGCGCCTTCTGAACGGGAACGGGGTCGGAGAGCGCGCCGTCGTAATAGGGCACGCCGCCGATTATATACGGCTGATTGACGAGCGGCAGAGTGCTTGACGCCTTTAACGTGTCGTAGTTATCGAGAGATATGTCGTCCTTGCGGAAATACTTTGCGTTTCCCGTGAGCGCCTCCGTAGCCACGACTATGTAATCCATAGGATTATTCACAATGCAGTCATAGTCTATGGGATATTCGCCGTCCGCCCTGCTGAGCGTGCCATAGGCGTAGTCGAGATTTACATAGTTCTTTCTGAATATGAAATTCCAAAGCCCCATATACTCCTTGCGCATCGCATATTCGGTGTAAAACACGAAGTTCCTGCCCTTTTGCCGCGCAAGAAAGGAGGCTATGTTGGCGCTCCCCGCGGAGACGCCTATGCCGAGGTCAAAATTTATGTCGTCTTCGAGGCATTTGTCGAGGACGCCTGCGGCATATATGCCCCTCATTCCGCCGCCGACGTCTATCACCGCAGTGCGCGGTCTTGTCCTTCTGTCGTTTTCCATACCGCAATTTTATCACTAAAGCGGTACAATGTCAAACAGCGCGGCTCAGTCAGCTCGCGCTGCTATATGCAGAGCGAAAAAAATCGGTGGCGACTGCTCTCACAGTCGCCACCGATTTTCATGGGGAAGAGGAAATGAATGAAAAATTGAGAACTATGTTCTCTTTTACCAACCGAACATTGCAACCCTCACGATGCAATCCAGGCTGGTTTTACCGTTTGCAATTTTATTATACACTATATTTTTCGTTTTGAGTGAAAAATATCATAAATTACATCTTTTAAAGCGCAAACTACACATTTTCTATAAAACGTACCCTATTTTGCCCCTCATCTTATCAAGACAAGACATCGAATGATTTATAGCACCCTCCCGCCATATCGTAAAACAGAAATTTTTTTGCTTTCAAACATTGCCTAAATAACTGCAGACAGGCAGATTTTTTACTTGTCCGCGCTTAATTCAATGGTTTTAAACCGTTTCGTGAAACGCCGCAGAACGTCCGACGCGGGGCAATTTATATTGTCATAATACAGACTTATCACCGCATTTGAATTGACAGTTTGCCGCCATTATGATACTATAATTGAAGTTATGATAATTTGGAGAAAATAATGATAAAACCTATCAAAAATCTTCTTATAACCGTGCTGACGGGGGGCATCATAATCGGCGGCATAGGCTTTGTGCCAAGTCAGTCTGCGGGGTACGACTATACGGTGGGCATAGTTCAGCTTGTCCGCCACGCCGCGCTTGACCAGGCGACGCAGGGCTTTAAGGACAAGCTGACTGAACTTGCCGAAGCGTCGGGAAAGTCGGTAAAGATTGACTATCAGGACGCTCAGAACGATACCGTAAACTGCTCTGTAATAGCCAATAACTTCGCCGCAAAGCAATATGACCTGATTATGGCGAACGCCACCGCCGCACTTCAGGCGTGTTATAACGCGACGGCGGACATACCCATTCTCGGGACGTCCGTCACAGTATACGACGTGGCTCTCGGGCTTAAAAATTACGTTGCCGAAAACGGCACGGGCACCAACGTTTCGGGGACGAGCGACCTTGCCCCCCTTAAGGAGCAGGCGCGTATGCTGCACGACCTTGTGCCCGAAGCGCGCGACATAGGGCTTATGTACTGCTCTTCGGAGACCAATTCCAAATATCAGATTGAAGAGGTGACAAAGGCGTTTGCCGAGCTGGGCGAAGAGTACGGCATACAGTATAACTGCACTACGTATACCTTCTCCGACAGCAACGACATACAGTCTGTCGTAGAGAAGATGGCGTCGGAGAGCGACGCGGTGTACCTCCCCACGGACAACACGGTTGCCTCCAACGCGCAGCTCATAGATAACATCTGCTCCCCGAAGGGAATACCCATCGTAACGGGCGACGAGGGAACGTGCTCAGGCTGCGGCATAGCCGTGCTTGGCATAGACTATTACAGACTTGGCGAGATAACCGCGGAGATTGCCGCGGAGATATTGCTGGAGGGCAAAGACGCAGGCACCATTCCCATTGCCTATGACGAACAGCCACTGCACAAATACAACGCCGAAATATGCAGCGAACTGGGCATCACGGTGCCCGAAGGGTATGTGCCCATAGGATAACAGGAGGAAAATAAAAATGTTCTTCGACGCTCTGCCGGGAGCCATATCGCTCGGACTCATCTGGGGTATTATGGCAATCGGCGTATTCATCACCTATAAAGTACTCGACTTCCCCGACCTCACGGTCGACGGCTCTATCTGTACGGGCGGCGCAGTATGCGCGGTGCTGATCGGGTTGGGCGTAAACGCCTGGTGGGCACTGATAGTCGCCGTAATTGCCGGTGCGCTTGCGGGTCTTATTACGGGTATATTCCATACCCTTCTGGGCATCCCCGCCATACTTGCGGGCATACTGACGCAGCTAATTCTGTGGTCGGTAAACTTAAAGATTATGGGGCAGGCGAACACCCCCGTAGATACGCGCAACAATTACGTAATAATAACCCAGCTTGAAACGGGCTGGGCCATACTCATACTCTTCGCCTTCATCGCACTCATCGTAGGCGGGCTTTACTGGTTCTTCGGGACGGAGTTCGGCTGCGGCATAAGGGCGACGGGCAACAACCCCAATATGAGCCGCGCGCAGGGCATAAACGTAAGCCTTGACAAGGTCGTGGCGCTTATGGTTTCCAACGCGCTCGTCGCGCTTGCGGGTGCACTGCTCGCACAATATCAGGGTTTTGCCGACATAAATATGGGCAGGGGCGCGATTGTAATCGGTCTTGCCGCAGTAATTATAGGCGAAGCGATAGTTTCTAAAATCTCCCGCAATTTCGCCGTGCAGCTTTCGAGCGCGGTCGTCGGCGCGATACTCTACTACATAGTCTATCAGTTCGTCATCTGGCTGGAGCTGGATACCGAATATCTGAAGATGTTCTCTGCAATAGTCGTGGCGATCTTCCTTGCCATACCCTATTGGAAAAAGACATATTTCCGCAACTTCTTGAAGGGCAAAAAGAGACCGCCCGCAGCCGACGGCGGCGGACAGGACGGCGCCGAGGGGGTAAAGAACAATGGCTGAAAAAGTGATGCTTAAACTTGAAAACGTGTGCAAGACCTTCAACCCCGGCTCCGTAAACGAGAAATCGGCGCTCAAAAACATAGACCTCGAAGTGTACGAGGGCGACTTTATAACCGTAATAGGCGGCAACGGCGCGGGCAAGAGCACGCTTATGAACGCCATATGCGGCACCTTCCCGATAGACGCGGGCAGGATTATCCTGAACGGCGACGACATAACCCGCCTGCCCGAATACAAGAGGGCGAAATACCTCGGACGCGTATTCCAGGACCCTATGCTGGGCACGGCGCCCAATATGGAGATAGAGGAAAACCTTGCGCTTGCTTACAGGCGCGGCAAGACGCGCTCGCTTATGCCCAGGATAACCAGGCAGGAAAGGGCATTTTACCGCGAACAGCTTGCAAGGCTGGAACTCGGTCTGGAGGACAGGCTGACTGTAAAGGTCGGGCTGCTTTCGGGCGGACAAAGACAGTCGCTCACGCTGTTGATGGCTACTATGAAAAAACCCGATTTGTTGCTGTTGGACGAGCATACCGCCGCCCTCGACCCCAGAACTGCGACAAAGGTGCTGGGGCTCACTGAAGAGATTACCGCCGAAAACAAGCTGACGACCATAATGATTACACACAATATGATGGACGCCATACGCTGCGGCAACAGACTTGTAATGATGCAGGAAGGCAGAATTATCTACGACGTGCGCGGCGCAGAAAAGAAGGCGCTTTCGGTAGGCGACCTGCTTGAAAAGTTCCGCGAGTCGGGCGGAGAAATAAACGACAGGATGCTGCTCGGCTGAGCGGAATGAAACGCGGACGTCCGCAGCATAAAATGCCGCGCGAAAGTCTCTCTGACTTTCGCGCGGCATTTTTATTTTCATTGGCATAGAAATATTATGCTGTCAGCGCAGACATATCTGCCATAGCATCGGCGCCTCGCCGAGCACCGCAATGTGCATTGCCATTACGAACGTATCCGCGACGATAAGCGTGCCCAGAACGGCAACAACCGCCTTAGCCGCCCTGAAATTTCCCTTTGTCCTGAGCAATTTAAGCAGCGGCGTATATGCAAACTTAAAGAGCAGATATGCCCCCGCTCCATAGCCGAGAGCGGGAATTAACCCCGCATACTGCGTGACCTGCAACGGCAGGTTGCTGTAATCCCATAGCCGTACTCCGAAACAGATATCCCAGAGATTGCCGACGGCAAGCTCGCCCAAGAATACTGCCAGACATATCATTGACAGGGCAACGACGTTAGACAAGACCTTTGAAAATGCCGTATTGTTTCTGAATACCTTTTTACCAAACAAAGTGAGTTCGTCGGCATTCCCGAGCATAAGGTGTACCGCAAAGGGGATAAGCGCGTACGGCGAAATGAAAGGCAAAGTATGAAAGCGGCTGTCCATCACACCGTCGGATATTATCTTTACGGCATTTTCCGCAACCCAGCCGATGAATGCCATTGCTATGCCCATCAGTGCCAGCCAGACAAATTCTACGCCGAAAATTGTTAACCTCTTATTTTCCATTGCTGCGCCAACGCTATCCTCACGCTTTTCCATCGTTTCTCTCCCGTATTCCTTGCCATATTGCGTGCGCAATAACTTTAAACGCCTGCCGCACATTGACAAAAAGGCAAATTTGTATTATTATTTTAATGTCAATATTCTGCAAAAAATCACATAACGGGGAGGCAAAATGAAGTTCAGACGGATAATCTGCATAGTTTCGGCAATCGCCTCCCTCTTTATTTTTTCCGCCTGCACGGAGAGCGTCGATACGACAAGAAAATGCACGGTAATCTTTGAGGAAAACCCTTCGGTTTCAATTGCAAAGAACATATATGAGATCCGAAGCAACACAAATCTTACGGTATCGCTGTCCGTCCCGTCGGATATGGCGATAACCGAGGTAAGCTATGAGAACAGCACACTCTCCCGCAAGACGGGTTCAGAGAATGCCCCGAGAAATTATTACGAACTGACGCTGTATTCGATAACCTATTCCGCCATAGTGCGGTTTACGGTTGAAAACGAATATCAGATAACCTATCTTTCGGGGAACGGCGAACAATTTACCCGAGCCGCCTCCTCTCCGCACCTGAGGACAAACACCTGCGCGTGGGAAGGGCAGTTTGAAAAGGACGGATACATAGCCACGGGCTGGAATACTCTGCCCGACGGAAGCGGAATGCACGCGGGGTTCGGCAGCAGAATTGCCCTTGACGGCGACATTTCGCTGTACGCAGACTGGAAAAAGTGTTCCGACGAGAGCGGGTTTTTCTGGCGCGAACAGGACGGAGGCGCGGTCATTACGGGATACTGCGGCGAAGGCGACCTTATAATTCCCCGAAAACTCGGAAACTTGCCCGTAAAGCACATTGCCGCAGGAGCTTTCCCCGATATAACCGTCCAAAATATAGTTCTTCCGGACACGCTTGAAAGCATAGACGAGGGCGCATTCTCGCGCATTGAGTGCCAGAACTTCTATTTCTTTGACAACATCCGCAACATATCCGAGGGAAGTTTTCTAAGCTATTCCATCGAACATCTTTATGTAAATGCCGCGGTTGCGCCCGTATACAGCGGCAACTATTTTGCAACTTTTGCGGATAAGGTAGACTGGTTGCAGAGCATAGCCGACGAAAAGAAAATCGTATTCTTCTGCGGTTCTTCCGCGAGGTTTGGCTATGACAGCACTAAATTCATTTCGGCTTTTCCCGACTATAACGCAGCAAATATGGGCGCGTTTGCCTACTCGAATATGCGACCGCAGGCAGAGATAGTCAGCTCTTACCTGCGCGAGGGCGATATCGTCATAAGCTCACCCGAACTCGACGCCATTAAAGAGCAATTCTGCGGCAATCTTGCCTTTGACGGCTGGACATTCTGCCTTATGGAGGCAAACTATGATATGCTTTCTCTTGCCGACATTTCACAATATACAAATATTTTCGGCGCGTTTGCCGAATATAACTCGGTGAGAATGACTATGCAGCCCGACAGCTATGACAACTCCCCCTCCTTCTATAACGAGGACGGGAGCGCGGCAAACGGGTTCAGCTACAATAAATATGGCGATTACATAATTTTCCGCGACAACAACGACAGCAGCAAACCTTTGAGCGGGGATAAAAAGGCATACTTCAACCCAGATTACATCGCCAAATCCGACTGGGAAGGCTTGAACTACGCCTATGACCTGTTTGAAGAACGAGGCGCAAAGGTGTATTTTTCCTATTCGGTGAGGAGCAAACTCGGTCTTTCCGCCGACACCACCGAACAATCCATTTCGGCGCTCGAGGAGGCGGTAAGAAATAATCTTGACGCATATATACTGAACAGCGCGCACGATGTAATACTTGAGCCGAAATATTTATTCGACACGGATAACCACCTGAGCACGGAGGGCGCAAAGATGCACTCCGAAAAAATAATTGCACAGCTTAAAGACGCTATGGAGGACGATAAATGACGCTTGTATGTCTGACCTGTCCGTGGCTGATTGCAATGTTTTTCGGCGCGCTTGCATTGGGCGTTGCAGCCGCTTTTCTGAAGAAAATTTCCTATATTTTTTCATTTTCAGCCCTTGCGGATATCATAGCCATAGTCATATGTTCGCTGGTATTTTCCATACCCTCAGTCGACCTGCTTACAATGCTGCTCATAATATGCGCGGCATATTTACTGCTCTTTGCGGGAGGTAAAAGAAAGTGAGCTTTACCTCCCTTGTATTCTTCATTTTTTTGCCTGCAATAATTTTAATCCACTGGCTAACGCCGCATAAACTGAGGTGGATACCCCTGCTTACAGCCTCTTATTTCTTCTATGCGTTCTATAACGTATGGCTGCTTTCGCTCATTCTGACGGCTACGCTCGTATGCTATCTGTGCGCAATTTGTACAGAAAACGCCGCTACGTCCGCAGGGAAAAAGGCTTCGGTCGCCGTTGCGGCAACAATATGTCTGGGGCTCTTGTTCATATTCAAATATCTTGACTTTACGGTAAGCGGCATATGCTCGCTTATGGAACTGTTCGGCGTTGAAACAAACTTTACAGGCTTTAACCTCATTCTGCCCGTGGGGATATCCTTTTACACTTTCCAGACGACGTCCTACACATTCGACGTATACCGCGGCACGATGAAGGCGGAAAGACACCTCGGATACTTTGCGCTTTTCGTGGTATTCTTTCCCCAGCTTGTCGCAGGACCGATTGAGCGTCCCGCCGACCTCATACCGCAACTGAGGGCAGAAAGACACCCCTCAGCCGACGACTTTGCCGACGGCGCGAGGAGCCTTATCTTCGGCTATGCGCAAAAGATACTCATCGCCGACTTTGTGGCACAGTTTGTCAATGCCGCATATCAAGACGTATATTCTTCGGGCGGGCTTGCGCTGATAATTGCAACCGCGCTCTTTGCAGTGCAGATTTACTGCGACTTTTCCGGCTATTCTATGATTGCAACCGGATGCGCGAAGATGATGGGAATAAAGCTTTCCAAGAACTTTGACCGTCCCTATATTGCCACCTCTGTGCGGGATTTCTGGAAACGGTGGCACATAAGCCTTACCAAGTGGTTTACCGACTACCTTTATATACCTCTCGGCGGCAACAGAAAGGGGCGCATACGCCGATTTATCAACGTCCTTATCGTCTTTCTTATAAGCGGTCTTTGGCACGGCGCTGCCCTCACTTTCGTAGTATGGGGCGGTCTGCACGGACTGTTCGTCGCCGCCGAAGGACTTTTACCCAAGCGCGAAGAGAGCAAAAAAGCCGCCGTCATATGGCTGAAACGGGCAGCGACATTCCTGATTGTCTGCTTTATATGGATATTCTTCCGCGCCTCCTCTCTTGCCGAGGCGGGCGAGGTGATACGCTCGATATTTACAGACTGGCAGGCAGGCGAAACGCTTAAATCTTTGGGAATGACAGCCGAAGAGATTATGCCCGCCATTGCGTGTGTTGCCCTTCTGCCCCTCATTGAAAATCTTCCGAAGTACGAGACAAGACATCTGCCCCTTTCCGAGGCATATGCACAGAGCAACTGCGCGCTCGTCTATGCTACGCTTTTGATTACAATTGCCGTTTGCTGGTGTGCGGTGCTGGGCGAAAACGGGCTGAGCGCCTTTATATACTTCAGTTTTTAAGGGGGAAATATGAAACGCAGGCAACTTACATCGGCGCTGATAATATTCCTCGCGGCAATCGCCCTTATCCTGTCCCTCTTCCTGACGCTGATAATTTGCGGATTTGCAATACCCTGCAAATATGACGCAACTTTCCTCGGCGAGATGAAATATAAAGCCGAAAGGCTGAAAAATACAGATGGCAAGAGAATTGTGGTAATCGGCGGCAGCAGCGTTCCGTTTTCCCTGAAGGGCGGACTGATTGAAAAATATCTGCCCGAATACTCCTTTGTCGACTTCGGAATGTATGCCGACTTAGGCGTTTCGGTTATGCTTGACTGGGCTAAAACGGAGATACACGAGGGCGATATAATCATAATATCCCCCGAACAGAGCGAACAGACTCTCTCCTCATATTTTTCCGCAGATAATTTCTGGCAGTGTGCAGACGGTTACTTCGGGCTGTACAACCAGCTCTCCCCCGAGCGAAGGGAACGCGCGGCTGCGGCATTCCCCGCATTTGCAGGCAAGAAGCTATATTACTCCGTAACCGGCGCACCCCAACCGGAGGGCATATATGCGCGTTCATCGTTCAACGAATACGGCGATATTGAATATGACGACCGCAATTTTAACATTATGTCGGAGCACTATAACCCCAACCAGATGATCGGCTTTGACAGGCAAATGATAAAAGACGAGTTCATTGACGAGCTGAACGACTTCTTTGCATATGCCTCAGAGCGCGGCGCCGAGGTATATTACCGTTTCTGCCCGATGAACGAGGACGCCCTTTATCCCGACGCTTCCTCGGATATTGACGGGTACTATGATTATCTCGACGAAAGGCTTGACTTTGACATTTTAGGCAATCCGCACAACAGCGTGATGAAAGCCGAGTGGTTCTATGACACCAACTTCCACTTAAACGACAGCGGCGCAACGCTGTTTACGAGGGGACTTATCGACGACATAAAGCTTTTAAAAAAGGACAGCTCGCCTACAGATATTCCCACGCCGCCCGCTCCCTCCTGCCCCGACAATTCCTCGGGCGAGGGCGACGACAGCGATGCGGATAAATTCATCTATGAACGCGAGGGCGACGGGTGGATTGTAAGCGGCTTAAACCAAAGCGGCAAGACGGCGGAGATACTCGTCATTCCATACACCTATCGGGGTGAGAAAGTAACGGGAATTTCGCGCGATGCGTTCAAGGGCAACACAGCCCTCAAAGAGATAACCGTGCAGGACAACATAGGCATTCTGTACGATGATATGTTTGAGGGGTGCTCTTCTCTTGACAAACTCATACTTGCAGGAAAACCCTCCGATTACACCGTCGGCGACGGGCTGAGAGACGGCGCAAACTTCCTCATCTATGTCCCCGAAGAGCTGGAGACAAGCTATAAGCTGAACTACGCCTGGCAGAGATATGCGCAGTTTATACGGGCAGACAGATAGCAGTTTCAAATTCAAAACCACCAGTGAACTGGTGGTTTGCACATACCCTAAAAGGGTTAATTGCCGGCACACCCGTCAACGGGTATCGAAATTTGGCAACGCATCA
>CASEDP010000002.1 GCA_949286835.1 uncultured Clostridia bacterium | reverse complement strand
TGCAAACGGCGTGGTTACGGGACTTAAGGTCGGCACGACTACGATAACCGTCACCTACGGCACGTTTACCGAAACGGTCACCGTCACAGTCACGGAACCCATGCCCGAAGACCTTACGATCTATGAAACCGTAAGCTATACTTTCGGCAACAGCGATTATGAAGAGCTCACTGCGGCAGGTTCTTACAAGCTGATCGGACTTATGCTCATATCTGCGGGCGAAAGCGGCTCGTTCATAAAGCACAACGACGGCAGCAAGTACTATAAACTCACGAAGGATGCAACCATAACTCTCGAAGTTACCGCGGGCTCAATACTCAATCTCGTCACGTACAATAATGAGCTTGCGCTGACGCTCAACGGCACCGACGTAACGGCAAACGGCGCATACGACAAGACTTCGGGCGACTGCACTTATACCTATACCGCGGCAGAGGACGGCACGCTCGTTCTTGCGCTTGCGGAGGGCAAGAGCCAGCTCTATCTCACAAGCCTTCAGGTAATTGTGCCCATAACCGAGGACTATACTTACACTTATTCTCAAGGCGGCAGACCTGACGGAACGGCGGAAACTTCAACATCTGAGGTTGAGTTCAGCGGTTGCGTCGTCAATAACTCCTGGCTCAGGTTTGGCTCCGACGCGGCATATATAAAGTTCTATGCAGTCAGCGGTGCGGTTATAACGGTCAACACTTATGACGATACAGCTTTAATGATTAACGGTGTAAGCGTAACGCCCGTAAACAAGGTTGCAACTTATACCGTAAGCGAGACGGGTGCGGTGACAATTCAGCGTACGGCGGGAAAAAATCTCTATATAAGCGGATTTAGCTTAACCGTTCCTTCTACGACAACTGAGCACATATACACCTACGACTTCAATGCGTTTGAGGGGATAGACAACGACAATACGGGTAGTCTCAAATTAACGCAGGAAAATTTCACGGGCGTCAATTCGTTCCTTACGGTAGAAAGCGGAACTGTGGCATACAGAGGACAGTCCAATGACGTGCTCGAAATTAAGAACAGCGCGCTTAGCGTAACTTTTCAGGGCACGGGCACTCTTGTCATAAGCGCCAGATCTACAAATAATACCAATGTTTCCTCAATTGCGCTTAAAGACGAGGACGGCAACTACATCGTCGGAACGTATACTTCGGCAAATGTGCAGAAAGATGATACTCTTAACGTATATACCGTGACGGGTTCTACGAATGAAATCGTATTCAACATAACCAAAGCGGGCAAATATACGCTTTGCACTCTATCTTCTGCTACTGTAAACGGAGTGGAAGTTCCCACGGGCAGAAACACTCGCCTTGACAGTATTGTTATGACGGATGAGTATTGATTTAGGCTGATTGTTGATTTGGACGGTGGCGCGCCGCTTGCGGCGCGCCACTTTCCGTTCTGGTCGCTTTTTGTCATATAAAGCCCGATATTTTGCATAATCGGTAATTATTTTTGATTTACATATTGATTTTTGACAAAGAGTATATTATAATAATTATACTATCGCGGCATATGCCAAACAATAATTATTTATGCTCAATGCAAGGGGGAAAAGTTAATGAAAAATGTAATCGTAGGGCAGTCCGGAGGACCTACCGCCGTAATCAACGCCAGCCTTCTCGGCGTGTTCAAGACCGCCAAGGACAGGGGGGCTGATACCGTTTACGGAATGGTTCACGGCATTAAAGGTCTGTTGGACAAGGATATTGTCGACCTCTCCAAACAGATCAAGAACGATCTCGATATGGACCTTTTGAAGAGGACGCCTTCGTCCTTCCTCGGCTCCTGCCGCTATAAATTGCCCAAAATCGAGGGAAACGAAAAGACCTATGACCAGATTTTTGCAACCCTGAAAGAACTTGACATCTATGCGTTCTTCTATATCGGCGGCAACGACTCTATGGATACCATAGACAAGCTGTCCAAATACGGCGCAAAAATAGGAAGCCCCATACGCTTTATGGGCTGCCCCAAGACGATAGACAACGACCTGGCTATTACCGACCATACACCCGGGTATGGCTCTGCGGCAAAGTACATTGCGGCAACCACCAAGGAAATAATCAGGGACGGTCTCGTCTATGACTATCCCGTCGTATCCGTAATAGAGGTTATGGGACGTAACGCGGGCTGGCTTACGGCTGCATCTGCGCTTGCCAAGGGCGAGGACTGCGAGGGCGTGGATATGATCTATCTGCCCGAAAGAGTGTTCGATGTGGATAAGTTCCTTGAAAAGACGGGCGAAAAGTTAAAGGAAAACCGCTCGCTTGTCATTGCCGTTTCGGAGGGCGTAAAGGTTGCTGACGGCAGATACGTATGCGAACTTGCCGACCACGTCGACTATGTCGACGCATTCGGACACAAACAGCTTGCAGGCACGGCGAGATATCTTGCCGGCAAGGTCGCCGAAAAGTTCGGCGTAAAGACCAGGGCGATAGAGCTTTCGTCCCTTCAGCGCTGCGCTGCGCACATCACCTCGCGTATCGACGTGACGGAGGCGTTCAACTCCGCGGGCGCCGCAGTCAAAGCGGCATTCGAGGGCAAGACGGGTATGGTTGCCTGCCTCAAGAGGGTTTCAGAGGATCCCTATATGTGCATAACCGAGCTTGCAAACGTCAGCGAGATTGCAAACGTAGAAAAGAAAGTGCCCGACAATTGGATTACCGAGGACGGCACGGGCGTAACAGCCGAACTCATACACTACATACGTCCGCTCATTCAGTCGGAAATTTCTCCGCTCTGGGTAGACGGTCTGCCCCGTCATCTGAGGCTGGAAAAGTAAATTGCATATAGCTGTTCTCCGCAGCGCGCCCGACCGTAACGGTCGGGCGTCTTTTTGCTCTTCTGCGCATATTTCGGCGGCGAGGGGGGAGTGCGGATTTAATGAAAGGAGAGGACAGAACGGCTCGCGCGGGTATGCTCTTTTTTCGGCGCGGGGCTGTCGGACGGCGTGCGCGTTGCTGCGGCAGGGGTCTGAAGGGGCGGAAAGTTCACCGCCTTCTTTTCACCCGCTGGGCAATCTGTTCGTGGCGGAGCAACAGGTCGCGCGACACGTTCAGCCCCGTTCCGCTTTCGGCAGCGCCGCCGCTCTGTGCGGGCGGTGAGGGCATATTCTGACCGTTGTCGTCCGCCTCGCCCTGCCGCGCGGCTTCGCCTTCTGCCTGTGTCGTGCCCGCAAGTGCCTTCAAAAGGTTTAAAAGTGCAAAATTTTCCGTGAATATTCTCCTCCTTGTCGCATTTTTTTAATCAAACGGCGGCGTTTTTTATTGCCTTAACGCTCTTATTGTTGTATAATAACTGAGTATAGGCAAACTATACCTTACGGCATAATTGTCATTACAAAATACCACACATCAACCTATCCGAGGATTTTATGCGTAAAAGGTTCACTAAAATTATATGCGCGGCGGTTGCAACAATTTCCGCTTTCTCGCTCCTGCTCGCCCCCGCGTGTACATCTTACAAGCGTAGCGGCGTAGAGGCAGATACGTCGGCAGATAAGGTTTCGTCCAACGGCGGTTTCCTTGCGGAGACGGGCGACTATGTCTATTTCATAAACGGCGTAGCGGCCAACACCGACGACAACACCTTCGGCGAAGTCGTAAAGGGCTCTGTGCAGAGGATTTCCAAGTCCGACCTCGACGCGGGCAACTATCAGAATGTGGATACCATTGTGCCCCTCGTCGTATATTCGGGCAGCTATGAGGCTGGCATCTACATCTACGGCGACTATATCTATTATACGACGCCTTCGATAGAGAGGAACGCCGACGGCGAGATACTCAACAGCTATCTCGACTTCAAGCGCACCAAGCTCGACGGGTCGGAGACGATGACCGATTACTTCTTCCAGAGCACTGACAACACCATCGACTATCGCTATGTCGAAGTCGACGGCGAGGTGTACATTCTCTATGCGCTCAGCGAAGATCTTTACGGCACGTCTACGACAAACATTCACTCTGTAAAGTGCTCGACGAAGGAGAATACGCTTCTTGCGTACAATGTCTCGGCTTATGCCTTCGACACCGAGGACCCCGAAAACCCCTGCGCGTATTACACTATGGGCGTAACGCAGTACCTCGGCACCGACAACAGCGTGACGATGAGCTATAACCAGCTCTACAGGGTATGCGCAGACGTAACCGAGAGCCCCAGACAGTATGACTTCTCCGACGTGAAGGATTACGACGCGGAGGAGGACCCTCTGTACGTCAACTGCGGCGACTTCGTGTTCGACGGCATAGGCAAGACGCAGATAGAGACGGAGGGCAGAATAACCCAGTTCAACTATGCTTACGGCAAGGACGCAGAGTATAAAATCAACAACTCAGAATATACCTATTCGATAAAGAGCTATAAGGACGGCGAACTGCTCTTTTCGAGAGTGAGCAGTACGGGCAGCAGCTCCGGCAACGTGTATGCGCTCAGCGACGCGCAGGTTGACGCCGACGGCGACGGAAAGGTGGACGCAAGCTGGGACGCAATCACAAAGAATGCGGAGATGTCCCCCCGTCTGTACGGTTCGGACACCAACACATATGAGTATGTGACAATCGACGGCAAGCTCTATGCCCTTCTCGCAAGCGCGGACGGCATAACCAAGGGTGAAGTCATCGACGGCAAGGTGGAAAACTCCTTCACGATATCTTCGGCGGCTTCGGCTACCATACTTATGATAAGGGAGGAGGCGCACTCCGCAACGGAGAGCCACCTCTATATGTACTACTCCGTGACGGGCGGCAACGGCTATACCGTCTACAGAATAGCAATCGACGGCGACAGCGACGACTATAACAAGCTTCCCTCCGAGCCGGAGTGGAACTCCACCTGGACGTACAGGGGCATAAGAGTTCTCGACCTCGACGTGGCAAGCGGCTGGTATATGCCCGAATTTGTCGGCGACAAGCTGCTTTTCGCCAGCGAGACGAGCAATATGGCGGACTATAACTACATTATGGTATGCGACCTGGGCAAGGACGGCTATATGATGACCAACGCCCAGATAAATGCCTATAACGAGCAGTTCGAGGCGGTAAACGACAAGATTTACGACTACAATGACGAGACCAACGCCGACGGCTCGACGGCATACCAGTACCTGTCGGACGCGCTCAAGTATCTCTACTACACGGGCGACAGCGAATATCTCGACGAGCTCATTCAGGCATATGTCGACGTTCTCGACAAGGACGAGGAATATCTCTATTCCAAGAGGTCTGCGGAAATTTACCGCGAATATGCCGAAGTAAAGGGCGACTGGGCTGACTATGCCGATGACTATAAGACGATAAACGGCGAAAAGGTATATGCAAACTTTGCCGACTATTACTACGCTGTGGTCGGAACGATGTCCGATGAGGATGCGGAGGCGCTGCGCGACAGCTACAGGGCTGAATATATGCAGTCCTATCCCGAAGATACCTCTACGTGGTTGGAGAAGCTTAACACCGTCTCTAAGACGTTCTTCATAATAGGCGTATCTTTCGGCGGACTTGTGGTAATTGCGGGCATAACCGTGCTCGTCATCTGGCTTATAAGACGCAGGCGCGTCAGAAAGACGGAGGGCGGTCGCAGGATAGAGGTCGACATCACCGACGACAAGAAGATGGACGTCTACGGCGACGACGAAAACAACTGATAATTTTTATTGGGAGCACACCCCGAAATAAGGGATGTGCTCTCTTTTTTACAAAAAATATAAATATTTTTAAATAAATAGGCAAAATAATTTATCAAAACAGTTTACAAATTTTTCAAATACTAATATAATGTTACAACAATATAAGTAAAGCTGTTTCAGACAGGGGGAACTTGACTATGGTAAAATATATCAAATGTCCTAGGTGCGAGCTTAACTATATCGATCCTGAAAAACAGGAATATTGCGACGTATGCATTGCAGAGATGAAGGGCAACAAGCTGGAGTTTGCCGACCTCGACGATGAAGAGCTCGAGGAAGAGCTTGAAAACGAGGCGAACGAACTGTGCCCCGTCTGCGGAGTAAACCATATCCGCTTCGGCGAGACGATGTGCGAGGCGTGCAGACAGAAGTCCGAATACGAGGACGACATCGACGTAGACCCCGACAAGGACGAAGAGTGGAAGAACTATCTCGACGACGAGACGGACGACCTCACGCTTGACGATGCCGAACTCGACGAAGAGCTCAAGGAAGAGCTGGAGGAGGACGACCTCGACGAAGAAGAGGAAAACGACGACGACTTCTTCGAGGATGTTGACCCGCTTGACGACCTTGACGACTACGACGACGAGGACGAGGATGACGAGGATGCGGATGACGACGACCTGTTCTGATTGCCGCGCAAATAATATTTGAAAAATTCGGATGCCTGTGCGCAACAATGCGCACGGGCATTTTTTGTGCCTTAGGCGGCAGTATAATTTTGTCAGCGTTGGGTAAAATAGTAATATGATTAAACCACAGATTTCGATTGCAGAGATAAAGCTCAACATTCAGGAATACTATCAGAAGCCCGTAACAGTAAAGCTCAATATGGGCAGAAATAAGTTCGTCACGTTCAACGCCACCCTTTCGGGGATATATCCGTCAATCTTTACAGTGGAGCCGCAGGACAAGGGCTTTCTGGGCAAGACAGCCTATTCCTATTCTGAAATACTCTGCGGCAAGGTCTTTCTCTTTCCCGCTGCGGCGTCCTGAATGGCGACAAAATCGGCAATCTGTCTTCAGTCGGGAATAACGCGGGCGGACGGGGCATATAATAGCCTGTAAACAAAAAGGAGCTATGATATGTTAAATCCCACGGTAAACAGTCAAACGTATAACTGCGCCGCTTTCAAGACGGTCGGTCAGTCGATTGCCGAATGTCGTTTCGCGCAGTCGAGCGAGATAACGGAGATAATAGCCGTCAGCCCGCAGGTATCCTGCGTTATGGCGGAGGCGGCCTCCGGCAGGGTCAATTACAGCGGCAGGCTGGTGCTCTCCATCGTCTTTGCCGACGAGGAGGGCAAACTCTGCCGTATGCAGAAGGGCGCGGAATTTTCGCACTCCGCAGACGATGAAAGGCTTACGCCGTCGCATAGCTGCGTCTGCCGCCTTAGCTGCGACAAGCTCACGGTCAGGCGGGACGGCTCTTCCTTTGTCGTCGCCTGCGTAATCACGGCGGAGATAACGGCGTTCGAGCGCAGGGAACGCACCTTCGTCACCGCGGCGGAGGGCGCTTTCGTCAACTTAAAGCGCGTAAAGCTGTGCTCGGACATCGCCTTTTCGGGCGAGAGCGAGGTGGAGGACCGCTTCGACGCCGACAGCGTGGTCGATGTGCTCATACCCTCGGCTAAGGCAATAGTTACTTCCGTCCTCTGCGGCACGGGCGAGGTGGAGGTGAGCGGCGAAATCAGCCTTGCGCTGTTTGCAATGCGCGGACAGTCGCCCGCCAGCCTCGAAAGGACAGTACCCTTCAGGTGCGTGCTGCCCTGCGACGACAGCTCTGCGGGCAGAAACGCGCGGGCGGACGCCGAAATTTCAGACCTCAACGTCACCGCCACCGTCAACGAAGAGCGCGGCAAGTGCGAGGTGGAGTTTACCTGCACTCTCGCGTTCAGGGGAATAATCAGCGACTATACCGAGGAGGATGTCGCCGTCGACGCGTATTCCTGCGGGAACGAGACGGAAATTTCAGTCGCTTCGGAGAGCTTTTCGGAGTGCGGGGACATAAAGGTTTATTCCCAGCGCGTCTCGGGCACAGCCGCGGCAAAGAGCAGGCTGGGCTATGACTGCAAGTTCCTCGCCGTCGCCCTGCCTGAGGCGGAGTGCGAGTACGTGCCCTCTTCGGGCGCGGCGGAAGGCGTGGTGCGCGCCCTCCTGATCTACGAGCAGAACGGTGAGATTAAGAGCACGGAATTTTCTCTGCCCTTTGCAGAGCGACTTGCAGGGCTTGCCGACGACGGACAGGAGGTAAGCATCTCCGCGGCGGTAGGCGGCGTCAGCGTGCGCCTCAGGGCAGAGGGCGAAACCGAGGCGGAAGCGGTCGTAAAGATCTGTGCCACAGTCTCTCACAGGAGAGAAATCAGCTACATAACGTCGGTTTCGGAAGGTCAGCCCAAGTCGGTGCGCCGCGGCGCGGTGTCCGTGCTCTTCCCCGCGGAGGGCGACGGGCTGTGGGATATCTCCAAGAAGCTGGGGCAGAGCCCGGACGAAGTGGCGGCACTCAATCCTCAGCTCAAGTACCCGCTTACAGGCAGGGAGAGAATAGTCGTCTACCGCGGCGGCGCGCAGGCAAAATAGAGCGTATTTTCCGCGCCCTGTGGGGCGGGCGGACGGTCGCGCGCAGCCGTTATGAGCTACGGCGCGCGGAGTGGCAAAATAAAAGCCCTCCGCGCGCCTTTTTTGTGTTCGCTTTAATTGAAAACGCATTTAAGGTGTGCTATAATTGAGGCATGAATTTTGTCCGCATAAAATCGTATGCAAAGATAAATCTCAGCCTCGACGTCTCGGACGCGCACGACGGCTATCACGAAATAGACAGCGTCGTGACCACCATAGATGTCGCCGACGTAATTGCCGTAAAAAAGCGTAAGGACAAGCTCGTCGGCATAACAATGCACGGAATGGGCAGCGAGAGTATGCCATACCTTTCCAACAACGCGGTGAAGGCGGCGGAGGCGTTCATCGCCGCATATTCCACTGCGGGTGCCGACATAACAATCTGGAAGAACATTCCTATGGGCGCGGGGCTGGGCGGCTCCTCCGCGGATGCGGCGGGCGTGCTCAACGCGCTCGCAAAGCTGTACGACGTGGACGATATCGCGGGCATAAAGCGCATTGCCGACGCGCTCGGCAGCGATACGGGCTATATGCTAACGGGCGGCTATGCAAGGATATCGGGCAGGGGCGAGAGGGTACAGCCCATCGACTGCAACTTAAAGCTCGATATCGCGTTGCTCGTTCCGCGCACGGGCGTGTCCACGGCGGAGTGCTATAACCTCTGGGACAGCGTGGGCGAGCGGACGGCGCACAGCGACGAGGTGATGCGCGCTCTCTTTGAAGGCGACAGAGAGATGCTGGGCAAGGCGCTGTCCAACGGGCTGTATATGCCCGCAAAGGCGCTCAATGCCGACGTCGGCAGGGCATACGAAGCGCTTGCGGCATTTGCGCCCCTCGGCGTAAATATGACGGGCTCCGGCAGCGCCGTCTATGCAATTTTTGAAAACGATATGTTCGCGCGCTATGCGCGCAGCAGATACAGCGGTCAGATGCAGTTCATTCAGACAAAGACCTGCCTGCCGCCAAAGGAGATGTGAGAGAATATGGCAGAAGAGAGAACGATAGACGACGACCTTGACAGGAACAACAAGTACCGCATACGCGTCAACGAGGACGGCGAGGAGGAGCTCATAATCGACGGCGAGCCCGAAGAGAGCGGGCAGCGGGAAGAGGTACTCTTCGATGTTCAGGAGGATATCGAAGAGGACGAGGAAGCTGCGGCGATGTCGCCCGAACAGCTTGCGGCGCGCCGCGAAAAGCAGGAAAAGGAGGAGCGGGAGCGCATAATTAAGCGCGAAAAGCTACTCGCCTGCGCGCAGAAGGATATAGAAAGCGCAGCTTACTCCACCGCGCTCGAAAGTCTTAAGGACGCAAGGGAGCTCGGCGGCGAAGAGGGCAGGACGGGCATACTGTATATGCGCGCATATACAAAGGACTTTACCGACTATTCTATGATAGTCAGCGCGGCGGAGAGCGCCGACGACGTAAAGGCGTACGCCGATGCGGAGAGCAAGCGCGCCCTGTTCGACAGGGCGGGCGGAGCGCTCGAGGAGGGCATAGCCGCGCTTCGGGCGACGGTCACGGAGCTCGACAGGCGCAACGAAGAGGCAAAGGCGGTGCGCGCCGTCCGCCTCAAGGCGAGCAGGAGGAATGCGATAATCTTCTTCGTGCTGGCTCTCGTGCCGCTTGCGCTGTTTACGGCGCTGTGCGCTTATTATGCGGGCATAATCTACACCGTATCTACGGGGCTGTACCTCATACTGACGATAGTCTTTGCATCGCTCGCGTTCGTCTCGCTCATCGTGCTGGCTTTTGCGGCGCGCAGGCTCAACATAACCTGCCGCAGGGTGCGCCTCAATAAGCGCAACACCTCTACAAAGCTCGGCAGGGAGCTGCTCTGCGAACAGGCAAAGCTCAGGGCGTACATCGCGGTATATTCCGCGCTCAAAGGCTGATATGATATATCTCGATCACGCGGCGACAACGCCCCTCGACGGCGAGGTGCTCAGGGCGATGATGCCCTATCTCACGGACGTATTCGGCAACCCCTCCAGCCAACATTCGGCGGGCAGAGCGGCGGCAAACGCCGTCACTGCGGCGAGGGACAGCATAGCGCACATTGTCGGTGTGCCTGCGGAGAGCATATATTTCACAGCGGGCGGCACGGAGGCGGCAAATACCGCGCTTAAGGGCGTCTGCACATCTTACAGGGATAGGGGCAGGCATATAGTGCTGTCCGCAATCGAACACCCCGCGCTTATAGAGAGCGCGCGGGATATGTGCAACTATGGCTGGGAGCTGACTTTGGTCAATCCCGACGATAAAGGCATAATAAGTCCCGACGCCATAAAGAGGGCGATGCGCCCGGATACGGTGTTCGTCGGCGTAATGGCGGCAAATAACGAGGTTGGCACTATCCAGCCCATAGCCGCGATTTACAGTCAAGTTAAGGCGAACGGCGCATTTTTCTTTTGCGACTGCGTGCAGACGGCGGGCGTACTGCCTTTTTCGGACTTCCCCGCCGACGGCATAGGGTTTGCCGCGCACAAGTTCTACGGACCGAAGGGTGTGGGTGTATTGCATATAAGGCGCGGCGTTAAATTCGCGCGCCTCATATCCGGCGGCAATCAGGAAAGGGGACTGCGCGCGGGCACGACATATGTCGCGGGCGCGGTGGGCTGCGCCTGCGCGTTGGAGCGTGCGTATGCCGCGGCTGAACATAATAACAAAAAAGTTGCCGCCCTGCGCGACGGCTTTGTTTCGGGCGTATTGTCCGAAATATCGGGCGTGCGCCTCAACGGCGATAATGTGCGCCGTCTGCCCTCAAACGCAAATCTCTCCTTCGACGGCTGCGACGGCGAACAGATAGTATTCGGGCTCGACCTTGCCGGCATTGCCGCTTCTACGGGCTCTGCCTGTTCTTCGGGGGCGGTGACGCTCTCCCACGTGCTCGCCGCAATGGGGCTCGAGGAGGACAGGGTAAAGTCAGCCGTGCGCTTCACCTTCGGAAGGGACAATTCGGAGGAAGAGGTATCTGCCGCTGTGAACTGCCTCAAAGAGGTGGTCGGCAGGATAAGAAAGTCGCGCTCTTGATTTATAAGAGGTATAATAAGAAGTATAAAATGGGGCGCCACCACATATTGTGGCGGCGCCCCATTTTTTAGTGATAATTTTTTGTATAAAAACAGAAGCGACGCCAGGTCTCCTTGCGGAGAGGTATGATACTCCCTGCTGTCGTGTCATACGGCGCGGCTTCTGTATAAAAACAGAAGCGACGCAAACACCAGGTCTACGCCGCTTCCGTATGATAAGGGGGAAAATTAATGAACTGAATTAGTGGTAATCAGCTTGTCTTGCTGTTTACATATACTATTATATCCAAATAATCGACAAAGTAAAATCTATGAATGCAATTTTTTTATTAGTAAATAAAATTAAATTTTGTTGCATATTCTGATATTTTTTCTCAAATTCACATCAAAAATTCATAAAATCAGTTACAAATGTTGAGGATTTACATAATTCGGCACAAAAGGCAGGCAATTACCGTCGTCAGTATCGTGGCTAGCAATATGACGGCAATCGGTAAAATTCTCTTTTTTTTGCGGCAGCCCGCAAAATATACCGCCGATATGTAGAACACGGTTTCGCTGGAGCCGTACAGCACGCACGCGCACCGCGAAATATAGCTGTCCGCACCGTGTTCTTCGAGTATCATCTTCAGATACGCCAGCGACCCGCTGCCTGAAAAGGGCTTTATCAATACCAGCTTTGTCAGCTCCTCGGGCACGCCCAGCGCCCCGAACACGGGCGAAAGCGCCCTTGTCATCGCTTCCGAAAGTCCCGACCGCTCAAACAGTTCGCACATAATGAATACGCATACCAGCGTAGGAAGCAACGTCAGCGTGAAGTTTACGGCATCCTTAACCCCGCGGGAAAAGGAAGTAAAGAGGGGAACGCGCTTTATTGCGCCATACAGCATTACGCATAAAAAAATTGTCGGTATTACGTACTGCATTTCTTTCTCCCGCGGAGTGCGCATATGCCCATATATATCGCAACCGCCGTCCCCGTGGAAATTATTGTCGCAATCAGCGAGGGCAGGGCAATGTCGTGCGCGGCTGTGCTCCCCAGAGAAGAGCGCAGCGCAATGACCGTCGTCGGAATGAGCTGCACGCTCGTCGCGTTGACTATGAATAAAAGGTTCTGCGCGAAGTTGTTTCCGCTCTCTTCAAGCCGCGAAATTGCCTTTACCGCATACGGCGTCGCCGCTCCGCCAATGCCCAGGATGTTGCAACTTAAGTTCATTGCCATATACGTCGTCGCCTCGTCGTCGTTTGTCCTGAATATGCGGCGAACGGGTGTGCGCATAAGGCGTGATATCCGCTCTGAAAGTCTGCTGTCCTCCGCCACGGCGGAAAGCCCCATCCACACTGCATATATTAAAAAAAGCATAAGCGCCGTCTCTGCCGCACTTCGCGCCCCGTCTGTCAGCGCGGGCAGAAAGTCGGCGGGGGAGGTCACAATTATCACCGCCGCCGAGAGCAGCATTATAACCGTAAAAACTGCGTTCATAGCCTATTTATATTTAGCGCGTTTGCCTTTTATTCTTTACTTTTGCCTTGAAATATGGTATATTTTAAGGCGAATAAATAACTTACGGCAGGGTCAGAAAGAAATGGATAAGTTTTATATCACATCTGCGATAACCTATACTTCGGGCAAGCCTCACATCGGCAACACCTACGAGATAATTCTCTGCGACGCAATCGCCAGAATGAAGAAGATGGAGGGCTATGACGTGCTCTACCAGACGGGCACGGACGAGCACGGGCAGAAGGTAGAGCTCAAGGCGGAGGAAAAGGGCGTGACCCCCAAGCAGTTCGTCGACGATATCGCCGCCGAAATACGCCGCTTATGGGATCTTATGGACGTAAAGTATGACAAGTTCATAAGGACGACCGACGACTATCACGAAAGAGAAGTCGCAAAGATATTCAAAAAATTCTTCGACGCGGGCGACATATACAAGAGCTCTTACGAGGGAATGTATTGCACCCCCTGCGAGAGTTTCTGGACGGAGAGCCAGCTCGTAGACGGCAAGTGCCCCGACTGCGGCAGAGAGGTTAAGCCCGCAAAGGAAGAGGCATATTTCTTCAAGATGGGCAAGTATGCCGACAGGCTGGTCAGGCACATCGTCACCCACCCCGAATTCATTCAGCCCGTGGCGAGAAAGAACGAGATGATGAACAACTTCCTGCTCGCTGACGAATTCATAGGCAAGTCTGACGAAGAGCTCTTAGAGGCGATTGAAAACGGTACTATAAAGTACAAGCTCCAGGACCTCTGCGTTTCGCGCACTTCCTTCAAGTGGGGCGTTCCCGTCGACTTCGACAGCCGCCACGTCGTCTATGTATGGCTGGACGCGCTTACGAACTATATCACGGGTCTCGGCTACGACACTCAGAAATCTTCCGAAAAATATGCAAGGTATTGGCCTGCCGACGTGCACGTCGTGGGAAAGGACATAGTCAGGTTCCACACAATCTACTGGCCCATATTCCTTATGGCGCTGGGCGAGCCGCTGCCCAGGACGATTTTCGGGCACCCCTGGCTTCTTCAGGGCGGCGACAAGATGTCAAAGAGCCGCGGCAACGTCATCTATGCCGACGACCTCGCTTCGGTTTTCGGCGTTGATGCCGTGAGGTATTTCGTGCTCCACGAGATGCCCTATTTAAACGACGGAATAATCACGTGGGAGCTCGTTACCGAGCGCGTAAATTCCGACCTCGCAAACACTCTTGGCAACCTCGTAAAGCGCACGATAGCTATGACCAACAAGTATTTCGGCGGAAAGGTTGCGCCCACGGGCGCCTCGGGCGAGGTTGACCTCTCGCTCAAGGAGACAGTCGCATCCGCGGCGGCAAAGGTCAGGAAGAATATGGACGAATATAAGATTGCCGACGCCATTGACGAGCTGTGGGCAATCTTCAGAAGGGCGAACAAATACATCGACGAGACCTGCCCCTGGATACTCGCCAAGAGCGAGGGGGACAGGGCAAGACTTTCGGAGGTGCTCTATAACCTTTTGGAGGCTATAAATATCGGCGCAAACCTCCTCAAGCCCTTTATGCCCTCTGCCTCGGACAGGATAATTTCAGAGACGGGCGGCAAGGCAAGGTCGTTCGATACGCTCTCCGTTTTCGGCGGGGCGGAGGAATACAGCGTCACCGAAAACCCCTCCACGCTGTTCGAGAGGATAAATTTCGAGGATATCAAACCTAAGATTGAGGAGATAAAGTTTAAGCAGATGCAGGAAGCAAACGTTCCCGAAGAGGAGAAGAAGCAGGAAATTACGATTGACGACTTTGCAAAGGTCGAGATGAAGGTGGGCACGGTCATCGCGTGCGAGGCGGTCAAAAAGAGCAAGCTGCTGCACGAGACGGTGAAGGTCGGCAATAAGACGCTCTCCATACTCAGCGGCATAGCAAAGCACTACACGCCCGAAGAGATGGTCGGCAAAAAGGTGGTGGTTGTAACCAACCTTCCGCCCAGAGAGATGAAGGGCATAATGTCGGAGGGTATGATTGTCTGCGCGGAGGCGCCCGACGGCACGCTCTCCCTCGTCTGCCCCGAAAAGGACGTGCCGGACGGCAGCACGCTGGCATAATGTTTGCCGACGTTCACTGTCACCTCGACGGCGAGACCTACGGCGACATAGCCGCGCTCATAGAAAACTGTCTTTCAAAGGGCGTGGGGCGCATAATAACCGTCGGGTTCGACCTGCCCTCCTCGGAGCAGGCGCGCCGCTATGCCGAGGAGTTCGACTGCGTGTATTTCACCGCAGGCTTTCACCCTACGGAGCTGAAGGACTATTGCGAGGGCGACCTTGAAAGGATAGCCGCGCTGTGCAGGCACGAAAAGTGCGTAGCCCTCGGCGAGATAGGGCTGGACTATCACTATGACGACACCGACCGCGGCAGGCAGAGGGAGGCATTTCTCGCCCAGCTCTCGCTTGCGGCGGAGCTCTCGCTGCCCGTGCAGATACACTCCCGCGACTGCGCGGAGGATATGCTGGGCATACTTAAGGGCAATAAGTCCCTCCTCAAGGGCGGGGCGCTTATGCACTGCTATTCGCACTCCGTAGAGATTGCGGAAGAGCTTATGAAGCTGGGACTATATTTCTCGTTCGGCGGCGCGTCGACGTGGAAGGGTTCCAAGCGCGCAAAGAGGGTCATAGAGATGTTGCCGGCAGAGCGGCTGCTCACCGAGACGGACAGCCCCTATATGCCGCCCGCAAGCCTCTACGGCACATTCCCCAACACCCCCGCATCCATTCCTGAAATAGCGGCAGGCATCGCCGCCGTAAAGGGTATGCCCGTCGGGCAGTTTGAGGAAACGGCATTGAAAAATGCCCGTACTTTATTCGCAAAACTTGGCTGAAAGCCGAAAGCCGAAGGCGATTAGTTTAACCTTCGGCTTTGTTATTCCTTTGTGCATATCTGCCGCAAAGCCATTTTGCGCCGTTGTCTGTGCGTGAAAGTCGTTTGCGGTTATACTTTTATTCTTTGCCGCGCCGCCCCCGTTATGCGCGCGGAGAGGGGGTAAATTATGGAAGATAAGAGAGTTGCCGGCGTATTGAAGGGCAACAACTTTTCGTTTAAAAAGCAATACGGTCAGAACTTCATATACGACGAAGAGCTGCTCGCCGCCATAGTCGACGGCGCGGGCGTCGACGAAAACACCACCGTAATAGAGATAGGCTGCGGCGCGGGAACGCTTACCCGCCAGATTGCAAGGAAGGCGAAGATGGTCTACGGCTACGAGATAGACAAGACGCTCCAGCCCGTGCTCGCAAAGACGCTTGCGGGCGTGGAGAATGCGGAGATAATCTTCAGGGACTTCACTCGTATGCGCATTGACGAGCTCGAAAAGAGTTTGCCCGAATACGTCGTAGTTGCAAATCTGCCCTATTATATAACAACGCCGCTCATTATGACGTTCATAGAAAATTCCCAAAAGTGCAGGTCGCTGACGGTTATGGTGCAGGAGGAGGTCGCGCTCCGACTGTGCGCCGAGGCGGGCACGGCGGACTATGGCGCGATTACGGCGAACATCGCTCTACGCGGGAAGAGCCGCATACTTATGAAGGTCGGCAGGGAGCGCTTTCACCCCAGCCCCAACGTCGACAGCGCCGTAGTCAGGATAGACCTCGGCGAGGTCAGAGAGGACGTTTTGGATGTCGCGCTCTACAAAAAGTGCGTGCAGGCGGCGTTCGGCTCGAGGAGAAAGACGCTGGAAAACAACCTCGTAAACGGCTTCAAGCTCACAAGGGAACAGGCAAAAAAGCTCATTTCGGACAGCGGCATTGCGGAGGGGGTGAGGGGCGAAGTGCTCTCTCCCGAAGATTTTGCAAGGCTCTCTTCCAACCTCGGGCTGCTTATCAAATAATACCATATTAAATAAACAGCGCGCTCCCGCGGGGCTAAGCCTCCGAGGGGGCGCGTTTATTTTATGCGGCTTTTGCATTTTTTGTTCTTAAAGGCCTGTCCGCTGCGTATAATAGGGTAAATCAAAATTACGAGGAGTACGCTCTATGAATGAAGGTTTAGATTATGCACAGATGTTGGAAATTCCCGTCAGCACGGTAAGCGTCGTAAAGAAAAAGCCGCTTTTCAGGCGCAGAAACAAGCGGGAAGAAGATTTGAAGGATAAGGTGCTCGAAAGCGTCAACGAGCGCGCGTCCGCAACCGACGAGGAGGCGTTCGCCGCCTATGACGGGGCGTACACCGCCACCGAAGAACTTGCCTGTCCCGAAGAGAACAAGGGCAAGCGCGACGGCTTTATGACAAAGTTCCTCATCGCCGAGGGCGTTGCGGCGTGCCTCATTGCGGCGGGAATATTCGTCACCAATATGCTCGTGCCCAATACCGCCATAAATGCGTTTATGGGCAGCATTTCCGCCGTTCCCGAAGAGGAGGCGGCATATTACGAGTTCACCCTTTCGCCCGTCGTGTCGGGGCTGTCCGATGCGGAGATAAGCGTCTCGGCAGATGGCGTCATAAGCTTCACGGACGAGGCGTCCGTCTATCCCGTATGCGGAGGAGAGGTGGCGTCAATTACCTCCTCGGGCGGGCTCTATACGGTAAAAATCGCGCATACGTCGACGTTCTCCAGCGTGTTTACGGGACTTACGACGGTGTACGCCGCGGAAGGCGACGAGCTGGCTTCCAACCTGCCCTTTGCCTATACCGACGGGCAGAGCGAGGTAAAAGTGAGTATGTATGACGGCGAAACGCTGCTCAACTGCTACACCCTTTCCGGAGTGGTGCCCGTCTGGAATCAATGAAAATAGTCATTCATCCGCTGTTCTTTGCGGTGATGTTGTTCAGTGCGATTTTCGGGGGACTTCCGACCGCGCTGATATGTGCGCTGACCGCCCTCCTTCACGAGTGCGGTCATATTTTTTGTGCCCAGAAGTTGGGCTATGAGTGCAAAAAAATCAAGCTGATGCCTTACGGCGCGGCAGCATTTATGGACATAGAGGGGATACGCGCCTCGGACGAGATCAAGCTTGCGCTCTCAGGACCGCTCGTAAACGCCGCATTGTGCGTGGTTTTGGCGGGGCTGTGGTGGTTTTTCCCCGTAACTTACGGCTATACAGACGTGCTTATGTACGCCAATCTCGCAATGCTTGCCGTCAATATTTTGCCTGCTTACCCGCTTGACGGAGGCAGGGTGGCGGGCTGCGCCATAAAAAAGCTGTTCGGCGAGAGGGCTCAGCTCATTGCCCTCCGCGTGACTGCCCTGGTGATTTCCGCCGTCTTTCTGGCGCTCTTCTTCGCGCTGGGCTATAACATAACGGCGCTCATCTTTGCGGCATTTCTCCTTCTGTCGGCGTTTGAAAAGCCCGTGCGCGCGGTGAGGATAAACTTCTCTTCGGCAAAGAGACTTAAAAGGGGCATAGACGTAAAGTATGTACTCTGCGACGGCGACCTGACCTTTAAGGACGCCATCAAGCGGCTGAGCGACAGGCACTACGTCGTCTTTCAGCGCTATGACGGCGGCGTGGCGGAGGAGGTAACGCAGGATGAACTCTACGAGATGTCTTTGAGCCACTCTGTCTATGACAGGGTGTTCGAGGACTATTTTTCAAGGAACGACCTTGAAAACAGTTTGCCGTCTATGTCGCCGCCGATTATCGAAGAAACGCAGGCAACTCCCAGCGAAATGCCGTCCTCGATCGCGTCCGAAAGCGAGGAGTAGTCATATCTGAACACGTATTTGCTCTTCTTCGACAGGAAGGCGGCGCGGGTATAGGCAAAGTGCCGCTTAAGGCAGCGCTCTACGCCCTCTATCGTCACTTCGGGCACTGTGCCGCGTATGGCGTCGTACACTGAAAAGGTGCAGCGCATTATGCGTTCGCGCGGCAATATCCTGCGGGGAATTGAATATTGCCTGCTGACGTAGAGCCCTATGTCGCCCTCGAAGCGGATATGCGAAAAGGGCGCCCTCGATATGCGTTCAAAGGCATATATTGCGGGGTGCAGAGTGCAGTCAAGCGCGTAGTGGGCGGCAAAACCCGCGGCGTAGGAAAGGCTCTTTTTGCGCAGCGCCGTAAAGATATTTACGTTGTCGCAGACGTGCAGAGCCCTGCCCATATTGCCGCGGTATTTCAATGTATAGGTAAAAAACACATCGCCGCCCTGCGCACCCAGAAGGTACAGGTCGGCGTTCGTAATTGCGTCTTTTTCCCGCCGGGAAAGGCGGTTGTGGATTTGGGTTGCGGTTATCGCGTGGGTGAAGTAGTCGGGCATATCATAAGTTTGCGCGTTTTCCGTAGAATAAATACTGCTGAATAAAGCCGGCGTATTTCCCGAACATAGTGCAGAAGTACTCGTTTATCTTCTTTCTGTCCTTAAGCGTTCCGCCGAAGTCCTCACGATAGATCTTTTCAATCCACGTATCCACGGGGAAGTTCGCCGCCTTGTAAAAGCCGAAAAGGCATATGCAGTCGGCTACCTTCGGACCTATGCCCTTATAGCCCAGAAGTGCCTTTTTGAGCTGTCCTTCATCAAGCGTCTTTAAATGCCCGATGCCCTCTTCGCCTATGCGTTTTCCCGTTTCGGAGAGGTATTCGTCCCTGTATCCCGCGCCCAGCGCCCTGTAAAATCCGGGCGGCATTTCGCCAATCTTCTGCGCGGAGGGAAAGGTATAATATTCGCCCTCCGAAAATTCGCGCCTTTCGCCCAAAGACGAACATATGCGCTCTATTATGCCCTTAATTCTCGGAATGTTGTTGTTCTGCGAAATGATGAAGGAAAAGATGGTCTCCTCGGCGTTCTGCCTTAAAAGCCGCAATCCCTTTGCGACCTCGGCGCAGTGGGTGAGCACGGGGATATCGAAGCTCTTTGCAAGCCCGACAATGCTCTTATAGTCGCGGTCGAGGTCGAAATAGTCGTAAAAGTATTCGGGGTAGTCGCTCTCCACCGTCGTCTTTACGCCGTCGGAATATACATAGCACGCCTTGTCCGCAGAGCAGACAATATATCCCTTTTTGTGCGGTATAAAGCGGAAGAGCTGCCCGCATTCCAGCACGTCCGTCGGATTGAAATAGTTAGCGTCAAAGTCGAATTTCATCGCCTTAAAAGTCCTCTTTTGTCCTTTTTTCACGCCATATTCTATCATTTTTCCCGCCCGAAGTCAACGGGCTGAAAGCTCTCTTGCCGCAGGTGGTATTTTTAAGGGGATATTGCCGAATAATAATTGCAGTATGAAGAGCCAATTGAAAGAAAGGGCGGAAGAGCTTATGCGCCTTCTGCCATCCGACGACATAGTCGAATTTACATTCAGTTCGGCGGCGGGGGAGCAGTTTTTACTGATATATGCCGACACCATAGCCGACAAGACGGCGATAGGCGAGCTCATAGTCAAGCCGCTTAAGACGCTTTCGGAGCGGCACGCCGATATAGGGGAGGCGATAGCCTGCCCCCAGCTCAAGCCCTGCCCCGATATTCAGACGGCGGTAAAGCTCGTTTCGGACGGGTGTGCCGTAATACTCTCCCGTGAAGGGGCAGTGCTCTTTGCCGCCGACGTCAAGAGCCCGCCCCAGAGGGCGGTTATGGAACCGCCCACGCAGGTGGCGGTCAAGGGACCGAGGGAGGGCTTTACGGAGGACATCAAGACCAACCTCGGGCTGCTGCGCAAGCGCATAAAGAGCCCGACGCTTGAAATCAGGACGGTTATGGCTGGCAAGCGGTCGGATACCGTCGTAGCCGTGTGCTATCTTTCGGACGTGGTGAAAAAGGGGCTGGTCGAAAAGGTCATTGCGCAGATAGAAAACAAGCAGATTGACATCGTGCCGGACTCCTCGTACATCGCGGGTTTCATCTCCAAGCGCCCCAAATCGCTCTTCAAGCGCAATTCCACCTGTGAAAAGCCGGATGTGTTCTGCGCAAAGGTGTGCGAAGGCAGGGTGGGCATACTCGTCGACGGCTCGCCCATTGCCCTGACCGTGCCCTATTCGCTTGCGGAGGACTTTCAGACGGCGGAGGACTATTACATCGTCAGCTACCGCGCAACAATTCTGCGCTTTCTGCGCGCGCTCGCGCTGGTAATAGGCATCTTTCTGCCCTCTATGTACGTCTGCGCGCAATTATTCAAGATACAGCTCATACCAAAAAAACTGCTGTTCAAGATTGCAAGTTCGGTGGAGGGCATACCCCTTTCGCCCAGCGTGGAGATGTTGCTCACGCTGGTTTTGTTGGAGGTTCTGAACGAGGCGAGCGTGCGTATGCCCAAGTATGTCGGGCTTGCGCTTTCGGTAGTCGGCGCATTGGTGCTGGGCGATACGGCGGTCAAGGCGGGCATAATCTCGACGCCCGCTGTCATCATAATCGCCTTTTCGGCGATATGTCTCTATACCGTACCCGATATGGTGGAGACTTCGACGGTGCTGCGTCTGATGTTTCTGATCGTCGCGGGTTCTCTCGGCATATTCGGGCTGGTCGTGCTCACGGCGGGTCTTATCGCCTATATTGCGAGCGAGCAGGACTACGGCGTTTCCCTTCTGTCGCCGTTTGCCCCGCTTTCCCCGGGGGCAATGAAGGACGGGGCGTACAAGTCGGCGGCATATCCCACAATGTTGCGCCCCCGCGCGCTGCACGCGAGGAATAAAGTGAGGTTCAGAGATGACGGATAGGGACAGGCTTTCGGTAAGGCAGATCTGCTTTATGCTCATATGCTATAACGCGGTGACAAAGCTGTTGCTCTATCCCGCGTTTATGGCGGCGGAGGCTGGCAACGCGCTCATCTTTCCGGCGCTGTTCGACCTCGCGCTGCAGACGGCGGTGGTGTGGGCGACGGCATATCTCTCGTCGCGCACGGGCAAGAGCCTCTATGCGCTTGCGGAGGGGGCTCTCGGCAGGGTGGCGGCAAAGGTGGTATATGCCCTTCTCGGCGCATATTTTCTCTTCTGCGCCGTCGTGCCGCTCGTCGAGCAGCAGAATTTCATACACGACGCCTTTTACGAGACGATTTTATCTTTAGGAATGTTCCTGCCCGTATTTGCCTTTCTCTTCTATGCGGGGATAAAGCCGCTGAAGGACGTCGGGGCGTTTGCCGACGTCTGTATGCCCGTCTTTGTCGTGTCGATAGGCATAATATGGGTTATGACGGCGGGGCAGGGCGACTATTCGCACCTTCTGCCCATATTGAGGCAGCCTGCGGGCGTGCTCGGCAGGGGGATAATTTACTCCTTTTACCGCTTTTCGGAGAGCGCCTTCGTGCTCATATTTATGGGCAACTTCACATACCGCAAGGGGGATGCGGCGAAGATGACGCTCTCCTATGCGCTCGGCGGGATGATAGTCGCGGCGACGATGGCTATGTTCTATGCCGTATATGGTCCTCTTGCCCGCACGCGCACGTTTGCCATAATAAATTCCACTCTGTTTTTTCCCGCAACGGAATACCTCGGCAGAATTGACCTCATCGCGGCATACGCCCTCGACATAGTCGTGCTGTTTGCGCTTGCCCTGCACGTCCAGGCGTTTACGCACTGTATGTGCAAGGTGTTCGGGCGGACGGACATAAACTATGTCTTTTCGGGGGCGGCAAACGTCCTTCTGTTGGCGGTCGTACTGCTCGTCCACAATAAATATTCGCCCCTCCAGCAGATTGCGGCGGGCTGGTTCTTCATTCCCGTTGCGCTCTTTTCCTATGCGCTTCCCCTCGCTGCGTGGCTGCTGCCGAGAGGGAATAGGGGGCGCACCCTCTCCCGAGGCGGGCGGAAATGTCTGGCGCGAGCAGAATTTAATGGCGGCGGCGCGTCTCAAACGTCGGCAAAGTCGGGCAGAGGCGCGCGCGACGACGGAAAAAGAGCAACTGCCCGCCCGCAAATTGCAGGCGGGGAAGAGGATGCGGGGAAGAAAAGAGCAAAAAAGGCGAAGGAGGGCGTATGAAGTCTGTGCATAAAGAGCTGTTAAGGCGGGTTGCGGCGATAGCGTGCGCGCTTGCGGTTGTCGGGCTGGTCTTTCTCTTCTTCACCAACGACTTCGGTCTTGTAGACCTCAGAAAGACGTCGGTGATCATCGGCGTCGGACTGGACAGGTCGGGCGACGAGCTCGAACTCACCGCCCAGCTCGCCGTTCCGCAGCCCGCCGAAAACGGCGAAAAGACGCAGTTCAACGTCATATCGGGCAGAGGCGCGACGGTTGCGGAGGCGCTCAACCAGATAAACGTAAGGACGGGCTTTTATCCGAAATTAGTGTTCTGCGAGCTCATTCTGCTCGGCGAAAGCTGCCTTTCGGGTGACCTCTTCGCTACGCTCGACTACTTCTATCGTAACGAGTACACGGGTCTTACGCCCAAAATCGCCGCCTACAGGGGAAGCGCAAAGGACGCGCTTTCGGTTGAGCTGCCTTTAGGGGATTCGGCGACGGATAACATCGTAAGGCTGCTCTCTGAGGAGGCGGAGCGCTCCGCCAACGTCTGTACGGTCAACCTCAACGACATCGGCGAGGACGGCTATTCCGAGAGCGCCTTCTCATATATGCCCTACATCGTTTCCGAAGAGGGGGAGAGCGCGGGCGGTCAGAACCCGGGGCAGGGCGGCGAAGGCGGTCAGAACGCGGGTCAAGGAAGCGAGGGCGGTCAGGGCGCCGAGCAGGGCGGCGCAGACGGGCAGAGCTCCGAAGGAGGGCAGGAGAGTGCGTCCTTTGTGTGCAACAGAGCCGCCCTCTTTTCGGGCGGCAGGTTCGTCGGCACTCTCGACGAGCGGCTGACCTTTGCGTTCAACCTCGTAAACAGCAACGTGCGCCACGCATTCATAAAGTGCGGCGAGGGGGACAATATGCGCGTTATGGGGCTGAGGGACTGCAAGGGCGGCAGGGCGGTAAGCGTCGAGGGCGGCGCGGTGCAGCTCAAACTTACCTTCTCTGCGATAGTCAGGGTACAGGACGGAGAGGTTAACCCCACGCCCGCTACGGAGGGCAGAAAACAGGCGTCGGAAGATGAGATTGCCGACTGCCGCAAAAGGATAGAGGGCGACCTTAAGGCGCTTTTCGGGCGGGCGGGTGAGCTCGGCTGCGATCTGTTCGGAGTAAAAAATCTTTTGAATAAATACAGACACGCCGAGTATGTCGCCTCTGACGGGGCGCTCGCGGAGGGGGTTACGCTCGCGGTAGAAGTCAAACTTAAATCTGCCGCATAGCAAGGCTTTCAGGGCGTGCTTGAATTTGTCCTCGGCAACCGTAAAAATGTGTTCGTCGGGGCATATATGCCGGGCAATTTCAGGGTATGCGCCGAAATATGCCCGTCAAAGGGCTAAATGCAGGCATATGTGCGGGTGAATTGCGGGAACAATGCATTGTCTGCGACATATGTGCGGGGCAATTTAATTGCGGCATATTGCGAGGGGAATTTCTGAAAAGTGCGTTGAATACGGCATATTGCGGGGGCAATTAAAAAACTGCCCCCGAGGGCAAAATGCCTTCGGGGGCAGCGTTACGGGTCAGGCGGCGTTGAGGTGCGCGAGAGTTTCGATTATGAGGCGCGAAAGGAGTTTTATGTCCTTTTCGTCCAATTCTTCGCCGCAGTATTCCTTTAAAATGTCAGTCGCCTTGTTCGCCCCGTCGCCCGTCACGTCCTTCTGTATCGCCTCGGCAATGCGCGCGGCGGCGTCGTTCACGGCGTCGGACGGCACGTATCCTTCGATGAGCGTCGAGATGACGCCCTCCGTTGCGGACTTTGCCGACTTTCCCCGTATAAACTGCTCATACCAGACATATATTATCGTGGAAAGTGCGCCGACGGAAAATCCGTGCTCCATAATGCCGACATAGTCGGTTATGAGTATGCTGAAATCCATACCGTAAAGCACGCTGTAAGCGCCGTAAAGCAGACAGCCGACAATAAAAGGCAGAAAGGTGAGTATCTTTTTCTGACATTTTTTGAGGACGGATATCTTCAGGAGCTGCACGCAGATTGTGGTAAGCGCGGCAAGCAGCATTATATCCAGCCCGTAAAAGGTAAAGGCGTCCAAAATTTCCAAAAGGGTCAAAGCAATTTCCTCCTCATATCTCAGGCAGGGAATTATCCCACCCGACGCAAAAAAGACAAACTCTGCCCGATAAAATTTTTTTCACCCGACGCATTTAATATAAAACGCCCCGCGGCGGCATAAACGCGGCGGGATAAAATAAAAAAATAATAAAGACGTGCTAATTTCACTTGCGAAAATTATGTCGCATATGGTAAAATTTGCCTATGAGAATGCATAGAAAGTCACATCTCGACGAGCGGTTGTCAAATTGTGTCAATCTTACCGTCGCGGACGTGAGCGAAAAGAATATGAAGGCGGCGGCAACGCTCAGAAATCTCCTCGATTTCAGGGGCATTTTCGGCAACGGCAACGCCGTTCATCTCGAGATTGGCTGCGGCAAGGGCAGGTTCGCCTGCGAGCTTGCGCTCCGCCATCCCGAAATCAACTTCGTCGCCGTCGAAAAGATATCAAACGTACTCATAGAGGCGTGCGAGAGCGCGGAGAGCGCGGGCATAAAAAACCTGCACTTTTTAAACTGCGCGGCAGAGGTGTTGCCGAGGTATATCCCCGAAGGTTCGGTGGACAGAATATATCTCAATTTCTCCAACCCGCTGCCCAAGCTCGGCTATGTAAAGCAGCGCCTCACTCATCCCCGATTTCTCGAGATATACAAAAAGCTTCTGAAGTCGGGCGGGACAATCGTGCAGAAGACGGACGACGGCGATTTTTACCGCTTCTCTCTGGAGAGCTTTTCGTCGTGCGGCTTCAACATAGTTGAACGGTGCGAGGACGTTGCCGCGTTGGGGGATGCGGACAACATCGTCACCGAGCACGAGCAGAGGTTTATGGATATGGGAAAGAATATTTACAGGATAGTTTGCGAGGTCAGATGAGCCCCGAAGAGATTGCCGTCTTGGCGGTGTGCATATCGTGCGCGGTCGTGCTTGTGGTGATATTCATCTACTACAACAACAACGTGCTCACGCTCACCAAATACAAAGTGCAATCCCCCAAAGTGCCCGAAAGGGGGCTTAAGATAGTCCACCTTTCCGACCTGCACGCAAAGCTCTTCGGCAGGGGCGGAAGAAGGCTTTTCAAGCTGGTCGCCGCCGAAAAGCCGGACATAATCTGTTTTACGGGCGACATAATTCACAACTACAAGGGCGGAGGAATGGAGGTGGCTGCGTACACCGTATCCCGCCTCGTAAAAATCGCCCCCGTATACTTCATAGCCGGCAATCACGAGATGCGCAACAAGAACTACCGCGCGCTCAAAAAGGCGATTGCCGATGCGGGCGCGCACGTCCTCGACAATCAGGCGGAGAAGGTGTACGGCATAAATCTCGTCGGCGTCAACGGCGCTCACCTCAAAAATGCCACCCCGTTCAAGCTCGCCGACGGGCTGGATGGGTACAGACTGCTGCTCGCGCACGAACCGCAGTATATCGCAAGGTATGCAATGGCGGGGTACGACCTCGTGCTGTCGGGTCACGCGCACGGCGGACAGTGGCGCATACCCTTTACTCACATAGGCGTCTATTCGCCCGGGCAGGGTCTCTTCCCCAAATATACAGAGGGCGTGCACTCCGTCGGGGATATGAAGATGATAATTTCGAGGGGGCTCGGCAATTCGGAATTTCCCCTCCGCATATTCGACCGCCCCGAAGTGGTTGTAATAACGCTTGAAAAGTTATGAAAAATATATACGGTCGCACCCGCAGGTTCGGGGTGCGACCGTAATTTTTTTGTCGTTAACGCGCCGTATGCGGCGCTCATTTTTTTGCCCGCGGGGATTGCCCCTCGCGGCTGCTGCGCCCGTGCTTGTCCTTGCGGGGCGTCAACATTTTCCGCCGCGTCAGCTTATGAGAAGGGCGAGAATTGCCTTCATAGCGTGCAGCTTGTTTTCCGCCTGGTCAAAGACTATGCTCTGCTTGCCGTCGATTACGTCTGCAGAAACCTCTACACCGCGCTTTGCAGGCAGGGGGTGCATAAAGATCGCAGTGCCCGAAGCCACGCTCATAAGTCTGTTCGTCACCTTGTAGGGGGCGAGTATCTTTGCCTCCTCCGCGGTGAGCAGGGAGTGGTAGTGATAGCTGTCAGTGTAGACTATGTCGGCGTTCTTTGCGGCGAGGAAGGGGTCGTCGGTGAGGAAAAGGCTGCCGTACTGTTCGGCGTTCTCTATGTGCCTCGTCCTTATTCCGAACTCCGCAGGGGTGGCAATGGCGACTTCCATACCGCACTTTACCGCGCCCATAATCAGCGACGCCGCGACGTTGGAGCCCTTGCCTATGTAGGCAATTTTCAGCCCTTCGAGGCGCTTTTTCTTTTCCCAGATGGTAAAGAGGTCGCTTATCGTCTGCATCGGCACATAGTCCGAATTGGTGGAGTTGATTACGGGAATGGGGGAGATGGCGGTGAAGTTGTCCAGCTCGCTCTGTTCGATGCCCCTCGTGATGAGTGCGCCGACGCCGTAGCGGCAGATTACGTTGACGACGTCGTATATGTTTTCGCCTGCGCGCATATCGTTTTCGCTGTACTGCAGGTCGACGGAGTCGCCGCCGAGCTGTCTTATGCCTATCTCCAGCGCGGAGCGCGTCCTGAGCGAGGTGTCGCCGAACATCATCGCAACCGTGACGCCCTGCAAGATATTCGTCTTTTCGTGCGCGACGAACTTTGCCTTAAGCTGTCTTGTTGCATATAAAAGCTCGAAAATTTCCTCTACGGAATAGTCTGCAAGCTTTGTCATATGCCTCTGTTTTACCGAATATACGGGGGAGTAACGGTTAATATCCATATAAGACCTCTCTTTATAATGCGTTTGCAGATATATTATACTACTATGCGCGCGCTTTTTCAAGCCCAAATTTACATTTTCAGTCCTTGCGCAGGGAGAATATGCAGCCGCAGTAGTTCTGTCTGTACAGCCGGTGTTCGCGGCTGAGCTGCAGGCTGCGCTGATATCCGCCGCGCTTTTTGAAGTCGGAATAGAGCCACTTTGCGCCCGTCGCCCTTTCAAGCTCTTCGCCTATGGCGTTTATGGCGTCGGCGTCCTTGAGGGGGCTTATAGTCAGCGTCGTGCCAAAGTAGTCAAAGCCGCCTTTCGCCGCCTCTTCAGCCGTCCTTTCAAGCCTCAGGCGGAAGCAGGCAAGGCAACGCTCGCCGCCCTCCGCGCAGCCCTCAAGCCCGCTCGCCGCGGCGTAAAATTCTGCGGTGTCGTGGTCGCAGTCGAGAATATCCGCCCAGCCCGTCTCCGAAATGAATCGGCAAAGCTCACTCTTGCGCTTGAAATATTCCTCGTCCTCGATGTTGGGGTTGTAGAAGAACACTGTTATGTCGAAGGCGTCTTTGAGCCTTTCCAGACAGGCGGAGGAGCAGGGCGCGCAGCAGGCGTGAAGCAGCAGCTTTCTGCGCCCGCCGCCGAAGCCTTCGATAATCTCCGTCATTTTTTTGTCGAAGTTCTGTCTGTTCATACCAGAATTTTATACCACATTGCCGTCCCGTGGCAAGCAAAACGCATATGTCGGTGGCGCGCGGTGGCAAAATTTATAAAATTTTGGGTGAAATTTAAAAAATGATGCGTCAAGAGGTTGGAAAAAGTCCGCCCGCCGTGTTATCATAATAAGGTAAATATTTCTTTTACCTCTACGGGAGAAAGCAAAATGGCAAATCTCAAGCTCAAGTCTGTAAGCAAAATCTATCCCTCCGGCACGCTCGCGCTGTATAAGGCAAATCTCGAGCTCGCCGACAGCGAATTCATTGCCGTAATCGGCGGAGAAAAGAGCGGCAAATCTACCCTCCTCAGGGTGATTGCGGGGCTGGAAGAGGCTACGGAAGGCAACATAATAGTCGGCGACAAGGACGTCACGACCGCCGACCCCAAGGACAGGGACATTGCAATGATATTTCAGGGCAATACGCTCTATCCCTCGCTCAACGTCTACGACAACATAGCATACGGCTTAAAGCTCCGCAAGGCGTCCAACGCGCTCATAGAGCAGAGGGTCAAGGTCGCCGCAGAGGTGCTGGGGCTTACCGACATACTCAACCGCAGACCTAAGGCGCTCACTGCCGAGCAGAAGCAGAAGGTCGCCTTTGCGAGGGCGATTGTAAGGGAGCCCAGGCTCTATCTTCTCGACGACCCTCTCACTGGCTTCGACGCGGCTCTCCGCGACGGGCTGCGCTCCGTGCTCGTCAATCTTCAGGCGAGGATGAAGGGCACTTTCGTCTATGCCACCAAGTCTGTGAGCGACGCAATCTCTATGGCGTCCAGGATACTCGTATTGAGGGAGGGAATGATACAGCAGATAGATACCCCCGCAAACCTCTATGACTATCCCGAAAACGCATACGTCGCGTTCATAATCGGCTCTCCGACGGTGAACTTCATAAACGGCGCCGAGATTGTGGAGGAAGAGGGTGCGGTCTATGCCGCAAAAGACGGCGTCAAGCTCGCCCTGCCTGAAAATATCAAGGCGCGCTTTACCTCCCTTTCCGAATATGTCAACACCGGCAAGAAGGTAATCGTCGGGCTGCGCCCCGAAGATATGACTGTCGTCAGAGAGGGCGGCTTTATGTCCGCGCTCGTCGCGACGACGGAGGAGATCTGCGGCGTAAACTATGCCGACTGCGACGGCGAAGAGCTGTCGTTCGTCGTCAGGGCGGAGGGCTCAGACAAGGGCGACACCGTAAATATTTCCGCCGACCTCGGGCATATGCTCATATTCGACGGAACGACGAGGCTGACGCTGCTCGCCCGCGACGAGGGATATGTAAAGACGGGTCACGCCGACGCCGAAAGAAAGCCCCTCGGCTATGACGAGGAGGAGGCAATCAAGACAAGGCTTAAGGTTGTTCCCAAAAACGACAAGAAGAGAAGATAACTCTCTTATTCGCGTCCCCGCAGAGTACAGCGGGGCGTTTGATTTTAAAGGTATTTTTCTGCCGCGGCTGAGATATAATCAATATATCGGCTGTCACATACGGAGTTTTGATTTTGGAAGTCTTTCTGGATGCGTTGAAGGATACGGCGCTCGTATTTCCCTTCATACTCATAATCTACATCTTAATAGAGCTGCTGGAGCGGGGAACGAACATAACCAAGAGCCGCAAGGCGCTTCAGGGTCCGCTTGCGCCCCTTCTGGGCGCGGCTACGGGCATAGTGCCGCAGTGCGGTTTTTCGGTTATGGCGGCAAAGCTGTACGAAAGCGGGCTCATACGCACGGGCACGATAATCGCCGTGTTCCTCGCCACCTCTGACGAGGCGCTTGTAATCCTGCTCGCAAACAGCCCCACAAACGGGCTGGCGGCGCAGGCAATTCTGCCGCTCATTCTCGTAAAGCTGATAGTCGCAATCATAGCGGGCTATGCAATCAATTTTCTTCTGCGCGACAAGGCGGCGGAGAGCGCGCCCGCAGAGCAGGAGGAGTGCCGCCATTCGGCGTATTCCTGCGGAAGGGAGCGCGAGGGCAAGTCGCATTTGCGCATATACTTTGTCGACCCGCTCATTCACTCGCTCAAGATTACGTCGTACATCTTCATCGTCAACCTCGTCCTCGGCTATATAATCGCCGCCGTGGGGGAGGAGAACATCGCCTCCGGCATAGTCGGCGGAATGTATGTCGAACCGCTCATCACCGCGGCGATAGGGCTCATTCCCAACTGTGCCTCGTCAACCATAATCACCGGCGCGTTCGTCAACGGCGGAATGATTTCCTTCGGAAGCTGCATAGCCGGGCTGTGCACCAACGCGGGGCTGGGGCTCGTGGTGCTGCTCAGAAATACAAAGAAGATAAAGCGCAACGTGCTCATAATCGTCACGCTGTACGCAATAGGCGTCGTAGTGGGAATACTTCTCAACGTCGTCTGTTCCGCCTACGGTTGGCTGATGTGAACTCAATGAATATAATAAGCCGACCGCCTGATTGCAGGCGGTCGGCAATTTTATTGTACAGAATTTTGCTGTGGGAATTGTATTACTGTAGATTGCGCTCCTCTGTCTTTTTGTCCTTTGCGCGTCCGCCGCGGTTGCCGCTCTTTGCGTCCTTTCCGCCGCTCTTTGCGCCTTCGGCGGGGTGCTTCGGCTCCTCGCCGCTGCCGCTGTCCGTTGCGGCAACCTCCTGCGCAACTCCCTGCGCGGCAACTTCTTCGGTCTCGGCTTCGCCCGCCGCAAGTTCGTCCGCCGCGAGGTCTGCCGCCGCAGGAATTACCTGTTCGGGGCGTGCCGCCCTGCGCCTTGCAACGGCGTCGAGGACTGCGGGGCGAAGCTTGAGGAACGCCCTGTAAAAGCCGTAGAACGCGAAGAAAAGTCCGACGTACACGGCGTACAGCCCTAATATGTACAGCACGTTGAGTTCATAGTGCCATATCTTGAGCGTCAGCACGGGCGGTACCTCGAAGGGCAGGGGATTTATCTGCGTGAACGCATAGTTGGGCATCAGCCATTCGTCGGGGGTGAGGTATATCCCGTCCGCCGTGTGCCACTCCATAGAAGCGGAGGTGACAAGCGCGCTCGCCATCGACGCCGTGATAATTACTATGAAGTAATAGATGAGGGGCGTCACGCACTGTCTTATCGTAAACTTATAATGCCCCAGCGCGGAGGGCAAAACGCACAGCGCGAACAGGAAGCAGTGGGTGAAGCAGAAGAAGAGTATGGAATAGCTGCAGAAAATTCCGTAGTTGCTCATCTCGTCCTTGCCGAAGTAGACAAAGACGGTCAGCGCGCCCGCCGCGTGTATGAAGAAGGAGATGGCGTAAAGCACCCTCTTTTTGAGCATCACCGAAAGGCTTGCTACATATACGCCTATGTTGCAGATGAACAGCGGTATGCAGGCGAACACCGTCGTATATACGTTATATCCGTCGCCGAGCAGCACGCTGTCCTTGCTGTGGTACTGGATGAGCAGGGATACGGCAATCGCCGCAAGGTACTTGTGCTGGCTCTCCCTGCTCTTTCCCCGCAGGAAGTAATAGAGCCCTATGGTTATCCCCGCCAGCGCGAGTATGGCAATCAGGTGCCATATCGTAAAGTTCTTAAAGCGCAGAAAGCTGTCCTGCGGTATGCCGTCTATGTCGAAGAAGTTTTCAAATATGTTCAGGGGCATTGCCGCAAGAACCGAAAGCCCCGCCGCCCTCGCAGCCCTCAGGTCGGCGCCCGCGCCGTCGCGCAGGAATAGCAGGGCGCAACATATGCCGAGGGTGACGTTCTGCACGAAGAAGAGTGTCATATTCAGCCACACGGGGAAGAAGAGGTTTACCGTATTGTAAATCTCCTGCGCGGGCGTGTCGGCAATCTTGGTTATTTCGAAGAACCCGCCGTACAGGCAGCAGCTTAAAATCAGCGGCAGGGGGAGCATATACTTTACCCCGTCCGCGCAGCTCTTCACGTTGAAGAACGCCGCCAGCACGACCATCATCAGCCCCGCCTTTTTCAGCCACTGGCACAGGCAGAAAATTATGCCGTATTCGGTCATTCTGTTGAATATGTAATAGTCGGATATGGTGAATGTAAGGAGGAGGGCGATTGCGGCGGATATGCCCGCAAATGCGCGGAGCGCTATGCCCGTAGCCCTCGGGTCGGCAGAAAGCCGCTCTGAAATGGTCTTATACATAGTCAGTTGAAGTATATAACAATTGCGCGCGCTTGTCAACGGGAATATTTTCCTTATCGCAATAAGTCATTATTGCATAGCCTCGACAAAACTGCGCATAATGATTGTACGGAGGTAAACGTATGAGATTGAATTGCGGCGATACCTGCCCTCATTCGGGCAGCTATAAGGTTGTCGACGAAAGAGGCAACGTAATCAACTCTGTATATGTGGGCGAAGGCGAAACGATGCCCCCTACACAGTATTCCGGTTGTCATTACGAATCCGAAAACTAAAAGAAGAGCGCAGGGCTTTCAAAGAGCCCTGCGCTTTTCTGTATGTCGCATAATTTTCAGTTTATTGTGCGCGGGGTCATTCCTCCTCGTCGCTTCTTCCCTTCTTTTTCTGCGGCTTGGTTCCGACTATCGTCAGGTAAGCTATGGCTATTATGACGAGCCCCACAATCACCAGCGCCAGAATTACCGTCGTCACCTCGTTTTCATAGGTGAACTCCTCGTCGGTGGAGGAGGAAGGGGGCAGCTTGTCCGCAGAATAGTCGTATTCGTCCAGAAAGTTCGCCGCCACAAACCCGCTCTTTTTACTGCCGTCGGAGGCGGTGTAGGTTACGCGGTAGAACACTTTGTCTATGAAGTCCAGCGCAAATTTTTCCGTCACTTCCACGACGTCGCCCCTCTCGAGCAGGTCGATTTTGGTCGCGTCGCACATATAGGGCGAGGCATATACGCCCACGCTCTCCCTTATGTTTGCCTTTCTCTTGCCGTCGGCGCCCGCCGTCCAGTCGTTTGCGGGGGCGGAATAGGCAATGACCGAAAGGCTTTCCGTCTTTGCTATGTAGCAGCCGTCGTTCATCGCCACTACGGAGGCGTTGCCGCTCTCCGCCAGCACAAGGCAGGGCTTTTCGCCGTTCGCCTTATAGGTCTGTACCTGCGTGAAGTATTCGGAAATTGCCGAAGTGCCTATCTTGGTGTAGTATTCGCCGCTCTTGAGCACGGCGGTCCTGACGGTGTAGGAGGAGGACTTGAGCGCAGCGAGCGCGTCCCCCGTATATATCTTGTCCGCAGAGGAGTAGTCGACGTAGTCAAGGCTGAGCGCCGTCGCCGAAGTGCCCTCTATGCGGTAGGGCACGCCGTCGCATACGGCATACAGGTTGTCGCCGAACATTTTCATCAGCGAAAAGCCCTCTTCGCCGATTATGGCGGGAGTACCGTTCTGCCAGCACGTCAGTTCGCCCGTGGCGGTGTTGAGTATGTACGTCATTTCGCCGAAGTCGACCTTCCATAGGTTGTTTTCGGTAAATTCGTGCACCGTCTGGGCAGTGAGGTCGGGGTACTTATATATGTTGCCGTACGTGTTGCGTATGTACAGTTCGCCGTCGGAATAGTCTATGCGGTCAATCTCCGACTCGTGAATGACGGTGGTCAGTTTTCTGTCGCCGACCTCGTCCGTGGTCAGAAGATAGATTGCCGTGCGCGAGGCGATCGCCAGCGCGTCCCCGTCTATGGCGTAGTCGGTTATGCCGTCAGAAATTTCCAGAGTGCAGGTGAAGTCGTCGGGATATACCGTCTCTTCCGCCGCCGATGCGCTCACCGCCCCGCCAAAGCCGAATATTGTCGCCGCGGTAACAGCCGCCAGCGCGCTTGTAAGTAACTTTAAGCATTTCACGACATTGATTATATCACTATCGGCGCGAGTTGTAAAGAAATTTTTGTTTTGAGCGACGCTCGTTTTTGTCGCAGCGCGTCCGACGTCTGTCGGATTGTGTCGCGCGCGGCGCCTTGCCGCCGCATACAGATGTCGGTTTGTCATAAAAAATATTTTTTTCACGTCAAAAATTATAAAATACTCAAATTTATTTTGTTTAATATGCAAATTCTGTCATATTTATCGGTTATAATATAGCTACGAAATAAACAAACGTTCGCATTTGTGCGGCGCGCGAAGCGAACGGCGATAGAGGGGGTGACAGAGCTTGAAGGTCAAACGACTTTTGAAATTTTATTTCTGCGCGGAGGAGCTCAACTCCGCGCTGGATGACATCATAGTGCGCAAGGCGGTGCAGTCGGGTATGGGCGCGGGCGCGGAGGAATGCGCGGGCGACATACTCAAAGTGATATCCGCAAAGGAGGAGCTTGCGGGGCTTTGGAACTATCTTGACGGAATATTTTCCTCTCTTTGCGGGGAGGACGTCGCCCGCCTTAAGAGATATGCGCTGCTACGGCGCGGACTTAAATTTCTCCCCGAGGAGGAAAGCAGGGGAATTCACGGTTCGCTTATGAAGTTTTCGCGCAGGAGCGTAAATTTCGGGCATCGCTTCGACGGCGCAATGAAGGTGCTCAACGCCTATTACTGTCTGATACCGCCGCCCGCGGTGTGAAAGAACGGCGGCTGACCCCGTACAGTGATTGACGGCAGGTCGTGCGGATTGAGTGACCCCGCGCACTTCTAAGGCTCGGTGCGGCTTAAGTGTCGGGGTTGACCTTGCGTCTTGTTGTGAAGTACAGCATTGCAATCGCTGCCGCGGCAAGGGAACAGATTATCAGTGCCGAAATCAGACCGACGTTCACCTCGTCGCCGTTTTGCTCCGGGGGCTGTTCCTCATCGTCGTCGTCCGGCAGGTTTAGCGGGTAATCGTCATTTGCCCCGAGGATATATCCGAACGAGCCCTGGCAATAGACGTAGGAATACGCCGTCGCGCCCGAGTAATATGTGCCGTAAAACGCCGCCTCTACGTTTATTTCGTTGAGCACGGGCAGCGAGCCGTTGTCGTCGCCCGTGGTATATGTCACCGTGACCGCTTTGTAGAGGTACGTCACCTCGGGTTTTTCTTCAAGCGCCTCGAAGTCGGATTTGCGGCAATAGCCGTACAGCGCGCGGTAAATTCCGCTGTCCTCGCCGTATCTGGCATAGTACCACTCGCCTTCGTCGCGCAGTATCTCTATGCAATAGGTGTACGGCACGGCAAAGAGGGAGGTGGATATGTCCTTGTCGGTGAAGAAGTATGCCGACCTGACGTTTGCGCGCGCATATCGGTATGTATCGGCGTCGGCGGCATAGTATGTGCCCGACGAGGACAGCACGCAGAACATCGTTATCAGCAGAATTATCAGGCGTTTCATATCAAGAGATTATACACGCTTCTTGCGTAAAAATTGTCGCTAATATTGTCGGAAAAGGTCTTATGCAAAGGGAAGATATTGTTTCAAGGCTGCTCGCCATAGAAAAGGAGCAGCAGAGAAGGAGGGGAAGCGGCGCGCTCGCCGCATACAATTCGGGCAGAAAAAAGCACAAAAAGCAACTTGCCTTTCACAGGTGCAAAAAGCGCAACCGCTGGGTTTTCGGCGGCAACCGCTCCGGAAAGACGGAGTGCGGCGCGGTGGAGGCAATCTGGATGCTTCGCGGCATACACCCCTACCGCAAGAACAGAAAGGACGTGTTCGGCTGGGCGGTTTCGCTCTCCCAGCAGGTGCAGAGGGATGTCGCGCAGAGCAAGATTTTGAAGTATCTGCCGCCCGCGTGGATAGTAGACATAACTATGCTGTCTGGCAGGAAGGACGCCCCCGCGGGCGGCGTAATTGACCAGATTAAGATCAAAAACGTATTCGGCGGCATCTCCACCCTCGGCTTCAAGAGCTGCGACCAGGGCAGAGAAAAGTTTCAGGGCAGTTCGCTCGACTTCGTGTGGTTTGACGAGGAACCGCCGAAGGACGTCTATGAGGAGTGCGTGATGCGCGTTATGGATAAGCGGGGCGACATATTCGGCACTATGACCCCGCTCAAGGGCGAGACGTTCATCTACAACGAGATATATCTCAACCGCCGCAACAACCCCGAGGTGTGGAGCGAGTTCGTAAGCTGGGAAGACAATCCCTATCTCTCCAAAAAGGAGATTGCGCTTATGGCGGCGTCGATGGACGGGGCTGTGCTCGACGCGCGCAGGTACGGAAGGTTTTCTTTGGGCACCGGGTTGGTCTATCCCGAATTCGACAGGGCGGTGCACGTCATTCCGCCCTTTGAAATTCCGCCAGACTGGCAGGAGAACATCTCCATAGACCCCGGGCTCAACAACCCGCTTTCGGCGCACTGGTACGCCGTCGACTGGGACGGCAACGTCTACGTCGTGGCAGAGCACTTCGCCGCGGGCAGGGACATAGACTATCACGCCGATTGCATCAGGGATATATCGCGGCGAATAGGGTGGAAGACCGACCTCAAAGGGCGGCTGTCCGCGCTCATAGACAGCGCGGCAAAGCAGCGCACTCTCGCTTCGGTCAAGAGCGTTGCCGAACTCTTTTCTGAAAAGGGCATACTCGTCAACCCCAACGTCAACAAGGACGTGTTTTCGGGTATAAGCAGGGTCAAGGAATACCTTAAGCGCGGCAACGGGCTGCCCGACATTTTCATCTTTGAAAATTGCCCGAATATGATATCGGAGTTTATGGGCTACCGCTGGGCGGAGGGGGACAGCCCGCTCAAAAAAGACGACCACTGTATGGACGAACTGCGATACTTCGTGATGAGCCGTCCCCGCCCGAAGGAGCGGGAAAGGGAGGAGGGCGCGCTCGCGCAGGACAAGATGAGGAGGATAAGGAGGTTAAATTCAAGGCTTGGAAGAAGGTAACGTAAAGGAGGCGCTAAAAAAGTGCGCGGTTGGCTTCGGCACGAGCGAGGTCGTCGAAGAATATGCCGTCGAGGACGGGGAACTGAAACTTGTCAAGCGCAAGGTGACAAGGCGTGACATTCCGCCGGATATAAAGGCGGTCAGGATGCTGCTCGACGGCGACGACGTTTCGGCAATGAGCGACGAACAGCTCGAAAGCGAGCGGCAAAGACTTTTAAAATGTTTGAAGGAGGAAGGGGATGACTGACAGTCAGAAGGAGGAGCGCAGGAAGAACAGGGCTATCGCCGACGAGGTGTATGCCGACTTCAGGCGCAGACAGGAAGAAAGGAGGCTCATAGAGCGCGGCTGGCAGCTAAATATGAATTTTTTAAGCGGCAACCAGTACTGCGACGTGAACGCCCTCGGCGAAATAGAAGAGGAGGACAGGGAGTATTTCTGGCAGGAGCGCAGGGTTTTCAACTACATCGCGCCCGTCGTGGATACGCGGTGCGCAAAGCTCTCCCGCATACGTCCGAGGCTGGCGGTAAGGGCGGCTTCGGACGACGAAAAGGACAGGCAGGCGGCAAAACTTGCCTCGGCAATACTCTCCGCCCTCAACGAGGACTGCGATATGGATGAGGTGATTTCCCGCGCGACGACCTGGTCGGAGGCGTGCGGAACGGCGTTCTATAAGGTCATATGGGACAGCTATGCGGGCAACGGCATAGGCACCACGGCGGAGGGTACGCCTTTAAAGGAGGGCAGGGTAAAGATTGTCGCCCTCTCGCCCTTCGAGATATATCCCCATTCGCTGTCCGAGGAGACGATAGAAAACCAGCCGAGCATCATCCACGCGAGGGCGGTCTCGGCGGACGACATCTTCGCGGCGTACGGCGTAAGGGTCAGGGGCAGGGATATAGACGAGTTTGCGCGTTCGCCCCATTCGCAGCCCTCCCATTCGGCAAGCCCCGCCCTGGCGGGGACAAGGAGCGTAAAGCACGACAGCGAAATTGTGATAGAGAGGTATTGCCGCCCCAACTGGCAATATCCCGAAGGCAGGCTGACGATTGTTGCGGGCGGCGAGCTGCTTTTCGACGGCGACCTGCCCTATAAGAACGGAGAAAACGGCGAGAGGGGCTATCCCTTCATAAAACAGTGTTGTTTGCCGCTTGCGGGCGGCTTCTTCGGCACGAGCGTCGTCGACAGGCTGGTACCCGTCCAGCGCGCCTACAACGCCGTAAAGAACCGCAAGCACGAGTTTATGAACCGCGTCTCTATGGGGGCGATTGCCGTGGAGGAGGGCTCTCTGGACACCGACGAACTGACGGAGGACGGTCTTGCGCCCGGAAAGGTGCTCATCTACCGACAGGGCGGAAATCCGCCCGAAATGCTCACGCTGGGCACCGTTCCCTCAGAATTTACAGACGAGGAACAGCGCCTTGAGGAGGAGTTCTGCCGCATTTCCGGCACCAACGACTACTCGCAGCAGGCAAATGCGTTCACCTCGGTGACTTCGGCGACGGGACTGCAGCTCATAATGGAGCAGGACGACGCCCGCCTCAACGTCTGCTGCGACCAGATTAAGTCGGCGCTCAAAAAGATAGGCAGGCACGCCCTGCGCCTGTACCGCCAGTTTGCGGGCACGTTCAGGCTGCTGCGCTATGTCGGCGGCAACGGCGAACTCGCGCTGACGAGCTTCAGGGGCAGCGACATCACAAGCGACGACGTCGTGCTGGAGGCGGACAGCGACTTAAATCTCTCGCCCGCGCAGCGCAGGACGGTCATTTACGAGATGCTCGACAGGGGTCTTTTTTCCGACGGGCAGGGCAGGCTGAGCGCTTCGGTAAGGAACAGACTGCTCTCCACCCTCGGCTATACGGGCTATACGGGCGCGAGGGATATGGACGAACTGCACCGAGAGAGGTGCGGGCGCGAGAATGCCGAGATGATGGCCGGGCGCGACGCGGAGGTAAAGGACTATGACGACCACGCCGTGCACATAGAGGAGCATACCGCCTGTCTTTTGGGCGAAAAGCTCGACAGTGAACAGGAAGAGCGCATATGTGCTCATCTGAACATACATAAATCTAAACTTTCGGAGGTAAAAAATGACGGATAACCAGACACAGAAAAGGAATATGCCCGATACGGCAGACACCGCAACGGCGGAAGGGAATAAAGCTGCGGCAGATCTGGGCAAATTCAAGGACGTGCAGGCCCTGATGGACGCCTACACAGCTTTAGAGGCGGAATTCACCCGACGCAGCCAACGCCTCAGGGAGCTTGAGAATGCGACAAAGGAGCCCGCTGCGCCCGTCACGGCGGAAAACGCGGGGGCTCTTCCGCAGGCGCAGACCGAAAATGCAGAGGGCGCGGCGGCGGGCGCGGAGGCGCAGCCGCAGATAAGCGACGAGATGAGGAACGCAATTATAGAGGAATATCTCTCCGGCGTGCTCTCCCGCCGCAGCGTACCCTTCGTAACGGGCGGCAGCGTAGTTGCCGCCGAAAGGCGCACCCCAAAAAATTTAAGGGAGGCGGGCGCGCTTGCAAAGAACTATTTTGACAATAAGGAGGACTAATCATTGATAACTATCGCTAATGCGGATGCCGCTTTAAAGGACTACTATCTCGACGCGGTGAGCGCCCAGCTCAACGGGGAGGTTTCCCCCTTCTTCAACGCAATAACCAAGACCAGCGAAAACGTGTTCGGCAAGGACGTAAAGCTTGCAATCGCCAAGGGCACTATGGCGGGAGTAGTGGCGGGCGCGGAGGACGGCGCGCTGCCCTCCCCCAGGAGCAACCGCTATTACGGCGTGACGCTGCCGCTCAAGAACATCTACGGCACCATTGAGATTTCGGACAAGGCGATGCGCGCCTCGGGCGACACCTCTGGCGCATTCGTAAATCTTCTCAACGCCGAGATGGAGGGGCTTGTCGCGGGGGCAAAGGCAAACTTCGCGCGTATGCTCTACGGCGACGGCAACGGTCTCATCTGTACCGTCGTCTCAAAGAAGGGCGACACCCAGCTCGTCGTCAATTCGGCAAAGAGCTATTTCGTCGGACTGAGCGTAAAAATCGGCGCAACTTCGCCCATCGATACGACGATAACCGCCGTCGACGTTGAAAACAAGGTCATAACCGTCGCGGCAAGCCTTGCCTCTGCGACCTTCTCCGGCGAAGAGACGGTGTGCGTTTCGGGCGCGACGGGCAACGAGATAATCGGGCTTGCGGGCATCTTCGACGGCACGTCGCTCTACGGCTATTCCAAGTCGACGGAGGCATATTTCTCGCCCTACGTCAAGAGCGTTGCGCTCAGCTCGCTCGCGGAGAGCGACATAATCGACGTCATCGACACGCTCGAAGAGAGCTGCGACGGCAAGGTCAATATGATACTCTGCTCCCACAAGGTGAGGAAGAAGATTGCCGCGCTTATGTCGACGAGCCGCAGAATTGTCAACACCGCGGAGATAGCGGCGGGCTATTCGAGCATCGTGATAAACGACGTGCCCGTCTATGCCGACAAGTTCTGTCCCGACGACAGGATATACTTCGTCAACACCGACGACTTCAGCCTCAATCAGCTCTGCGACTGGGCGTGGCTGGAGGACGAGGGCGGCAGAATTTTGAAGCAGGTTGCGGGCAAGGCGGCATATTCGGCTACGCTCGTAAAGTATGCCGAGCTCGTGTGCAAGAGACCCTGCGCGCAGGGCGTAATAAAGTTAAGCTGAATTAAGGGGGAAAAATGACGGTAAAAGAAGTTATAATTCAGACCTTGAGGCTGGTCGGCAGGGAGGACGCCGCCGACGCCGTCGCGGCGGGCGGAGAGCTCGACGAGGAGATGACAAGGCTCAAACGGGCGTTTATAACCTATCTGAACGCCGTCCTTGACGAACTTGCGAGGGGGTATTTCCCCCTCGATTACGTCGAAGATATGACCGCCGACGACGGCAGGTATGTCTTTTCGGCGTTCAGCAAACCACCCTTGAGGATACGCAGCGTCACCTGCGGCGGCAAAAAGGTAAAGTGGCGGCTCTGCCCCGACGCGCTGGAGGCGGACAGCCCCGAGATAACCGTGACCTACGAATACGCGCCCTCCGCCCTCGCCGAAACCGACGAATTTGCCTATCCCGTCTTTGCCGTCGGCGAAAGGCTGGTGAGCTACGGAATGGCGGCGGAGTATTACCTCGTTATGGGCGACGCCTCTTCGTCGCAGCTCTGGGAGGGCAGATACAGGTCGGAGATAGAGCTCCTTCTCTCCCACAGCGCCGTGAGGGGCAGAATACCGCCGAGGAGGTGGATATGAGAATAAGGAGGGACTATGGCGGCAACGACGTCGAAACCGAGATTGTCGAACGGGAGATAATAGGCGGCTCTTCGGACAATTCCGAGATGAGCTTCGGCTATATCCGCACCGACGACGGCATACGCGCGCTGCCTTCGCCCGTGCAGTCGTCGCCCGCGGTCAAAATATATTCGCCGTACAGGGTAGAGCGCATAAGCCAGCCCGGCGCTCCGATATACGTCAACCAGTACGGGCAGTTCTATGCGATGACGCCTGACGGGGAGAGGACTAAGAGCACATACGTCGCGCAGATACCCGTCGGGCAGTTCTTTACGGGGCTGATATACTTCAATAACTGCTATCTCGTGGCGGTGGCGGGCTCTAACAGCCTCATTCTCGTCAAGGACAACGTAAAATATCTCAACTATACTATGCCCAGATATTTCCGCTGCGGCTGTTTCCACTGCGGCAGAATTTTTGCCCGCGACAGTTCGGAGCCGTACACCGTGCGCTGGTCGGGAACGGCGATAAACGACTGGACGGAAGGTCCCGACGGCGCGGGCTACATAGTGCTCGACCTCAAGTTCGGCGAAATAATGAATATGTACGAGCTGGGCGACAAGGTCATAATACTCCGCAAGTACGGCATAACCGTGTTGCGCGCGCTGGGCGATACGCGCAATTTCTCGGTGGACGCCGTGCTAGGCTATGAACTCACCGTGCCTCTCACCAACCCCTATGCGGTGGTATGCGCGGGTAAGCTGTATTTTTCCACGGAGGAGGACATATACTCCTTCGACGGTTCCGCGCTAAAGCGGGTGGATATCGGCAGAAGGGAGAAACTTAGCGCGTTTGCCAACCCGCAGTGTTACGCCAACAGATATGTCTATTTTGAATGTATGACGGACAAATCGGCGGATAAGCATATCCTCGAATATGACCTCGAAACGGGGCGGTCGGCGCTCTTTTGCGCGAATGCCGATACCTTCTGGCGCGACGAGTTCGGCTGTCATTTCTTCAGGAATAATAACTACTACAGCACTATCTACGGCGAAACTTACGATGCGTGCAGGTGGGTGTCCGTCGGGTACGACCTCGGGAGCGACAGGATAAAGACGCTCAAGGAGATATATGTCGACGCGGACGGCTCGCCCGAGATAACCGTGACCGCCGACGGGGTCAGCCGCACCTTCGGTGGTACGGGCGCTATGCGCGCAATGCTGCGCGGCAGGAAGTTCGTCTTTGAGGTGGGCGGCAACGCGGACGTCAGAAAACTTTCTGCAAAGTGGGAGGTGAGCGCGTGACTTTCGATATAATAGACATAACCGAAGAGGAGGCGGAGCAGCTCGAAACCGTCCAGTTGAAACTCCTTAGGACGGCGCAGCAGAACAAGAACGCGCTATACCATAAGCTCCAGCAGCAGCTTGAAGAATACAGGCGAGTGACATATTCCAACCGTCTGCCCAACTCCTCGCTGTATGCGGCAATGGAGCTCGAGCTTACGACTGAGTACAATTATCAGGTGGAAATTCTCAAAGAGCAGCTCATATTCAATATGAGTTTGGGAGAGCCGACTACGGGCGGCGAGACTGGCGACACGGGCAACGACGATTCGGGCTATCTCGTCGACTATGAACTGAGCTACCTCGAAAGGTACATTCAGGTAAGGGATTTCTACCTTGCCATAGAGGACCCCAACGAAAGACTTGCCCTTCTCGCCGCGGACGAGGTGGCAATCAATTATTTGGGCAGCTACTACAACACCCTTTTCAACTATCTCGCCGCGCTCGCCAACGAACAGTGACCGTTCGGGCGCGGCGGCGGAAATTCCCGCCGCTATGCGCAATGACGCTGGCGTTGAATGTGACGATTATTTAAGGCGTTGCCCGACGACGGGCGCGGAAACCCTGTTGCGGTTTCCGCGCCTTTTCCTTACTTCTCTTTTCTGGACGGCGCACTCCTTTCTGACCCGCTGCAGGGCAAAAGAGGGCGCAAATTGCGCCTCTTGCCGTCGTTTTTGCTTTACTTTTGTGCTTTAATATCATATAATTGTTTTTATGAAGATTGCAGGCAACTGGAAGGATTACCGAATAATTGCCACGGGCGACGGAATGAAGCTCGAAAGGTGGGGCGACGTCACGCTGCTCCGCCCCGACCCCCAGGTCATCTGGAATGGAAAGAGCGACCTCTACGCATATTCGGGCATCAACGCCGTGTACCACCGCAGCGACAAGGGCGGCGGCGGGTGGGAGATTAAAAAGCCCTTTCCCGCAGAGTGGAAGATATCCTACGGCGACCTCAGTTTCCTCATAAAGCCGATGGGCTTCAAGCACACCGGGCTCTTCCCCGAGCAGGCGGTCAACTGGGACATAATGCGCTCCGTAATTTCCGCCGAAAAGTCAAAAAATCCCGCAAGACAGATTAAGGTTTTAAACCTCTTCGCATATACGGGCGGCGCAACCGTCGCCTGCGCAAAGGCGGGGGCGGAAGTCTGCCACGTCGACGCGGCTAAAGGAATGGTCGAAAGGGCGGGCGAAAACGCGCGGCTTTCAGGCATAAACTCGGGCATACGGTACATTGTAGACGACTGCTCCAAGTTCGTCAGAAGGGAGATACGTCGCGGAAACAGGTACGACGCGATAATTATGGACCCGCCGAGCTACGGCAGGGGTCCCGGCGGCGAGATGTGGAAGATAGAGGACGCCCTCTTCGACTTTGTCGGACTGTGCACGCAGGTGCTTTCCGAAAACCCGCTATTTATGCTAATCAACAGCTACACGACGGGGCTTCAGCCCACCGTGCTCAACAATATCTTAACGCTCTGCCTTTCGGACAGAGGCGGCAGTACGGAGGCATACGAAGTCTGCCTGCCCACCGAAGAGGGGATACCCCTTCCCTGCGGGGCAAGCGGAATGCACACATTCTGAAAAAATTTTAACGGGTCAAGTTTATGGAAGATAAAGATCTGACTGTCATCTATGAAGATAACCACATAATAGTCGTATTAAAGCCTCAGAACATTGCCTGCTGTCCCGACGAGAGCGGGGACGACAATCTTTTCGACTGCATAAAGCGCTATCTTAAGGTAAAGTACGACAAGCCTGGCAACGTCTTTGTCGGGCTCGTCCACAGGTTGGACAGACCCACGGGCGGCGTTATGGTATATGCCAAGACCAGCAAGGCGGCTGCAAGACTTGCCGAGCAGATGAAGACGGGCGGCTTTGAAAAGAAGTACCTCGCCGTGCTCTGCGGTGTGCCCGGCAGACCGTCCGCAACGCTCGAAAATTACCTGAGAAAGAACACCGTCAACAATATGGTATATGTGTGCACGCAGTCGGAAGAGGGGGCGAAGTTCGCCGCGCTCGACTACAGCGTCTTAGAGGAAAAGGACGGGCTCTCCCTTGCGGAGGTCAATCTGCACACGGGCAGAACGCACCAGATAAGGGTGCAGATGGCGGCGATAAACTGCCCCGTCTACGGCGATATGCGCTACGGCGGCGACAGGGCAGTCAAGGGCAAACTTGCGCTTTGGGCGTATCTTCTGCGCTTCACGCACCCCACCACGGGCGAAAAGATGTGCTTCAAAGTCGAACCTCCCGTCGACGAAGGCGTGTGGAAGCGCTTTAAAATAGACATCTGAACGGTCGAAAGCGGGTAAAATCCGTCAATTATTTGTGAAAAAACCTGACAAGAGGGCAAAGTTATTGACAAACCTCGCCCCGCTATTGTAAAATTGAAAAGCTATACAAAAAATCATTTAGGGTTTCATACAATGAAAAGATATAAGATCTCTGTTGTAACATTGCTGACAGCGTTGATTTTGTTCCTGTTGTCGGCGGCAATAATCCTTGCGCCTTCCGCAACGTCGTATGCGGCAGACCGCTATGTTACGGTAAACGGCACCAGCGTGTTCTACACCTCGATAAGGGGTGCAAAGGTCACCTCTTCGGAGGAAACCGCAGGCGACGAAACGTACAACTACACAGCGTTCAACATCGGCGAAGAGCAGACGGTAACCTACCGCAAGAACCTCGCGTACACCTGGAAGTCGGCTTCCGCAGAGGGTGAGGAGGGCGTATATCAGACGAGATACTTCTCTATGACGATAGGTTTCGCAAACACCTCGTTCGAGAACTATGTCATCAAGTTCCAGTCGCAGCAGTTCATCGCTTCGGAGGACGAGATAAGCGAAAACTATCTCATCTTCAGACCCGCAGAGGGCGGCGTTTCAGTCTATGTCACGCAGGATGCCGAATGGGAAGAGGATCAGGATCTGTTCACCACCCCCGTGGCTACCTTCTCTGTTGCGGACAACGCCCGGATAAAGATTGAATTTGTATCCTTCGCGGACGGCGACTACACCGTAAAGCTTTCAAGCGGCGATGTCAGCGCAAACACGACTTTCAAGAACGTCTACGAGAGCTACGCAAAGTATGTTTCCTCCGGCGACAACGCGGTGACGCCGCTTACATTCAGCGCGACCTTTGCGGAGGACGCGCAGCCCCTTGAGGGAGAGGACAGCGTATATGCCTCAATGAAGCTGTACGAGCTCAACGGTCAGTCTTTCGAACTGTACGACAATGACGGCGACGGCACTTACGACCAGGTAATCGACAATCAGCCCCCCGTAATGTGCTTCTCTACGACGCCCGCCTATGTGGAATACGGCACGAGCTACAGCTTCGACTTCGTCCTCATAGACGTTCTGGCAACTTCTCCCCGTTCAACCTCTTACTTCTACGTGCTCTCGGGCGACCAATACTCATCCGAAGAGTTCGTCTATGACCAGACCGAGTTTGAAGAGGACGAGGATTCCCCCTATACCAAAGTTAGCTCCGGCTCCTCGATAAGGGTTATAAGGGACGACAACACCTTTGTTCCCTCGCAGTATATAAACGACGAGGACGGCAAAAGGGTATATGGCTTAGTAAAGATTTACTACGAAATTTCAGACGTATCCGGCTCGACCGCACAGACGGACAAGGTGTTCATCGATTGGTATGCAAAGGAGGACGCGCTCGTCAACATCGCCGACCTCAAGGGCACGGCGTCCACGGGCAGCGAAAACTTCTTAAAGCTCATTGACGGCAAGGACGGCGTTACCTATGCCGCCGAAGCCGACAGCACTTTGGAAGCATACAAGGAAAGAATTACCGAGATAGAGACCGACTATCAGAACAAGATAGACCAGGCGATTGCCGCTCTCGAGGACGGCAGGCTGTACGCGGGCAGCGACAACTATTTCTATCTTCCCTCGTTCGAGTATGCAACCGACGACTATCTCTATCCCACAGACTTAAAGTATTCCATATATTATAAGGCAGAGACCAGCGGTTCCAACACCTCGCTTTCGAGCAATAATCTCAAGATTGCGCTCACCGAGCCCGACGTGACGTACAGATTTACCATCTACGTCACCGACGAGTTCAGTTCTGAAATGCGCTATCCCAACGGCGTCGACGAAAAGGGCAACATCATCTGGGAGACCATAGCTGCTACGGATGTATGGGACGAGGAATATTCCGAACTTCTTCCCTTCTTCGAGTTCAAGGTGTCCTATAAGCCCGCTACCTGCGAAGAGCCCGAGGATCTCTCCATAGCGTATGTCGGCAGCACCTACGGCGGCGTGTCCTTCGATATCAACGGCGTTTCGGGCACGTATGCGACCTCTTACAGACTGTATGTGTTCGACAGGAACGGAATGAATGACGAGCTGGGCATCAACCTCGCGTATGACGAGTTCGTGAAGAATATCTCCGCGCTCCTCAACAACACCTATAGGGAGGGCGTCAACACCCGCAAATACTTCACTACGGTAAAGCCCGTCTCCGAACTCAGCGAAAAGGATGCCAATTACGACGAGATGAGCGCTTATAACTGGAGCACTTCCAGCACATCGTTCGTGCCCCAGTCGATTGACGACTTCTATGTGGTAGAGCTCACGCTCACCGACAACCGTTCGCAGGTTAAGACATACAGCTATGCAACAGTAGTTGCCTCTGTAGAGACTACCGCCCTCAAGGGCGAGAGCGACTGGGTTGAAAACAACCTCGCTTCCATAATCCTGCTCTCCATTGCAGGCGTATGTCTTGTCGCGCTCATAGTTCTGCTCATCGTCAAGCCCAAGGACAAGGGCGATATCGACGTCGTGCTCGACAAAGAGGACAGCAAGAAGGCGGCAAAGAAAGAAAAGAAATAATGCGATTTAATTCGCAGAGAGAGGCAGAGCCCTTTGATATATGGGCTCTGCCTTAATTTTTTTATGAGGCATTTTTAAGGCGCCTCTTGAAAAACTTGCATTTTTATGCTATTCTGTATATAGGTAGAGGTTGCTCTGCCGACAGATTGATATGTTGAGGGGAAAAATTGATGAAATTAAGAAAATTGTGCGCCGTTCTTCTGGCGGCTTCTCTGGGGCTTAGCGCATCGTTTGCGCCCGCCTGTAACATTGGGGGCTCGTCTGAAGAACATAAGCATTCCTATTCGCAAGAGTGGACAAGCGACGGAACGGGGCACTGGCACGCCTCGACTTGCGGACACGACGTGACGAGCGGATTTGCGGCTCATACCGACGCCGACGGCGACTTCGTCTGCGACGTCTGCGGGTATGTAATTCATACCCATACATATGAAACAGTGTGGTCATCCGACGCGCAGAACCACTGGTACGCGGCTACCTGCGGGCACGATGTAGTAAGCGGCAAGGCGGCGCACAGCGACGGCGACGGCGACGGCAAGTGCGATGCCTGCGGGTACATTATGGCGGAAACGCCCGAACATACCCATACATTTGAAAGCGCCTGGACGAGCGACGGAACGGGGCACTGGCACGCCGCTACCTGCGGGCACGATGTAGTAAGCGACAAGGGCGCCCACGTCGACGCCGACGACGACGGCAAGTGCGATGTCTGCGGGTACATTATGGCGGAAACGCCCGAACATACCCATACGTTTGCGAGCGCCTGGACGAGCGACGGAACGGGGCACTGGCACGCGGCTACCTGCGGGCACGACGAGATAAGCGGCTTTGCGGCACACACCGATGCCGACGGCGACTTCGTCTGCGACGTCTGCGGCTATGTAATCCACACGCACACTTTTGCGGGCGCGTGGACGAGCGACGGAACGGGTCACTGGCACGCCGCTACCTGCGGGCACGACGTGACGAGCGGCTTTGCGGCGCACACCGATGCCGACGGCAACTTCGTCTGCGACGTCTGCGACTATGTAATCCACACGCACACTTTTGCGGGCGCGTGGACGAGCGACGAGACGGGTCACTGGCACGCGGCGACCTGCGGGCACGACGAGATAAGCGACTTTGCGGCTCATACCGACGCCGATTATGACGGCAAGTGCGACATCTGCGGATACAATGTGGGCACTGGCGGCGAACAGACGCTCGTCACATATTTCTATATCGGTCAGGAGTGCGCTGCGTTCGAGTGGACGACATCGTCCGCCTCGTCCGCAACCGTGCAGTACAGGCTGTCCACGGCAAGCGGCTATACTTCGGTCGATGAAGAGCTGATACGCCAGATAGATGCAAATACGGCAAGGGTGGACATAGTGGGGCTCAAGGGCGGCAACGTCTACGACTTCAAGATAATCTCCGACGGCGTCACGTACATAAAGTCGGGGGTGACCGTCTCCTCATATGACCGTTCGGGCTATGCTCACTTCGGCTATTCGTCGGGCGTGGGCGCATATAACGACGACGGCACGGCAAAGTCCGGCGCGAGGATAGTCTATGTGACCGAAGCCACCAAGAATACCGTAGAGCTTAAGGTAGGCACAAAGACCTATACTGGCATAGTCAGCATATTGCAGAACGCCGCAAAGGACGGCACGCCGCTCATAGTCAGAATAATCGGCACGGTCGGCGCGGCGACCTGGAACGAGATTGCCTATACCCCCGCGGGCAGCAAACTGACGGCGGAGGAGGTAATCGGCGCAAACGACAAACAGCTCCCCACCGACAGCAGCAAGCTCACCCAGGCGGCGCTCATAGAGGGCGGCTATAACACTCTCAACACCTCCATATATTCCGAACTCATCGGCTTGAGCAGCAAGGCAACCTATTCGGATGGCGAATACGACAGCGCGTGGAACAACTGTATAATTCAGAGTTCTTCAAATATTACCATAGAGGGCATAGGCGAGGATGCGCGCATCTTCCAGTGGGGGCTTACGTTCAAGGACTGCAGCTCTGTAGAGGTCAGGAACATCACCTTCGAGGACTATACCGAGGACGCCTGCTCTGTAGAGGCGGGCGACACTTCCGCCTCGACGGTTGCCGATTTCAAGTTCGGCAGGATATGGCTGCACCACAACACCTTTGAAGAGGGCATAAACTATTGGGATATCTGCGCCGAGCAGGACAAGCACGAGGGCGACGGCGCGACCGACTTCAAGGGCATAGCCAACGTCACCGTAAGCTATAACGAATATCACAACAACCACAAGACGGGGCTTGTCGGCGGCAGCAACGCCCACACCACGGCAAACCTCACCTATCACCACAACTACTACAACGAGTGCTACAGCCGTATGCCCCTTGCAAGGCAGGCGAACATTCACATCTACAACAACTATTATTACGGCTCCACGGGCACGAACATGTCGCTCCGCGCAAGCGCGTATGCGTTCATAGAGAACTGCTATTTCGACAACGCCAAGAACCCCATAGTCAGCGAGGGCGACAGCACCAACGGCTATGGCTATGCCAAGATTTTGGGCTGCGTATTCGACGGGAAGACTATAGACGGCAAGTATGCGGATAAGCTTGTCGTCGTCACCGACAGAGAACAGACGGTTGCAAACACCACCAAATTCGGGCAGAATTTCGATACGGACAGCACGCTCTTCTACTATGACGAGGCAAACAAGTGCTCCGACGTCGAAAATATGCTCACTGCGGAGGAGGTAAAGGAGCAGGTGCCTCTCCTTGCGGGCGTAATGAAACACAGCGGCGCAACGGGCGGCGACGAAGGCGGCTCTGCCGAGGGCGGCGAAGAAGGCGGCGAGGAGACGACAAGCTTCACCCTCACGGCGGCAAACTGCGGCATTACCGAGGGCGGCACTCTCACCGCGCTTGAAAACGAGCTCTTCTCGGTCGGCGCAAATTCCGCATATAGTGTGGAGGCGCTTACGGAAGCTGGCGGCGGCACAACGGCAACTGCGGACGACAATTCGGGGCTGTCGTTTACTTCGGCATTCAAGCCGAGCGGGGCAAGTCAGGTAATGACGGTAACAGCCAAGAAGGCAATTACCCTTACGGTCTATTATACCGTATCCGACGGTCAGTTCAATAATAAGGAACAGTCCAAGTCGGGATATCTCAAGTGGACGATTGACGGGGCGGAAGCAGGGGCGGATACCAACCAGGCTAACAAGAACGGCAGAACGGCATACGCCGTCGAGATAACTGTTGAAAGCGGTCAGGTACTCGTCCTGTCGGCTTCGTCCAACAGACTTATAATCTTCGGGCTCGTCGCCAATGCTGAAAGTTAAAAATCTGAACACAGAAAAAGCCCCCGCGCACTTTCAAAAGTGCGCGGGGGCTTTTTCTGTGTCTTGAAAACCGCGTTATCTGCGGCATATGTGCGGGGCAATTCAGGCGTTGTTCTCCGCAATGGCAATGGCGGCGGCGCGTACCTTCTGCCTTAAGTCAGCGGGCTCAAGCACCTTCACCTTGCCGCCGTAGCCCAAAATCTTCTCCACCGATGTATCGTCGTCGGGCAGACATACGCTGGCAATAAGCCCGTTGCCGCGCGGCTCTATGTTGTCCACGCCCAGCCATTCCTCGACGTCGGCAATCGCCTCCTTTTTTATCTCCAGCGTGACGGGTATGAGCTGTTCGGAGGAATACCCGAAGTTCAGCGGTATGTCCGCGCGGGAGACGGGCTTCTTTTCAAAGGTTTTTCCCGTAAAGCGCGCCTGCCGTATTCTGCCTATCTTGAACGTCCTGAAGTCCGCGCGGGAGTGGCAGTAGGCGTAGACATACCATATGTTCTGCTTGAATATCAGCACATACGGGTCTATAACTCGCCGCGTATGCTCGCCCTCGCGCGAGATATAGTCAATCTCCAGGCACTTACATTCGTTTACTGCCTGCTCGCACACGCGCATCTTCTCCGAAAAGGTACCCATATCGCACCACGAGCCGCCGTCGATGAGTATGTTTCCGCAAATGCTCACGTCGCGCGTGTCAGATTTTTGCTGGTGCCTGAGCTTTTCAAGCGCGGAAATGGTGTCCTCGTCGCCGACCTGCGCCGCCATAGCCGTCAACGCGTTTATCGCCGCGGTATATTCGCCCCTGGTAAAGTATCCCGAAGGCAGTCGGAAGGTATCTGCAAGGTAAATGCCGCCGTATCTGCCGCGCACCACGTCCACGGGTATTCCTGATATATTCAGCTCCTCCACATATCGGTAGACGCTTCTCAGCGAAATCTCGTATTTCTGCGCAATCTCCGCCGCCGTCACCTTCTTGCGCGACAGCAACATCATCAACATTCTCACCATTATCTGGTATTTCATCGCCAACCCCCGAATATTATATTAAAAAGTTCATAAAAAGTTTATCATATATGACAGCAATTGTCAAGTTTAAGTGGTAAACTCATAGGTGAAAATGACCCGAGGGGGAGAGATTATGGCGGTTATGCAGTATCTGGCAAGGCAGAGGGATATAATAAGGGCTAAGCACGGCAAGGCGGCAGGCGCGGAGAGTTTGTGCGCGCCTTATTGCGGTCGGGACAATCGTAAAGAGGTGCGCGGCGCATATGCGCATACCCAAGCGCGCGGTAGCGGGCAGAGTGCTGGCGTATCGGGACGCGGCAACGTTCGCGGCGTGTGTTCGTCGCGCGGGGTGCTCGGTTACGACCCGATTGCCGCTGGCTTTGCCGCCGCCGTTCTGAGCCGCACAGGGGCAAATTGCCGCCGGGCGCCCGTCAGCCTTAGCGGTCATTGCCGCCGCGAAGGGGATAAGGGGCTTGTCCTCGAAGGCGCCCGCCGCGAGGAGTGCGCGCAGCTTGTCCGCCCTGCATCCGACTTTAAGCGCATTTTCCGCAGCGGCGCCGTATATAAGGCGGCGTACGACGGCAGGGTAGTGGAGCTGCTTGCCGAGTTCGGCGAAATGAAGGGGCTGAATAAACGCGAGCGCGCGGCATATTGCGGCGAAGAGTGCGCCGACTGAACTTAAAATGTCGGGATCGCTCGTCGACCGTGCCGCGTAAAACCTCTCCCGGGAGCGGCAAAATCTATGAAAAGACTTCATTGATTGCGGCATATATGCGGGGCAATTAAAAAACAAGGGGTTCGGAAAGTCTTTCCGGACCCCTTGAAAGTTGCCGTTATCTTTTGGCTATTTGGTCAGTTTCTTTTCGATGAGAGCAATAATGCCATACATTCCGCCCGCAAGTACGCACAGAATGAATGTCGCCGTCATCACCAGGTCAAGTTTGAATACCTGCCCGCCGTAGACGATGAGGTACCCCAGCCCCGCGCGGGAGACGATGTATTCGCCCATAATCGAGCCTATCCAGCTCAGCCCCACTGCGACTTTGAGCGTATTTATCAGGGTGGGCAGGGAGGCGGGAATAATCAGCTTTACAAGCGTCGCCCGCTTGCTCGCGCCCATCGCCTTCATAAGCGTCAGCATTGTTCTGTCCACCGAGAGGAAGCCCGTCAGCGTGTTCATAATGCATACGATTATGGCGACGAGCACGGTCATAAAGATAATTGCCGTATAGCCCGTGCCCATCCAGATTATGATGAGCGGACCGAGTGCGATCTTCGGAAGGGAGTTGAGCACTACTATGTACGGCTCGAACACCTTTCTAACGCTGTCGCTCATATACAGCAGCACTGCAATGCCATAGCCGGCAATCACGGCTATCGCAAAGCCCGCAAGCGTCTCCATAAGCGTTATGCCTATGTGGTAAAATAGGTTTCCGCCCTCGTAAAGCTCGCCAATCGTCCTTATCACCCGCGAGGGCGAGCTGGTTATGAAGGGGTCAATTATCTCAAGCTGCGCGCAGAGCTCCCACAGTCCGAGGAAGAGGGCGAGTATGCCCACGCGTGCAACGTTGACGAGGATTGCCCTCGTTCTGTTTTTTTTCAGGAATGCGGCGTGCGCCGCGGAATAATTCAGGTTTTTCATAGGTATGCCTCTAAGTTGGTCTAAATGCCCAGTTCGCAGCGCAACTTTTCAAACGTAGCGGCAAATTCGCCGCATTCGCGCCTGTGTTTGGGGTTATTGCCGCCGAAGTCGATGTCGTGTTCGGCAACTACCGAAGCGGGGCGCGCAGAGAGCACTATTACCTTATCCGAAAGGGCAATCGCCTCCGAAATGTCGTGGGTGACGAGCAGCGCCGTCTTTTTTTCGCTCTTGATTATTCCCTGCACGTCGTCGCAGACCTCCAGCCTCGTCTGGTAGTCGAGCGCCGAAAAGGGTTCGTCTAACAGCAGTATTTCGGGTTGGGCGGCAAGCGTGCGTATAAGCGCAACTCTCTGCCTCATCCCGCCCGAAAGTTCGGCGGGCTTTTTCTTCAGGAAGTCCTTAAGTCCGTACTTTTCGGCAAGGCGCAGGGCATTTTCGCGCATCTCTTTGGTGTTGCGTCCCTTTACTTCGAGTGGCAGGAAGAGGTTTGCCTCCACCGTGCGCCAGGGAAAAAGCGCGTCGCGCTGGAGCATATACCCGAACTCGGCATTTTCCCTTACAATTCGCCCGGAAGAGGGGGTTATAAGTCCCGCCGCAAGCGACAGTATCGTCGACTTGCCGCACCCCGACGGACCTATCACGGAGACGAATTGCCCCCGTGATATCCCGAAGTTAAGCCCTTTAAGCGCCTCTGTCTCGCCGTTTAAGGTGTGGTAGGTATAGCCTACGTCTTGAAAGCTTAAAATCATAAGTAAATCTTTTCGTATACGGCGTGCGCTGCGTCCGTCAGCACAAGTTCTTCAAACGCCACCCGCCGTGCAAGTTCTCCGCTGTTTTCCATAATCGCCTGAAGGTTGTCAAGGGCGGAGGGCTTCATTGCCATATCGGTTACCCAGGCGTCAATTGCCTTGTAGTTTTCAATGGAGGTGGCAAGCGACGCCACGGAAGTCCCGTCGAAATAGGGTGCAATCAGCTCTGCGCAGTTTTCGGCGTCGTTTTCGTTGATGTATTTTACCGCCTTTGTTATGCCCGTGAGCAGCGCTTCAATTTTTTCGGGATTGGCGTCTATATAGCTCTGCTTTGCCATAAAGCAGGTATAGGGCACCTCGCCCGACTGCTCGCCGACGGAGGCGACTATATATCCCTTGCCTGCAGCCTGATATTCGCTCGCCACGGGTTCGAACATCGTGCAGTAGTCGGCAATGCCGCTCTCGAAGGCGGAGGTCATCATATTGAACGCCACGTCATAGTTCAGCGTGGCATTCACGCCCAGCTCGTCGAGGGTATATTCAAACGTCATCGCGGGTACGCCGCCCTTTCTGCCCGCAAGTATTTCCTTTCCCTCCAGGTCGGACCATTCAAAGTCGGGTTCGTCATTTCTGCCCACAAGGAAGCTTCCGTCGCGCTTTGTAAGCTGACCGAATACCTTAGGGCTGTCTGTAGAGCCGCCTATAATTACGTATATCGCCGCCTCGGGTCCGCAGAAGCCGACGTCTGCCGAGCCGGAGAGCACCGCCGCCATAGTCGCGTCGGCACCGCCGCCGTTGGTCAGCTCTATCTCGATGCCCTCTTCGCCGAAATATCCTATTGCGTCGGCAAGGTAGAGGGGAGCATAGAACACCGAGTGCGTCACCTCGTTAATGCGTACAAGGTTATCTTCCTTCTTGCAGGAGGCGAAGGCAAAGGGTACAAACAGTGCCGTCACCGCCGCAACGAGAATGCTGAGTATGTGTTTTTTCAATTTCTTCTCCTTAAAAAAATTTAATAATACATTTTATGCTTGCGCGCTTACGATTGACAACGGGGGAGCAATTGTTTTATACTAATACCGTATTATTAAATGCGTCAATTGAGAGATAAGTCAAAAAAAGGTGAATTGTGATGGAAAAGACCTATAACCCCAAAGAATTTGAGGACAGAATTTACAGAGATTGGGAAGAAAAGGGATATTTCAAGGCGGTAAGGGACGACGATAAAGTTCCCTTCACCATAATGATGCCGCCCCCCAACGTCACGGGGCAGCTTCATATGGGGCACGCTATGGACGAGACGATGCAGGATACAATCATCCGCTTCAAGAGGATGCAGGGCTATTGCGCGCTCTGGCTGCCCGGCACCGACCACGCGTCGATAGCCACCGAAGTCAAGGTGGCGGAAGAGCTTGCAAAGCAGGGCATAAAGAAGGAGGATTTGACCAGGGAACAATTTCTCGAACACGCCTGGGCGTGGAAGGAAAAGTACGGCAACAGGATAGTCTCCCAGCTCAAAAAGCTCGGCTCCTCCTGCGACTGGTCGCGCCTTGCCTTCACTATGGACGAAAAGTGTTCCAAAGCGGTCAGGGAGGTGTTCGTCAATCTCTACGACAAGGGTCTCATCTACCGCGGTTCGAGGATTATCAACTGGTGTCCCTGCTGCAGAACGGCGCTTTCGGACGCGGAGGTCGAATATTCGGAGGAGGCGTCCAACTTCTGGCACCTCAAGTACTTCCTCGAGGGGTCGGATACGGAGGGCGTCGTAGTTGCCACCACCCGCCCCGAGACTATGTTCGGCGACACGGCTGTCGCCGTCAACCCCGCCGACGAGAGGTATAAGGCATACATCGGCAAGAACGTCATTCTGCCCATAATCAACAAGCCCATTCCCGTCGTCGCAGACGAGCACGCGGATATGACCTTCGGCACGGGCTGCGTCAAGATTACACCCGCGCACGACCCCAACGACTTCGAGGTCGGCTTAAGGCACAACCTGCCCGTCGTAAAGGTGATGAACGACGACGGCACTATGAACGAACTTGCGGGAAAATATGTCGGTATGGACCGCTACGAGTGCAGAAAGGCGGTCGTAGAGGAGCTTAAGGAGCGCGGCAATCTCGTAAAGATAGAGCCGCACAGCCACAACGTAGGGCATTGCTACCGCTGCCATACGTCGGTAGAGCCCATTGTCTCAAAGCAGTGGTTCGTAAAGATGGAGCCGCTCGCAAAGCCCGCAATCGCGGCTGTCACCGACAAAAAGACGACTTTCGTGCCCGAAAGGTTTGCAAAGATTTACTACAACTGGATGGAAAACGTCAAGGACTGGTGCATCTCCCGTCAGCTCTGGTGGGGTCACAGAATACCCGTGTGGTATTGCCCCGACTGCGGCAAGGTCATCTGCTCCAAGACCGACCCCGATTGTTGTCCCGACTGCGGCAGCACGAAGATATATCAGGACGAGGACGTGCTCGACACCTGGTTCTCCTCGGCGCTGTGGCCGTTCTCAACGCTCGGCTATCCCGACGATACCTCCGACCTCGAATATTTCTATCCCACAGACGTTCTGGTCACGGGATACGACATAATCTTCTTCTGGGTTGCCAGAATGATATTCTCCGGGCTGGAGCATATGCGCAAAGTTCCCTTCCGCGACGTGCTCATTCACGGGCTGGTCAGGGACGAACAGGGCAGGAAGATGTCCAAGTCGCTGGGCAACGGCATTGACCCGCTCGAGGTAATCGACAAATACGGCGCGGACAGCCTCAGGTTCTCCCTGTTGCAGGGCGTTGCGCCGGGCAACGATACCAGATACTCTGACGGCAAGGCAGAGGCGTGCCGCAACTTTATGAACAAAGTCTGGAACGCCAGCCGCTACGTCATTATGAACTGCGAGGGCAGGAACATCAAGCCCGTCACGGAGATAAAGCTCACCCCTGCGGATAAGTGGATAATCTCCCGTCTGCAGTCTGCAATACGCGACGTGACGCTTATGCTCAACAAGTTCGAGCTGGGAATTGCCTGCCAGATAATGTACGACTTTATGTGGTCGGACTTCTGCGACTGGTATATAGAACTCACCAAGCCCGCGCTGTGGTCGGACGACGACGCAAGGAAGGACGGCGCGGTCAGCGTGCTCTACTTCGTGCTCGACAACGCGCTCAGGCTGCTTCACCCCTTCGTGCCCTATATCACGGAGGAGATATATCGGAATTTGCCGGGGACGGAGGGCTACATAATGGTCGCGCCCTTCCCCAGATACAACTCCAAGCTCGCATATAAGAAGGAGGCTGCTGCCTTCGTCGGCGTGATGGACGTAATCAAGGCGATAAGGGAAGTCAAGGTAGAGACGGGCTGTGCGCCTTCCAAGAAGGTCAACGTCTATCTCGTCACCGACGCAAAGCGCCTCATTCAGACCAATGCGGAGTGCATATGCAAGCTCGCGGGGGCGGAGGGCATAAAGGTCATCTCCTCGCAGGAGGAGGCGGGCGAAAAGCTCATAACCAAGGTGACGGGCATAGGCACGCTGTATATCCCTATGGGCGAGCTCGTCGACGCCGAAAAGGAGAGGGCGAGGCTCAATGCCGAACTCGACAGGGTGATGGGCGAAATCAAGCGCGCCGACGGCAAGCTCAACAATCACGGGTTCATCTCCAAGGCGCCCAAAAAGCTGGTGGATGCGGAGAGGGAAAAGCTCAACAAGTTCATCGAGATGAGGGATAAGATACTCAATCAGCTCAAAAATCTATAAGATAATCTACCGTTCGGCGCATTCGTTGCGCCGACGGGCATATTGAGGAAAATATGGCAACAAAAAAGAAAGGCAGAACTTCTGCAAAGAAAAAGAGGTTCATTGCGCGCGTTGCGGCGGTCATAGTCACCATAATATTGCTGCTTGTAATAGCGGCTCTGGTGCTCTATTTCTTCTTCCCCGAAACGTTCTACAAGCTCTACGACAAGGCTAAGGCGGCATACCTCGAATACACCAAGACGCTCTATTACGACAGCGATGACGACGACCCTGAGGGCACGGAGGGGGTAAATTCTCAGCCCGTACCCGAAGGCGAGCTCGCGGACATTGCAACGTCGCAGTTCTCCATTCATTTTCTTCAGCTCGGCAATAAGTACACGGGCGACAGCACTTTAATAAAGTGCGGCGATACCGAAGTACTTATAGATGCCGGCTCGAGGAAGAGCAGCGCCAGCACGATAAGCGCATACATAGACCAGTACTGCACGGACGGTACTCTCGAATACGTCATTGCCACACACGCGCACCAGGACCACATAGCAGGCTTTGTCGGCAACTCCGACGGCGGCACAAAGACGGGCATACTCTACAGGTATAACATAGGTACTATAATTGAGTTCTCCGGTCACAACACCGACAGCCAGATTTATAAGGACTATGTCGCCGCAACCGAATTTGCGGAGGAAAGGGGCGCAACCGTCTATACTGCGACCCAGTGCTGGTATGAAAGGGACGGCGCGTCCAAAAGCTATGCCCTCAACGACGACGGAACGCTTACTCTCAACGTGCTGTATAACTACTATTACGAAAACGAGACGGCGGACGAAAACGACTATTCCGTATGCGTTCTCCTCAGCTATACTCCCGCTGAGGGCGAGGCGAGCCACTATCTCTTCACGGGCGACCTCGAGGGCGACGGCGAGAGCCACCTCGTAGACGACAACCAGCTCCCTAAGGTAAAGCTCTTCAAGGGCGGTCACCACGGCAGCAAGACCTCCACGACGGATAAGCTGCTTTCGGTAATTCAGCCTGAAAACATAGCCGTATGCTGCTGCGCAGGCGCAACCGAATACACCGACAACCCCGACAACACCTTCCCCACGCAGGCGTTCATTGACAGGGTAAGCAAGTACACCGAAAACGTCTACGTAACGACTATGTGCATAGACTACGACGCGGGCACGTTCGAGCCTATGAACGGCGACATAGTGTTCTATATCGACGAAAACCAGCTCAAGCTCTGGTGCAGCAACAATACCACAAAGCTAAAGGATACCGAATGGTTCAAGGCGAACCGTACGGGCTGGACGGATTAGCGGCGGCTATCCTTTTGCTTAAACGACAATAAAAATATTGGGCGTGCGCCGAAGAACGGCGCACGCCCCTGCCATATTGAGGGGCAATGTCGGGGCGACAAAACCGCCCTGCGCCGCATTACGGCGCCCGCCCTGCCATATACAGCGCAAAATTTCAGTACACAGAAAAAGCCGCCCCGCGCGATAGTCTATCGCGCGGGGCGGCGCACTATTCTATAAAATAATTACTTCTTTGCCTTTGCAAGCATCTCCTCGACGGCGGTCTGGAGCTTGCCGAGCGTAACCTCGGCATCTGCCTTGTTGTTTGCCTTTACGGAGTAGTAAATCTTGAGCTTGGGCTCGGTTCCCGAAGGACGCACGCAGACAAAGCTGCCGTTCTTTAGTTCATAGTATACGCAGTTGGTCTTGGGCGAGCCGATAGGCGACTTTTCGCCCGTCACGAGGTCGGTCTTTTCGTCCCTGGAATAGTCTCTGAATGAAGATACCTCGTAGATGTCAAAGTGCTTTACGGGTGCAACCTTGAGGGCGTCTACGACGGCGTTCATCTCCTTCATCGCGTTCAGACCCTGATACTGTATCGATACGTTGCAGTCGAGCACATAGCCGTATGTCTTATATATCTCGTTGAGCCTGTCGAAGACCGTCTTGCCCTTATAGGTGTAATAGCATACCATCTCCGCGCAGAGCATAGAGGCAACCACGGCGTCCTTGTCCCTTGCGTGCGTGCCGCGGAGGTAGCCGCAGCTCTCCTCGAAGCCGAACACAAAGGTGTGGGAGTGGTCCCTCTCCCAGAGCTTTATCTTTTCGCCGATGAACTTGAAGCCGACGGGCACTTCAAACAGCGTTACGCCGAACTTCTGGCAGATGGGCTTTGCCATACCCGTCGTAACGAATGACTTGACTACCGCCGCATTTTTGGGCAGGTCGCCGTCCTCTTCGAGGCGGGTGAGTATGTAGTCGAGGAGGAGTATGCCCACCTGGTTGCCGGAAAGAGCTTCAAATTCGCCCTTGTCGTTCTTTACCGCAACGCCGAGGCGGTCGCTGTCTGGGTCGGTGCCGAATACGACGGTCGCGCCGATCTTTTCGGCGAGCTTGATGCCCATCGTCAGCGTCTCCTTATATTCGGGGTTGGGAACCTTTACCGTGCTGAACTCGGGGTCCTTTGCGACCTGTTCCTGAACTACGGTGGCGTTGATGCCTATCTTCTTCAATATGGTGGTAACGGGTACATAGCCGGAGCCGTGTACGGGGGTATAGACGAGCTTGAGGTCCTTGCCGCAGGCTTTTACGGCTTTCTTGGAGAGCGTCAGCTTCGTCAGCTCTTTATAATAGTTCTTGTCCACTTTGGCGGGAACTTCGCTGATGTACTTTTTGCGCTGTTCTGCCGTGGGAACGGGGGCGGAGAGGTAGTCGGTAATCTTCTGTATGCTGTTTACCACCACCTTGGTGTCCTCGGGGCTCATCTGTGCGCCGTCCGCGCCATAGACCTTATATCCGTTGTACTGCTTGGGGTTGTGCGATGCGGTAATCATAATGCCCGCAATCGTACCTAAATCCCTGACCGCGAAGGACAGCATAGGTACGGGGTGCACGTCGGAGAATACGTATGCCCTGATGCCGTTTGCTGCAAGCACGTCGGCCGCCGCGCGCGCGAACACGTCGCTCTTCAGACGGGTATCGTAGGAAATCGCTACGCCCCTGTCCATAGCCTCCTGTCCGAGACCCTTTATAAACTCGCTCAGACCCATCGTCGCGCGGGACACGGTATATACGTTCATCTTGTTGGTGCCGTATCCTATAATTCCTCTCATTCCCGCAGTGCCGAACTCGAGTTCGGCGCCGAAGCTGTACTCTATTTCCTTTTCGTCAGTGGCAATAGCGCTGAGTTCCTGTTTTGCCTCGGCATTAAGCCTCGCATCGGCAAGCCAGCTTTCATAAGCCTTTTTATAGTCCATCTTGTCCTCCTTACCACCGCAAGCAGTATATCTCTTGCGCAATTATATGATATGACTTATCGTCATAGATAATTATATAAAAAAAATCCCCCTTTGTAAAGGGGGAAATTTAAATTTGTCATAAAATTTGTGATAATTTATGCGGCAAAATGCATCATTCCTCTTCGCCGCGGAAGAATTCCTCCCTCGTAAGAGGTCTGTCGCGCTCGGGACCTATAATGGTGTTCTCGTCGAGGAAGTACCTTATCGAGTTTCCGTCGTAGTAGTTCACGAACTGGAAGCAGTTTAAAATGATGTAGGAGGCGGGCAGCGTTATCAGAAGTCCTGCGCCGAAAGTAAGTATGAACGCCGCAACGTTCATCGCAACTATTATAAGCTGAATTATCAGCAGGTTGGAAAAGATGAATGCCGTCTTTTTGCCCGTCCTCGAAACGGCATATATGATGGCTTCCTTGTTGGACATCTTGCCGTGAATTATGGAGGGCAGCCAGTCGCATACAAATGTGTTCTTGAGCGCCGCGAACAGAATGAGCAGCGTCGTCAGCGCGAATATCTTGATGAGCATCGGCGAAACGGTGACTATACCGAAGCATATTAGCGCGCATATGAGGTCGTATACAAAGCATACGGGCACGTAAATGACGCTGAACAGGCTGGACTTTGCAAGGTTTTTCGTCATCGTGTAGATGAACGCGGAGTTTGTTCTCAGCGCCATTCTGTCGTTGATGAGCGAACCCGTCGTGTATGTGCCTATTCCCGAAAGGAAGCGGTTGATGAGGTATACCACGACGAGCAGGGTTGCGCAAAGCGCAAAGTCGCCCGTCTTGGTGCCAAGCATCTCGAGGAAGGTGTCAAGCGCCTCTCTCAGCGCAACCAGATTGCCGTGCAGCAGGTTGGTGTCGAGGTTTATCAGCGAGTTCCAAAGTTCGATTGCGGCGTCCTTGAGTGCTATGTATTCGCCCGTGTCGGTTATGTGGCTGAGCGTGGGGAGTATAATGGCGCAGCACAGCCCGACGGTGATCAGCGTCACTATCAGCTTGTACAAAAGCAGCTTATACGTCGTTGAGAAGTTGTCGATAAAGACCTGAAATGTGTGTTTGAATTTCATATTTGCCTCTCGTTATTGTATTAAACCGTCAGCGTCGACGATTTTGCCCGTCACCCTGCCGTCGGAGACGACCAGGTAGAGGTAGCTCTTGTGTGAATATCTGGAGAGAGTGCCGGGGTTAAACAGCTTAACGCCGTACATCTCTTCCTCGCAGGCGCGGTGCGTGTGTCCGAAGAGCGCCGCCGCGCAGCCCTCCTGCCTTGCCTTGTCGGCAATTCGCTCGTACGTGTGCTTGACGCCGTACCTGTCGCCGTGGCAGGCAAAAATCTTTACGCCTTCGGCGTCAATTATCGTCTCGCTTTCGCCGCAGCGCATAATGTCGCAGTTGCCGTTCAGAAGGTATGTCTTGTCGGGATAGCGCCTCGCAATCGCAGCGCCGTCGCCCGAAGTGTCGCCCAGGTGTATTATATAGTCGTTTTCGGCAAAGAGGGGGTCAAGCTTATCCAAAGCCGCCCTGTTGCCGTGAGTATCGCTAACTACGATGAATGTCTTCACAGTTTGCTCCGTAAATCTTCCAGCGCGCGGTAGCGGTGGGAGACGGAGTTCTTTTGCTCTTCCGTCGCCTCGCCGAAGGACTTTTTAAGGTCATCCGAATAGAATATGCTGTCATAACCGAAACCGCAGTTTCCCTTTTCCTCGAAGAGTATTTTGCCCCGCGTATATCCCTCGCCGAACAGCGCGTTGCCGTCGGGGTAAATAAGGCATACCGCACAGGCAAAGCTGGCGGCGCGGTGGGAAATACCCTCCATTCTCTTCAATAAAAGCGCCCTGTTGTCGGCGGAATTGCCGCCCGAAAAGCGCGCGGAATAAACGCCGGGCGCGCCGTCGAGCGCGTCCACGCACAGCCCGCTGTCGTCGGCGAGAACGGGAGCCTTGACGCAGTCGCATACCGCCTTTGCCTTGATGTACGCGTTCTCCCTGAATGTCTTTCCGCTCTCCTCTATGTCGCCCTTAAAGCCCGCCTCGCGCATAGAAATTATCTCCGCGTCGCTGAATATGCGCTTAATCTCTTCAATTTTATGCACGTTGCCGCTTGCCACGACAATCTTTTTCGGCAAAGTTCTCATAATCGTATATCATTATACAGTATAAAAGACAAAAAGTAAAGGGGCGAAGTCAAATTTCCCCTCACATATCTTCCCAGCGCATAGTGTGGAGCTGCCCCGATACGTTGAAGCCGGCAAAGTCGGACTGCCGGAGACCTTCGTACACGGCTATCGCCACCGAGTTGGAAAGGTTTAAAGAGCGCAGGTCGCCCAGCATAGGTATGCGCAGACAACTGTCCGGGTGAGCCTTAAGCAGACTTTCGGGCAGTCCCTTTGTCTCCTTGCCGAACACGAGGAAGTCGCCCTCGTTAAAGCGCGCGTCAATATGCCGCTTTCTGCCTTTCGTCGTGAAAAAGTAAAATTTGGCGTCGCCGTTTGCGGCAAAAAACTCGTCAAGATTTTCCCATATTTTCACGTCGAGGTATTGCCAGTAATCGAGCCCCGCGCGCTTTAAATATCTGTCGTTTATCTCAAATCCCAGCGGTTTTACAAGGTGCAGTCTGCACCCCGTCGCGGCGCAGGTTCTTGCAATATTGCCCGTATTCTGCGGAATTTCTGGCTCTACAAGCACAATATTAAACATATAATCACCGTTTTTTTGATTGATTTTATACCCGCGCGCGCCGTATGTCAACATAATTGGCGCGGGAAATTTGTATCATTTGATTGACAAAATATCTTTTTTACAGATATAATAAAATTGCAGTCTGTTTGGCTGCTTGTCTGATTTAAGTAATACTTATGTAAAAATTTTTCGGAAGGGAAGAATATGAGTATAGAGGGAGTAATGCTAATAATCAATAATTTCTGCCTGGTGCTCGGCGGCATTGCCATATTTATGATAGGTATGGATATGATGGGCGCCAACCTCGAAAAGGCTGCCGGCAGAAATATCCGTACTCTTATGGGCAAGGCGACGGCAAATCGCTTTGCGGGCATAGGTACGGGCGCGGCGATAACGGCACTCATCCAGTCCTCGTCTGCGACGACGGTTATGCTTGTCGGCTTCGTCAACGTCGGACTTATGACGCTTGCGCAGGCGACATCGGTCATAATGGGCGCAAATATCGGCACGACGATTTCGGCGTTCATATCTGCGCTGTCATCCGGCGGCGCAGAGCTGAAAATTGCGGCAATATTCGCCTTTGTGGCATTTGTCGGAATACTCGTGACAATGACTTCCAAGACGGACAGAAACAAGCGCATAGGCAGCATACTTTCCGGGTTGGGTATGATTTTCATAGGACTGAACGTAATGTCCGTCTCGGTTAACGAGCTCACTGCAGAGGGCAGCGAGGTCGGCGACGCGATAAGGTCGCTCTTTGCAAGTCTCGGCAACAACTCCGCCGGAAACCTCACGTGGGAAGTTCCCGTGCTCTTCCTCATAGGTCTGGTGCTCACGGGAATTATGCAGTCGTCATCGGCGATAACGGCAATAATAATCTCCCTTGCGTCGGCGGGACTTATGAGCCTGCAGATGGCAATGTGCGTCGTGCTCGGCACCAACGTCGGCACCTGCGTCACGGCGGTCATCTCCTCGATAGGCACAACTACGAACGCAAAGCGCACGGCTTGCGTGCATCTCATGTTCAACATATTCGGCTGCCTCGTGTTCATCTGCCCCGTCGCATTCTGGGGCAAGCAGATTGCCGGCTTAATTTCCAGCATAATACCCAACACCGAATGGCAGATAGCCATATTCCATCTCTTCTTCAATGTCACAACGACTTTTATTTTGGTCTGGTTCCTCGACTATCTCGTAAAGCTCGCCTGCCTCATCGTACCCGACAAAAAGACGGGCGCAAGCAAGATCACTCCCAACCAGATACTTGACGAACGTATTCTAAAGACGCCCGCCATCGCCGTCGGACAGGCAAGGCAGGAAATCGTCAAGATGGGTCAGCTCGCGTTCGCCAACTACAAGCGTTCGCTCAATATGCTGCTCAGCGGCTCGATGGAGGGGAAGGACGAGTTCGACAATACCGAAAAGGAAATCGACGCGCTCAACAAGTACATAACGCAGTTCCTCATAAAGCTGTCCTCGCAGGAGATATCCGAAACGGACGAAAGGAAGGTTTCGTCGTTCTATCACGTCACCTCCGACCTAGAGCGTATAGGCGACTATGCGGAAAATATTACCGAATATGCCCAGACGCTGATAGACAGCAATACGAAGTTCTCCGACCACGCCGTAGAGGAGATAAGGGAGATGGACGCAGACCTGTCGGAACTCTACAAATATGTCGAGCTCGCGTTTGCGGGGCATAATCTCAGCTATATGCAGAATATCGAGAATGCGGAAAACGCCACGGACGCAATGTGCAGGAAGATGCAGCAGTCGCATATTCGCCGCACCAACGAGGGCAGATGTTCGCCGGAGGCGGGCTCCGTATTCCTTCAGCTTGCCGTCAATATGGAGCGTATAGGCGACCATATGTTCAATATCGCCAACTCCGTAAAGAGCTATGTAAGCGTCGACGCGCAGTGAAATAATGCGCAAAAAAAATCATAAAAAAATAAAAAAAAGCTGTAAAAACGATTGACAAAAAGCCCATTATCTAATAGAATGATAAAGCTTAGCGAAAGCGGTACAGCTTATCGCGGGGTAGAGCAGCCAGGTAGCTCGTCGGGCTCATAACCCGGAGGTCGCGAGGTTCGAATCCCGCCCCCGCAACCAAACCGCCGCTTTCGCAACAGCATATGGCGACGTAGCTTAGTTGGTCTATAGCGGCCGGTTCATACCCGGCAGGTCGGCGGTTCGAATCCACCCGTCGCTACCAAAACAACAACGGCGTCGATAATTCGGCGTTTACATATAAGGCCCCTTGGTCAAGCGGTTAAGACATCACCCTTTCACGGTGGTATCATGGGTTCGATTCCCGTAGGGGTCACCACACCAGAATAATCCGAACCTCGGAACATATCCGAAGTCCGGATTATTTTTTACCCGCGATTTCTTTGGCATAATCGTCCGATTTGAATGATTACCTTTTCCAGCCATCTGAATTTGTGCTTTTTCGGTCGGCTATGGTAGCATAGTTCCTCGCGGACGTCAACGGCCGCAAAATCGTCGCTGAAAACACCCATAGAAACGAATCGAGAGCCGAGTAAGGTATTTCCCTTGCTCGGTTCTTTTGCTTTTCGTGCGGAAGCAGGCAACCGTTAAAGGTTAATCCCTTAACTGGAGCAGATAGCCGGTATTTACATCGAAAAATATGGCGATGCGCTCAGCAATTAAAAATCGTATTCTCTGAAACCCGTGTTTCGACTGCGGATAATATTCATACCTGAATATTGCCACGGATTGAGAGAAATTATTGATTTGGCTCTTCTGAAATAATATTCTGAAAATAATGAAACATAGTTATGCAGTTGCCGAAAATATTTTGACGGTAGCGGTTCACGCGTTTTGCCGAAGAGGCTTCACACTATTTGACAAGGTGGGGTAAGTTATGCTATAAATAGCAGTGTAACGCGCGGGCAGAAATCGCCCGCTTCACCGAATTTCGTCGCTGCCTTGCAGGCGGCGCAAGGATGCGCGCATATGCGCGCGATTTAGGAGATGCATATGATAGTAAGTAAGATTTGCGAAGAGTTGGGAATACGCTACCCCGTAATTCAGGGCGGAATGGCGTGGGTTGCGGATGCCTCTCTCGCCTCGGCCGTGTCCGAAGCGGGCGGGCTTGGCATAATCGCGGGAATGAATATGAACGGCGAACAGCTCCGCGAGGAGATACGCAGGGTGCGGGCGCTGACGGACAAGCCCTTCGGCGTCAACATTATGCTGATGAGCCCCTACGCCGCAGAGGTGGCAAAGGTGGTAACAGACGAGAAGATACCCGTCATCACGACGGGCGCGGGCAACCCCGGAATATATATGAAGGACTGGCTCGCGGCGGGCATTAAGGTCATTCCCGTCGTCGCAAGCGTCGCCCTTGCCAGAATGATGGAAAAGAGGGGCGCATATGCCGTCGTGGCGGAAGGCGGCGAGTCCGGCGGGCACATAGGCGAACTGTCTACGATGGCGCTAGTGCCGCAGGTATGCTCGGCTGTAAAGATACCCGTCATAGCTGCGGGCGGCATCGCCGACGGCAGGGGAGTTGCCGCGGCGTTTATGCTGGGCGCCTGCGCCGTTCAGGTGGGCACGCGCTTCCTCGTGGCTGACGAATGTACCGTTCACGAAAACTACAAACAGCTCGTGCTGAAGGCAGGCGACAGGGAAACAATAGTCACCGGCAGACGCCTCGGGCATCCCGTAAGGGCGCTCAAAACGCCGCTCGCCAACCTCTTCAAGGCAAAGGAGAGCGACAGTACCGTCACCGACGAAGAGCTTGAAAACCTCGGCAAGGGCGCGCTGTACCGCGCGGCGAGGGAGGGCGACGTCGAAAACGGCTCTTTCCTCTGCGGCGAGATTGCGGGGCTGGTCACCAAAAGGCAGAGCGCGGCGGAAATAATTACCGAGATGTGCGCGGAGGCGGAGGAGCTTCTTAAGGGCGCCGCCGCCAGGGTCAGATGAGGAGGAAGGAACTATGAACAGAGAAGAGATAACGGCATTGCTGCCCCACAGGGAGGATATGCTGCTCATAGAGGAGGCGTACAGAAAGGAGGACGGCAGTGCAGAGGCGTTCTATACCGTCCGCGGCGACGAATTCTTCCTCCGCGGGCACTTTCCCGACTATCCCGTCGTGCCCGGCGTCATTCTGTGCGAGATGATTGCGCAGTCGGCGTGCGTTCTGCTGCAGGGCGATGTCGGCGATATGGCTGGCAAGACGCCATTCTACACGGGTATAGACAACGTGCGTTTCCGCTCTCAGGTGCGCCCGGGCGACAGGGTGAGGACGGTCGTCACGCTGACGGGCAAAAAGGCGTGCTTTTACTTCATTCACGGCGAGCTCTATGTCGGCGACAAGCTGTGCGTAAAGGGCGATTTTTCCTTTGCGGTGGTCGACGCTTCGCGCGCTTAACTTCGGCATATGTGCGGGGCAATTTAAAATATCTTGGCATTTTCGGCGGGCAGTATGCCCGCCTTTTTCATTGAGTTTTCAGCCCTATTGGTAACGGCGGCGACGGGGGCGGCATATACTGTATTAACTCTTTGAATATGACGCTTAGCATATGTATGATAGTTCGGGACGAGGAGCTCACCCTCGCCCGATGCTTAGAAGGAATAAAGGACATCGCCGACGAACTCATCGTCGTCGACACGGGCTCGCTCGACGGGACGAAGGACATTGCGAAGAGGTTTACCGACAGGGTATATGACTTCGCCTGGCGCGACGATTTCTCTGCGGCGCGCAACTTTTCGTTTTCGCTTGCCGCGGGCGACTATGTAATGTGGCTGGATGCCGACGACGTAGTGCCCGCCGCCGATGCGCTTGCTATAAGAAAGCTTGTCGATGCGGGCGGGTTCGACGTCGCGTATGTAAAGTATGCCTTTGCCGAGGGCGACGCTCCGACTTTTGTCTATTACAGGGAGAGGATAATCCGCCGCGAACTCGGGCTTAAGTGGGAAGGCGCCGTGCACGAAGCGCTTACGCCCGCAGGCAAGTTGGTCTGGTCGGAGGCGTGCATACTTCACAAAAAGGTCAAAAGCGGCGACCCTATGCGCAACCTGAGGATATATCAGAAGCTGATTTCTGGCGGAAAGGAACTGTCCCCGCGGGAGAAGTTCTATTACGGCAGAGAGCTCTTTTTCAACGGAATGCTCAGGGAAAGTGTCGCCGTGCTCGAAGATTTTATTTCGGGCGACGGCTGGATTGAAAACAAGGTAGAGGCTTGCAGGACCATTTACAGGGCGCAGATGCGCCTCGGGCGCGAGGAAGAGGCGGTAAAATCGCTTGTCTCCGCCTTTCTGATATCTCGCCCTCGCGCGGAGGACTGTTGTCATCTGGGCGAATATTTTTTTCGCCGCGGCGACCTCAAAGCGGCGGAATATTGGTATGGTTGCGCGCTGAACGTCGGCGACGACGTGGCTGGCGGCGGCTTTGTCGATATTTCGTATTCGGGCTATATACCTGCCATAAATCTGTGCGTAATTGCAGACAGAACGGGCGATATCGAACGTGCCGAGCGCTTCAACGAGCTGGCGGGCTCCTTCCGACCGAACGACGAGAGCTATCTTTGCAATAAGCGCTATTTTGAGGAGAAGAAGTTAAAAGGAATAATAAAACCGAATGATAAATGATATCTTTAAAGAGCTGTTCGCGTGCGATTGTTGCGGCGGCTTCGGCGGGTGCGGCGGATGCGGCAATTCGTACCACTATCATATCGAAGTCATAAAGTACCCTACGGGCGCGTCTGGTGTCACGGGTCCGACGGGTGCGACCGGTCCGACGGGTGCGACAGGCGCGACAGGTCCCACGGGTCCAACGGGTGTGACAGGCGTGACGGGACCCACGGGTCCGACGGGTGCGACAGGTCCGACGGGTGCGACAGGCGTGACGGGACCCACGGGTCCGACGGGTGCGACGGGCGCGACAGGTCCCACCGGTCCCACCGGTCCGACGGGGGCATCGGGCGATACGGCAACTCTCGCCTCGGCGTTGGTATCGCGCAGTTCATCCTTGCCGTCTACCACAAATGCCCCGGTAAGCAATCTTGCCGCCGTATATCCTTCTGATACCGAGGATATGAGTATGAATGGCGACACCGTAAAGCTCAATGCCGACGGTCTTTATGAAATCGACTATGACGTCGCCTATGACAGCGAGGGCTGCAAGTGTGCATATGCGCAGCTTGAAATAAACGGCGAGGCACTCAAAAATACCATAAGGACGCTTCATCCCGAACATAAGGGCGTAAGCTGTACCTATCTGCACGACGGGTCGGTCGGCGACAGCGTTCGGGTTAAAATAAGCGGAGCCAACTATATCAAGGGTATGGTCGTAACGCTCGCGCTGAAGAGGTATAAGTTCAGGGACGGGGCAAACTGACGGGGGCTTATCGTCTCCTGTGGGCAGGACCTGTGCGGCAAATTGCCGTGCAGGTCTTTGTCCTGCGCCGGGAGCGGAACAATTTTTTGTTATATCAAGTCAATTTGTTTGACGGGACGGGCAAATAAATATATAATTATTTAGCAATCGAGGCGTAGCGCAGTTGGTAGCGCGTATGGTTCGGGACCATAAGGTCGTGGGTTCGAATCCCGTCGCCTCGACCAAAAAAAGAGAAGGGTTATTGCCCTTCTCTTTTTTTGCGGGTGAACGGAAAACGTCCCGATGCCATACGCGCTAAGGAAAAGAGGGGCTCCCGAAAAAGGACGAAGTACTTTTTTGGGAAGAGGAGGCGTCGCGGCAGGGGAGAGGTTTACGAAAGAAAAGCTCTCGTAAGGCAAGCGCACGCCGACGAGGTTCGGGACCATAAGGTCGTGGAAAATGTAAATGTTGAATTAAACTAACATTAAATACATATTGACATTCTGACTTTGCCGTGATATTATCTGATGTTCAATTGAGGTGTAAAAGATATGGATGAAATTAAGAGATTTGACAGACAGAGGTTCACAGATAACGTCAATCTGATGATCGGATATGGGTGGGAACCCGAAATAGACATTGAGTGCAAAGACGGCAAGGCGTATGGAATAATTGCCTACAGTTTTGGGGTTGATTTTTTTGATGCGGATAATAAATTTATAAAGAGGCTTGAAGATATAGCCGATTTGTTCGGCATAATTTCAGAGGAAGATATATTGTCGGCGACTGACGAATTCGGTCTGGACTTATCCGACGATATCGGCAGTCATATACTCATTTTGGACGGAAAGTTATATTATTCATAAAATAGCCCCCGTTTTGTGTGTACTTTTTTGTCTCCTTTTGCTGGCAGGGAGATATAAAAGGTGCTAAAATATAGTAAAAATATAACATAAAAAGGAGGCGAAGTATGAAGGAAGCAGCGGTTGAAAGGGCGCTTACTTTTATAGAGCCGGGACCCGTAGTGCTGGTTACTACGTCTGACGGGGACAGAGATAACGTAATGACCATATCCTGGACAATGGCAATCGATTTCGACCAGCTCATCGTAATTACGACGGGCAGTTGGAACTATTCGTTCGGCGCGCTTATGCGCACGGGGGAGTGCTGCGTGTGCATACCTCCCGCAGGAATGGCAAGGACGGTCGTCGGCATAGGTATGGTGAGCGGCGAGGATACGGACAAATTTTCAGAATTCGGGCTGACTAAAATCAGGGCGAAGATTGTCGGCGCGCCGATGATCGGCGAATGTATGTCGTGCCTTGAGTGCAGGGTAGTCGACTATATAGAAAAATACGGCTTTATAGTGCTGAAAGTACTCAGGGTGGTCGAAAATGAGGACGTTAAAGACAGGCGAATTCTGCACGCCGTGGGTGACGGCACGTTTTTTGCCGACGGGGAAAGGATAAACTTGAGGGAAGAAATGAGGGCAAAGCTCCCGCCGCGCCTCTGAACCCGCCAGAAGTCCGACCCGCGCCGTCCGCAGGTTTGCCGATATTGAATTAAAAAAAAGGTGCTTGACATATGTCGGATAAAGTGTCATTTTTAATATGACATTTATGCCAATCTGAATTGTGGCAGAGGGAGAAACTATGAAATCCAAGTTATTTAGATTGTCCGCCGCGCTCGCGTGTGCGGCGGCGATATGCGCTGTGGGCGTATTCTGCGGCTGCGGAGAAGATACTCCGGAAGAGGGCGACGGCGGCTATTTCAGCGAGTCGGGCAGGTGGAACATTGCGGAGTTCGTTGCACAGAACGAAGAGACGAAGAAAATATATAATTCAATCTATGACGGGCTGAGCGACAACGTGTCTGCATTTTCATATGCGCACAAATTGAGTGCGGCGGCAGATGACGCGCTCAGTCTGGACGACGTGCTTGCGCTGCTCGCCGACCGTTTGCCGAACACCAGCACGGATGTTGTCAGCCTCATCAATACTTACATAGCCGACATCTATTCGTACAGCCAGATACAGCTCTCGCTCATCGAAGAATATGAAGGTGGAGCGCTCATAGGAAGTTTTAACGTCGATTACAGCAACGTCGATTGGGGCGCAAATATTCAGGCGAACGACTACACGGACATTCAGTTGAAGAATATGTTGCTCATTTTGAGCAGGGTAAAGCCCGTAAAGGCGCAGTTTGTCGGCGTAAATATGGATAGCGACAGGGTTTATCTCGCTCAGATGCACGAAGTCAGCGGCGACAATACGAATGCAAAACTCGAATATTTCTGGGACGAGCAGACGGGCGATATGGGCGTAACTACCCTCAACTGGCATTACAGTCAGCAAACGGGCGAGTTCACGAAGTTTGAATATCATTTCTGCGACGCGGTGAACAGCATCGTGGTTACCGCTGTCGGCACTATGGACGAGAACTCTCGGGTTTCGCTCTCTTCCGTCACGATATATACTCTCAAGGGAGTATTCTCAAAGTGGGATGAGGATATCAGGGATATCGTTTTTGACTATGTCCTCTCGGAAATAGACAGGATTGAAGGTGAGATTGACAGCCTCGCCGCGCAGAACGCGGCGATAGTCGACAGGGCGGAGAATTTTGAAGTGCCCGAAGATCCCCGTACTATATCCGTAAATTACGACTATGACGTTCTCAGGGGTATGATAAAGCTCTGAATTTCTATCTGCCCCGCGCCGAACGGCGCGGCGCGGGACAATTTTGGCGCGGCGGAGGTCAACCTTGTTGACACGCGGCGCAAAATTTTCTATAATTTACCCGTCGGTGCCTTTGCCGACGGGAGTTTTTTATGAAATACGATACGTTGCTTTTTGATCTTGACGGTACGCTTACAGACCCTTTCGAGGGCATAACAAATTCGATAATCTTTGCTCTTAAGCAGTTTGGAATTACGGAAACTGACAGAAAAAAACTCGGCTCGTTCATAGGTCCTCCGCTCAACTATTCGTTTGAAGAGTATTACGGAATGGACAGAGAAACTGCGCTGAAAGCCGTTACCTTGTATCGTAAGTACTATGAAAAGGACGGGCTGTATGAAAATAAGCTCTATCCCGACATCGGCAAAGCGCTCGGGGCGCTCAAGGGGAAGGGGTACAGACTGTTTGTCGCCACTTCCAAGCCTGAAATTTTCGCCGAAAGAATACTTCGGCACTTCGGCATTATGAACTATTTCGACGGGGTGGCGGGTGCGTCGTTAGACCTCAGCAGAGCGGAAAAGGCGGACGTAATCGCCTATGCAATCGAAAAATTCGGCATCTCCGACGTCGCCCGCGCTCTTATGATAGGCGACAGAAAACACGACGTAATCGGCGCAAGAGAAAACGGTATTAAGTCGGCGGGAGTGCTGTACGGCTACGGCAGCGAAAAAGAGCTTAAAGAGGCGGGCGCCGACTATATCGTCACTTCGCCTATGCAGATTGTATCGCTTATGGATAAACTCAACGGATAGAGATAAGGACCGAGGACGGGCAGACCTTCGGTCCTTTTACGCGTCGGAACGCCCTTTTACAGGGCGTGGGGGGGGTGAGTAGCGGAGCAATTCCCCCTGACTTTTAAAGGCGTTCGCGCAGTCCTGCGCGAACGCCTTTAATATTGTCAGATATCCAGTTCGGGAGGAACGTCTATGTCCTCGCCGACGTATTTACCGTTCTTTTTGCGCTGGCGAACGCATTCGGACAGCAGATATTCTATCTGTCCGTTTACAGAGCGGAAGTCGTCCTCCGCCCAGGCGGCAATTGCGTTGTACAGCTTTGCAGACAGTCTTAAAGGTATCTGTTTTTTGTTGTCCTTGTTTTCCATTTCTAACCTATCAGTACAGGCTGCCGCTGTTTACAACGGGCTGCGCGTCCTTATTCCCGCAGAGCACAACTAAAAGATTGCTCACCATAGCCGCCTTTCTCTCGTCGTCCAAAGTCACCATTCCGCCGCTGTTGAGCCTTTCAAGCGCCATTTCGACCATTCCCACCGCGCCGTCGACAATCATCTTTCTCGCGTCGATTATCGCCGATGCCTGCTGTCTTTGCAACATTGCGGCGGCAATTTCGGGGGAGTACGCAAGGTAGGTAATTCGCGCTTCGACTATTTCAAGTCCGGCGGCGCTCACCTTGGACTGTATCTTTTCCCTTATGCGCTCGGCAACCAGCTCGCTGCTGCCCCTAAGGCTGCCCTCGTCCGGCTGTCCGTCGCCCGTCGTGTCCACGCCCTCGGCTACGTCATAGGGGTAAATTCTCACTATGTCCCTCAATGCGCTGTCGCACTGGAGGGAGAGATATTCCTTGTAGTTGTCCACGTTGAACACCGCTTTTGCGGTGTCGACGACCTTCCACATTACGGCAATGCCTATCTCTATGGGGTTGCCCAGACAGTCGTTTATCTTCTGCCTGCTGTTGGAGAGCGTCATAATCTTCAAGGATATTCTCTTGTCCTTGCCGCCGAACTCGAACTTAATTCCCTCGTTCTTGTTTGTAATCTGCATATTGGCGGACGCGCTGTTCACGTCTCCGCTCTGGTTGAGCTTTGTCGCAGAGGCGGGGTTGATCGCCGAACAGAAGGGGTTTACGAAGTAAAAGCCCTCGCCCTTAAGCGTTCCGTAGTACTTGCCGAACAGGGTGAGAACATATGCCTCCTGCGGTCTTAAAATCTTCAGACCGAGCAGGGGTATCCACAGCAGCATTAAAAGTATCAGGCAGACTATTGCAAGTACGGCGTGGGGCATACTCAGCACCGTGTCGCCTTCGCCGTAGCCGTTTACGAAGCCGTAAAACATCAGCGCGAACGCGGCGATGTATGCGGCAATGACCAGAATGACCACCGCAAGTCCGCATTTTCTGCCCTTGAGCAGTTTTTCTTCCATAATTATCATATCCTCCGATATTTAATTGATATCAAAATAATATCACAGAACGGGTTGTTTGTCAATAGTTCAACAAAAATTTATACCCAAAATCCTCAAAACGCGTCAAATGCGGTCAGGCGACGGCAAAAAGGGGCATAAATCGCGCTAAAACGACATAGTATATATCACCGCAAAAAGGCAGGGGGGATATATGATGTGGGAAGGACAGACGGAAGGGGACTACATACTAAGGCGGGTGAAGATGGAGGCGGAGTATATCATTGAAACGGGCGCGACGGTCAGAGATGCCGCAGCCCATTTCGACGTGAGCAAGTCGACGGTGCACAAGGACGTCACCGAGAGGCTGAGCTCGTTTAACGCAGAACTCTGCGAAGAGGTGAGAAAGGTGCTCGACAAAAACCTGTCGGAGAGGCACATCCGCGGAGGAATGGCAACTCGCAGGAAGTTCGCCGCAGGGCGGGCGCCGTCGGAACAATGAAAAAAATTTCATAATTTAAGTTGTTTTTGCGCCCGCGCACTCATTGAAAAGATTATTTGTTTGTGATATAATCTAAAAGGAACAGTCTACCCGTAACTTGAAAAAGGTGATACACATATGGCAAATCTCTTGGGAATAGACGTCGGCTCTACCACCGTAAAGGTGGTTGCAATCGACGGCAGCGGAAAAATATTATATAAATCCTACGTCAGGCACTACGCGCGCGTAAAGGAAACGGTCATATCCGAACTCAGAAACGTGCTCGCAAAGTATCCCGGCAGATACCGCGCGTCCATTACGGGAAGCGCGGGGCTGGGACTTTCTCAGCGCAGCGGCGTGGCGTTCGTGCAGGAAGTTCAGGCGGCTTTCACGGCGATACGCAAGTACTATCCCGACGCCGACGCGGCGGTCGAACTCGGCGGCGAGGATGCAAAGATAATCTTCATTACGGGCGGCACGGAACAGCGAATGAACGGAAGTTGCGCGGGCGGCACGGGCGCGTTCATCGACCAGATGGCGACGCTCCTCAATATCACCGTCGACGAGATGGACAAACTCTCGCAGTCTGCGGAGAGAATTTATCCCATAGCCTCGCGCTGCGGCGTGTTCGCAAAGTCGGACATACAGCCGCTCATAAATCAGGGCGCAAGCAAGGCGGACATCTCGGCGTCCATATTCCAGGCGGTAGTCGACCAGACGGTGTCGGGGCTTGCGCAGGGAAGGAGGATTAAGGGCAAAGTGCTCTTTCTGGGCGGACCGCTGCACTTCATAAAGGGGCTGGGTACGGCGTTCAGGCGCACTCTTAAGCTCGATGACGAGCACGCAATCTTCCCCGACGACGCCCCCTGTTTTATGGCAATCGGCTGCGCGCTCCACTCTGCGACTGCAGAGGAAGAGGAGCTGTCCTCCATAATCTCCAGCATAGAGAACGCCGAGGGCAGCGACGAGATTATAACAGGCGAACCGCTCTTTAAGGACAAGCGCGAATATACGCAGTTCGTCGCCCGCCACCGCGCAAAAAATCTCGAATTCTGCGAGATTGAAAATTATGTCGGCGGGGCATACCTCGGCATAGACAGCGGCTCGACGACGACAAAGATAATACTCATCACCCCCGATTGCAGGATACTCTATTCGCACTACCAGTCGAATAACGGTCAGCCGCTCGACATAGTGATAGAAAAGCTCAGCGAGGTGCTCTCCAGGTTCGGCGACAGGATAAAAATTCTGGGCAGCGCTACCACGGGCTATGGCGAGGATCTCATCAAGGCGGCAATCAAGGCGGATTTCGGCATAGTCGAAACCGTCGCGCATTTCAAGGCGGCAATGCACTTCAATCCCAACGTCGACTTCATAATCGACATAGGCGGGCAGGACATCAAGTGCTTCAAGATTAAAAACGGCGCAATCGACAGCATAATGCTCAACGAGGCGTGCTCTTCGGGCTGCGGCTCGTTCATTCAGACCTTCGCCAAGGCGATGGGAATGGAGATAGGCGAGTTTGCCGAAAAGGGGCTCTATGCTCCTCACCCCGTAGAGTTGGGCTCGCGCTGCACGGTATTTATGAACTCCGCCGTAAAGCAGGCACAGAAGGAGGGGGCAAGCGTGGAGGATATCTCCGCGGGGCTGTCCTCGTCGATTGTCAAGAACGCCATATATAAGGTAATAAGGGCGGCAAGCGCCGAAGAGCTGGGCGACAACATAGTCGTGCAGGGCGGCACGTTTTTGAACGACGCCGTGCTCCGCGCGTTTGAAAAGGAGACGGGCAAGGAGGTCATTCGTCCCGGCATAGCGGGGCTTATGGGCGCGTTCGGCGCGGCGCTGTACGCCAAGGAGAACATTCGGGGCGAGAGTTCGACCATAACGCGCGCCGAGCTCGAAGAGTTCAGCTATAAGTCTATGGCGACCAACTGCCGCGGCTGTACTTCCAACTGCAACATAAACATAATAACTTTCGGCGACGGGCGCCGCCTCGTCTCCGGCAACAAGTGCGAGAGGGGCGCGGGGCTCAAGCCCGCGGGCGACGAGCTGGATATCTACGCATACAAGCAGAAAAGGCTGGAGGAGTGCGTCACGGGCGCAAAGGGCAGGCGCGGCAGGGTCGGGCTTCCCCTCCAGCTCGGAATGTACGAACAGCTCCCCGTGTGGGCGGGATTTTTCGAGACGCTGGGCTTCGAGGTCGTCTTAAGCGACAAGTCCACCCGCCAGCTCTACTTCCTCGGTCAGCACACCGTCGCAAGCGATACCGCCTGCTATCCCGCAAAGCTTATGCACGGGCATATCGAAAGCCTTCTCGACAAGGGCGCGGATTTCATCTTCCTGCCCTGCGAGAGCTATAATATAGACGAGCACTGCTCCGTAAATCACTACAACTGTCCGATAGTCGCATACTATCCCGAACTCCTCAAGGCGAATAACGAGCGGTTGAACGACCAAAACTTCATAATGCCCTACATCGACCTCAACGCCGCGCCGAGCACTGTTGAAAAGCTGTACGGCATATTCAGGAAGTACGGCGTCAGAAAGGGCGAAATCAAGCGGGCGCTCAAGGAAGGGTTCTCGCGGCTGGACGCATATCGCGCGGACGTAGAGGCAAAGGGCGACTACATATTGAGGAGAGCGGAGGAGCTGGGCAAACAGTCAATCGTGCTGGCGGGCAGACCCTATCACCTCGACCCCGAAATCAACCACGGAATAAACAAACTCCTTACCTCGCTCGGGATGGCGGTATTGTCGGAGGACGCCGTATATAAGCGCGGCGCCATAGTCAGGGTAAACGTGCTCAACCAGTGGACGTACCACGCAAGGCTGTACCGTGCAGCCGATTTCTGCGCAAAGGAGAAGAACGTCAACCTTGTCCAGCTTGTGTCCTTCGGTTGCGGTCTGGACGCAATCACCACCGACGAGGTGCGCTCCATTCTCGAAAAGAACGGCAAGCTGTACACGCAGATAAAGATAGACGAAATAAACAACCTCGGCGTTGTCAAGATAAGGCTTAGGAGTATGCTCGCCGCCATAGAGGAGGCGGGTCGCAGAAAAATGTGATCGGCATACGGGTGAAATACTATGGAAGAAAAGAAGATAAAGGATTACACGGATGACTATCCCGTGTGGAAAGATGAATATAAGTCGACATACAAGATACTCATCCCCGATATGCTTCCCTGGCACTTTGCCATAATAGAGGGGTTGCTCAGAAAGGAGGGGTACGACGTTGAAATACTCAAAAACTCCTCCCGCACGGTAATAGACGAGGGGCTCAAGCACGTCCACAACGACACCTGCTATCCCTGTCTGTGCGTCGTCGGGCAGTATATCGACGCGCTCAAGAGCGGCAAGTACGATTTGGACCATACCGCCGTCTTAATCTCTCAGTCGGGCGGGGGGTGCAGGGCGTCAAACTACATACCGCTCATAAGAAAAGCGCTCAGAAACGAGTTCCCCAACGTGCCCGTAATCTCCCTCAACTTCTCGGGTCTGGAAAAAAATTCCTCCATAAAGATAGGGGTCAAACTTCTCCTCAAGCTCGCATATGCCATATTCTACGGCGACACGCTTATGTGGTGCTATAACCAGACGCGTCCCTACGAGGTCGTCAGCGGAGAGGCGGACAGGGCTAGGGACGAGCTCGTCGCCGAGATAACAAGTTCTTTCGACGGCAAGAAGTACAAAAAATTCGACGAGATGACAAGACTTATAATCGGCAGGTTCGCCTCCATAGAGCGCAAAAGCGAAAAGAAGGTGCGCGTCGGCATCGTCGGAGAAATCTATGTAAAATACGCCTATCTCGGCAACAACCACCTCGAAAAATTCCTGCTCTCCGAGGGGTGCGAACCTGTGGTGCCCGCGCTTATGGACTTCCTTCTCTACTGCGTCGTAAACAACATCAACGACGGCTATTTCTACGGCAGAAAGGGGCTTGCGTGGCTGGTATACAGACTTGTGTACAGAATAATGCACGGCAGGCAGAAGCGGGTAATAGAGCTGTTTGAGGAGGAGGGCTCCTTTGAACCCGTGCACGACTTCGAGCATCTGCGTCATTGCGCCGACAAGGTAATAAACCAGGGCGTAAAGATGGGCGAAGGCTGGCTAATTCCCGCAGAGATGGCGGCGCTTGCCGAGACGGGGGTAGAGAACATAGTCTGCGCTCAGCCATTCGGCTGTCTGCCCAACCACATTGCGGGCAAGGGCGTAATCAGGACGCTCAAGAATATGTATAAGGACGAAAACGTCGTCGCCGTCGACTACGACCCGTCGGCGACAAAGGTCAACCAGGAAAACAGAATTAAACTTATGCTCGCCACCGCGAGAGAAAATCTCGCCGCAAAGCAGGGTGAGCAGGGCAAAAACTTAATTATGAGTTAAATAAAAAGCGGCGGCTGACAATTTCTTGTCAGCCGCCGCCTGCATTTTTCAGGCATATTAAAACCCCGCAAACCGCGTTAATTGCGGCATATGTGCAGGGCAATCTGTATCTTGCCGCTGCCCGACCGAAAAACGCCTGAAAACGCCTTAAAAACTCCGTTATCTGCACCATATGTACGGGGCAATTGTAATTTGTCAAAACTTGCCAAAACCCCGTTGCCTGCGGCATATTGCAGGGGCAATTGCCTTGTTTCAGTTGGAAAGCGGGCGGAAATATCCTCAACACTCCGCGCGACGCAATATGCGGGGGTATCCTAAATACCCCGCGCGGCGGAATATGACTGAAATCAGCTCAACACTCGCGCGGCGAAATGTGGGGGGAAAATATGCGCAAAAAAGGCGGCAGGCTTAAACTCTAAGCCTGCCGCCGCAAATTAAATTGAGTTTATACGTTGAAGCGGAAGAGTATGACGTCGCCATCCTTGACCACATAGTCCTTGCCTTCGCTTCTCACTTTGCCCTTTTCGCGCGCGCCCACAAGACCGCCGCACTCCAGAAGCGTCTTATAGTCGACTACTTCGGCGCGGATAAAGCCCTTTTCAAAGTCGGTGTGGATAACTCCCGCCGCCTGGGGCGCCTTGGTGCCGTTTTTTATCGTCCACGCCCTCGTCTCCTTTTCGCCTGCGGTGAGGTAGGAGATGAGCCCCAGAAGGTGATAGCTCTTCTTAATAAGGCGGTTTAGTCCGCTCTCCTCAAGTCCGAGCTCCTCTAAAAAGAGCGCGCACTCGTCGGGGGGCATCTTTGAAAGCTCTTCCTCGGTTTTGGCGCATATGACCATCACCTCGCTGCCCTCTTTTTGAGCAAACTGCTTGACCCTGACGACGAGGGGTATTTCGTCCTCGTCCTTGCCCATATCGAATTCGGAGATGTTCGCCGCATAGATTACGGGCTTTGCCGTGAGCAGGAAGAGGTTGTCGAGGTATGCCCTTTCGTCCTCCGTGCAGTCCATAAGCCTTGCGGGCTTCTCTTCGGAGAGGAATTTTTCAAGCTTTTCGAGGAAGGCGTATTCAGCCGCAGCCTCCTTGTTTGCTCCGCCCTTTGCGGTGTTGCGTATTCTGTCCTGGCGCTTGTTCACAGTCTCTATGTCGGCGAGGATGAGCTCCAAAGTTATCGTCGTTATGTCGGCAACGGGGTCGATCTTGTTGCTGACGTGCGTTACGTTCTCATCTTCGAAGCACCTTACCACGTGCACTATGGCGTCACATTCCCTGATGTGAGACAGGAATTTGTTTCCCAGCCCCTCGCCGTGCGACGCGCCCTTTACAAGCCCCGCAATGTCAACAAATTCGACGATGGCGGGGGTGACTTTTTTGCTCGAATACAGCGCGGCAAGTTTGTCCAGCCTCTCGTCGGGCACTGCCACCACGCCTACGTTGGGTTCAATCGTGCAGAAGGGATAGTTTGCCGCCTCTGCCCCCGCGTGCGTTATTGCGTTGAAAAGCGTCGATTTTCCCACATTGGGCAGACCGACTACACCTAATTTCATATCGTGACTTCCTCGGAATTTAATAAGACAATTATAATATATTTTTCAAAAAAATCAAATGAGTTTGAGGTATAAGTTGCCAAATTTTTTGCCGTGTGATAGAATTTAGTCAAAGGTAATAAGGTTATGGACTATAAAAAGTATATTGCAGACAAAATTAAGGTGGAGGGCGTATCGTCCTCCGACATAGAGGCGCTCATCGCCATTCCCCCCAACACGGATATGGGCGACTATGCCCTGCCCTGCTTCAGGTTCGCAAAGGCGCTTAAAAAGTCGCCCGCAGTCATCGCGGAAGAGCTTGCAAAGAGCATCTCCCCCGACGGCGTCATCTCGGAGATATCCTCGCTCAACGGCTATCTCAACTTCAGGATAGATAAGTCGGGGCTGCTCCGCACGACGCTCGCGCAGATAGGGGAAAAGGGCGCAGCATACGGCTCGTCCTCGCTCGGCAACGGCAAGACGATATGCATAGACTATTCGTCTGTCAACATCGCTAAGCCCTTCCACATAGGGCATCTTTCGACTACCGTAATAGGCGGCGCGCTCTATAAGATATTCTCCTTCCTCGGCTATAAGGTCGTGGGCATAAACCACCTCGGCGACTACGGCACGCAGTTCGGCAAGCTCATCTCGGCATACAAGCGCTGGGGCGACAGGGAGGACGTCGAAAAGCGCGGCATATTCGCCGTAAACGAGCTGTATGTCCGCTTCAACAACGAGGCGACGGAGGAGATGGAGGCGGAGGCAAGGGAATATTTCCGCCTGATAGAAAACGGCGACAGGGAGGCGAACGAGCTGTTCGATTGGTTCAAGTCGCTCACGCTTGCATATGTCGATAAAATCTATGACCGCCTGGGCGTGAAGTTTGACAGCTACAACGGCGAGCGCTTCTATACCGACAAGATGCAGCCCGTCATAGACGAGCTGAAGGAAAAGGGACTGCTTATAGAGAGCAACGGCGCGCAGGTCGTCGACCTCGAGCCGTACGGTATGCCGCCCTGCTTAATTCTCCGATCGGACGGGGCGTCGCTCTACGCCACGCGCGACCTCGCCGCCGCATACTATCGCAAGGCGACATACGACTTTGACAAGTGCCTCTACGTCGTGGCATATCAGCAGAACTTGCACTTCAAGCAGCTCTTCAAGGTGCTCGAACTTCTCGGCAAAGACTGGGCAAAGGATATGGTGCACGTCGCATACGGTATGGTATCGCTCGAGGACGGCGCAATGTCCACCCGAAAGGGCAAAGTCGTGTGGCTGGAGGACGTCATCAACAAGTGCGTCGAAAAGGCGCTCAAGGTAATAGACGAAAAGAACCCCGACCTCGAAAACAAGAGGTCTGTCGCCGAAAAGGTGGGCGTAGGCGCGGTCATTTTCGGCGCGCTCTACAACAATAAAATCAAGGATATAGTGTTCTCCTACGACAAAGTGCTCAGCTTCGAGGGCGAGACGGGCGTCTATTGCCAGTACACCTGCGCAAGGGCAAATTCGGTAATTTCCAAGTCGGAGGGAATGTCAAGGGAACTTCCCGAAAACTTAACTTGCAATGCAGAGGAGTTCGAGCTTGTCAAGGCGCTGGCGTCGTTCCCCGACGCGGTAAAGGACGCGGCGGAAAAGTACGAGCCGAGCATAATAGCGAGATATGCCGTCGACCTCTCGCAGAAGTTCAATAAGTTCTACTTCGAGTGCAAGATTTTGACGGCGGAGGACGGCGTGAGGGCGCAGAGGCTGGCAATGACCGACGCAACCCTCCTGACGCTTAAAAACGCGCTTGCCCTTCTGGGCATCGGCGTTCCCGATAAGATGTAAATATATGTATAAGGCGATAATTTTCGACCTCGACGGCACGCTCTTAGATACGTCGAGGGATATCAACGGGGTGCTCAACGACGTGCTGGAACACTTCGGCATACCCAAAGTAAGCCTTGAGGATACGGTTAAGTATGTCGGCAACGGCGCGCGCGAGCTTGTCCGCCGCGCGATAGGCAGCCAAAACGAGTGGCGGCTGGACGAGATAAATTGCTATTACGTAAAGGAGTTTGCCGCCTGCGACAACGAGCGGGCGACAATCTACGGCGGCGAGGAGCACGCCCTCCGCGCGTTCAGGGAGAGGGGCATAAAGCTCGCCATTCTCTCCAACAAGCCGCAGTCTGCGACCGAGCACGTATATGACCTCTTCTTCAAGGACTTCTGCTTCGACTTCGTGCAGGGGCAGAAGGCGGGTATGGCATTGAAGCCCGCCCCCGACGGAGTATTTGCAGCGCTTGAAGCGCTGGGCGTCAAAAGGGAGGAATGTCTTTTCGTCGGCGACGGCGAAACGGACGTCCTTACCGCAAAGAATGCCGGCGTAGACGGGGTAAGCGTGCTGTGGGGGTTCCGCACGAAAGAGCAGCTTCAGAAGGCGGGCGCAACTCGGTTCGTAAGCTCCTATGAAGAGCTGGAAAAACTTGTCTTATGCGAATAAAAATTTTACTTGATTTTCACAAATTTTTACGTTGTTGCAGTTGAAAAAATTGAGGGGAAATGATATAATAAAATCACTAAAATAAACAGGAGTTAATTGAAAATGAAAAGATGTTCCGTATGCGGCGAAATTCTCGCCGATGACGTAGTAGAATGCCCCGTTTGTCACGCAAAGGGTGATAAGCTTGTTCCCATCGTGGAAGAGAAGAAGGGCTTTGCCTGCGAACACCACGTCGGCGACGGCGTAGTCGAAGATAAGGAAGTTATGGAAGGGCTTCGCGCTCACTTCCAGGGCGAGTGCACCGAAGTCGGTATGTACCTTGCAATGGCAAGGGTAGCCGAAAGAGAGGGCTATCCCGAGATTGCAGAGGCTTACAAGAGATATGCCTATGAAGAGGCAGAGCACGCTTCCAAGTTTGCAGAGCTTCTCGGCGAAGTCGTAACCCCTTCGACCAAGAAGAACCTCGAACTCCGCGCCGCGGCAGAGGCAGGCGCCTGCGAGGGCAAGCTTGAAATAGCCAAGAGGGCAAAACAGCTCGGCTACGATGCAATTCACGACACCGTTCACGAGATGGCAAAGGACGAGGCCCGTCACGGCGCAGGCTTTGCAGGGCTTCTCAAGAGATATTTCAAGGACTGATCAGGTCGTTTTCCCGCACGCGGTTGCGGCGGTATTGAAAGTCGCCTTCCCGACGGAGAAGATATGCCGAACCGCGAAGTAAATTAAATTATGCAAAATGCGGACCCGATATTGTATCGGGTCTGTTTTTTTTATTTTATTGCCTTATCCGTCCGCCCGCCTTTTATCCCGTGCCTGCGTTCGGGCGCAGCCGAAAGTCTGACGAGCCGCAGTGGTCAAAACATAAGTCAAAATAGACGTGTTGTGATGTTTCAACATCATAAAGTGTGTGAGATGTTAATTTTTCGCAATTTTTTGTCATCAACATATATACAAAATCTTGACTAAAATAACTACATATTGTATAATTACATCAAATATTGTAAATAATTAACTATTTTTACAAATATTTGTTTAATATAAACACAAGTTAACATTTTTTGAGAAAAGAGGGGGGCAGCCATATGAAAAATGCGTCAAAAATTGTCGCAATGGCAGCAGCGGCGGTAAGCGGGTTTGCGCTGGTCGGCATAGGTTTTGCCGCGTGGGTTATAGGCGGTCAGACGGCGGCTTCAACGGGCGGAAATATTTATGTCGACACCGTTGTGAACGGAATTACGCTGAGCGCGACCGTAGAGGAGGGCTCTTCGGTCGTCTACGGCAGACCGGAGGAAAGCATAGCCGTTCAGTCGCCCTGGCTGGAAAACGACGGCGCTGCCGAGCAGCTTGCGTTCAATATGACTTTGACCTATTCCGGCGACGTGAGCGCAATAAACGTCAGCCTCGGCGTGGAGTGCGACGGGGTGGATATCACGGCTATATATAACGAATGTATATCCGACGGCATAATCACCGATTATCAGCTCAGTTTCAAGACGGACGGAAGCTTTTCCTATCCGTATGTGCCTGCGGGGGAAGTCGCGCTCGGCGCGGACAAGCTCGGCACGGGAGAATATAAGATAGTAAATTTGACCGAAACCGATCAGGCGACGGACATCTACGTTCAGCTCACATTCGGCTGGGGAGAGCTGTTTGCGGGCGTCAATCCGCTCATCTTCTTCAACACCTTTTCGCCCGACGATATGCTGGTAAAATCTGCGGACGGCGTTCTGGTCAGGGGTGACGGGGTCGGCGCCAAGCCCGCGCGGCAGTGGGCAACCGACGTCCTCTCAAAGCTCAGCAATACTTTGACCAACTATGGCAGTTCTTTGGCGACTTTCGTGCTTACGCTCACTGCCGAACAGTAAAAGCAGGGCAAGCGCATAGTTAAATGCACTAAGGACGGTTTAATTTATGGCAAATTCGCATAACAACTGCGGAATGAGTTTTTTGAAGTTGGTCGCCGCCTTAATGTGTACGGGGGCTGTGACCACCGGCACGGTGATGTGCATAGTCGTTGCCGACAGCGCCGCCGACAGGCACGGCAACGTCGCAATAGAATATGTTGCAGGCGGCTCTCTGCGGATAGAAAACCTCAAGCTGAACGGCGGCGATGTGTCCAAAGGTGCGGACATAGTTTTCGGCAGTCTTGCGGGCGATGAGGAGGGGCGCATCCGTTGGGACGGAACGGGCGGCGAAAATCTGACTGCGGAAGTGAGCGGGAGATTGATAAACGCCGAAAAACTTTCCGAACTCAGCTTTTTCGTAATTCTGCCGCAGGGCGTAATCGAGGCGGCGCTGGCGGAATATGTCGATGTCTCTGCTTATTACGACTTGGGGTGCGGCGTTCCTCGGGAAATAGCCGTCGATTACGCGCCTTCAGACATCGTAACAGGTGCCGAAGGAGTGTCGTGGCTGGACTTCAGCTTTGAAATTTCTCTCGGCTGGGGCGAACGCTTCCGCGGCGATAATCCCAGCATCTACTACGACAAGGTGTACCTCGATGAGGACGGCGCCGTCGACAAGGATGCAGGCGCATATGTCTCCGACGCGGAGATGATGGAAACCCTCACCGAATTCAAGTATCTTCTGTCCGCAGGCGAACAGAATTATAGGATAATTATAAGGGCGACCGCCTGAATGCGGCTGCCCGACGGGAAGAATAAAACTATATGTATTGGTATGAGATAGTCGCCGCGCTCTTCGCCCTTGTCGGCGTAGGTATGGTGGTCGTCTCTTTCGCACTGTTTCTGCGAATGTACGGGCGGCGCGAACGACGGGCAATCGAAGGCGGCGAAAGGGATGCGGAACTCAAAGAGGGAGCAAAGAGGGATCATTCCCGCGCGGCGGCGGGCAGAATATGGTCACGCATAAAGACGGCGGCGTTCTGGCTGCTCGTCATAATTTTCGTGCCGCTTATCGTTCTGTTGGTCATCACCCGAATAAACGGCGGCAGGCTTGTCGCACGCAAGGGCATAATGGCGGTAGCCACAGGCTCTATGAGCGTCATAAATCCCGCAAACTCCCGCCTCGCCGATAGCTGGAGCGAGGAGGGGTTCGGGCAGTATTCCATTATCGTACTCGACAGGGTCGACGCCCCGTGCGAGATAGAGCTCTACGACATTCTCGCATATAAAAATGACGACGGACTTACTATAATTCACCGCGTCGTTGCGATAGATGGCGACGGCGACGGGGTGCGCTATACGATGCGCGGCGACGCTAACGGTTTAAACGACGATTACCGCCCCGCTTTTTCGGACGTTCTGGGCAAATACAGCGGCGACCACGTCGAATATCTTGGCGCAGTCGTGCTCTTCATTCAGTCCGGCGCGGGTCTGATAACCGTCGCAGGGCTTGTAATACTGATATTGATATGGGACGGGACTTTCCGCCGCATAGAACAGTGCAGGGCGGCGCGCCTCAAAGCGATTGCGCCCGCGGGAGAGGAAAATGACAGAGGCTGACAGGCGGTTTACGCCCAAAAACAGGATAGTTTTGTCGCTTGCGGGGCTTTATTCGGTCACGCTTGCGGCGGTGGCGGTGCTCCTCAACCTCACGGAGGAGGTCAGGGCGGCGGACGGGCAGACATATCTTGCCAACCCCGTCACTGCGTTCAGAAATAACGCCGTTGCCGAACTTGCGTGGGGAATGGGCTTCCCGCAGGTTTGCGCGGGCATTGGCGGAATGATAACCGTGCTGCTGTGCGCAATTTACTTTACGGTTTGCGTCTTTGCAGTCGTCTGCGAGGTACGCTCCGCCGTCGCGTGCGGCAAAGACCCGCTGTCCGGCAGACAGACGGCGATATACGCCTTTACCGTCGTTATGTGTCTCATTCTCTCGCTCGGGCTGTCGTTCGTCCTGCCCTCGTCTTCGGGCGAGCTCGTCAGGGTGCGGTATATCTTTCTCGCCGAATGTCTTGCGATGTCGCTCATAATCTATGCGGTTTTCTGTCTTGCGGTGTTCTTTGTATATCTTCTTATAACCGCGCTTGCAAAGGGCGGAGATACGGCGGGAAAATGTAATTGCGGCACTGTTTCGGATGTCTTTGGCGGCGAGGCAAGCGCCCCGCCGAGCATGGAAAAACTCTTCCCCGCGCTCTGCGAGATAGACAGGGCTTATGCCAATCTGGGCGATGAAGGGTATATTTCAGATGACGACGGCATTGACTTGCGCTGCGGCGCTCTCTTTTCGGAAGGCGCGGACGTCTCACCTTCATATCTCTGCCGCGGCTTCAGGAACTTTCTCGCCTCACGCCGCGGACTTTACTACGAGGAGGACGTCATACGCCTGTTCATAAGCGCGCTGTGCTGTTCCGAAATCATTCTGCTGGAGGGGCTTAGCGGCACGGGCAAGTCGTCGCTGCCCAGGTATTTTGCCGAATATGTCGGCGGCAGGTCGGTGTTCGTCGCCGTGCAGTCCACGTGGAGGGACAGGTCGGACATACTCGGCTATGTCAACGACTTTACGGGTACATACAATCAGACCGACTTTCTCGCCGCGCTGTACGAGGCAAACTATGACAGCGAGCGCATATATGTCTTTGTGCTCGACGAGCTCAACATCTCCCGCGTGGAGTACTACTTCGCCGATTTTCTGTCGGTGCTCGAATATCCCGAAGATGAGCAGAAAATAAGAATTATTCAGCCGCCGCTCGGCTTTGTTCCTCCCGAAAAACTCGTCGGCGGCTGTCTTGCCATACCCCGCAACTGCATCTTCGTCGGCACGGCAAACAAGGACGGCTCCACCTTTGCCATATCAGACAAGGTGTACGACCGCGCGGTGACAATCAACTTTGAAAGGCGCAACGCGCCCTTCGCCGCAGAGGACGGACAGCCCTTAAAGCTCGGCTGTTCGGCGCTCTTCAGGATGTTTGCGGAGGCGGAGAGAGAGTATGCCGCCGCGTTCACAGACGCCGACCGCGCAAAACTGTCTGAAGTGTGCGACTTCCTCTATGAAAATTTCGGCGTCGCTTTCGGCAACAGAATTGCAAACCGTCTCGAAAGGCTGGTGCCCGCGTTTGTCGCCTGCGGCGGCGAGGTGAATTCGCTTGTCGACCTCGTGCTCTCCCAAAAGCTGGCGGTAAAGCTTGCGGGTAGGTTCGGCAGTCACTTCGACGCGTCGCTAAGAAACCTGCGCAAACTCATTGCCCGTCTGTACGGCGGAGGCGTTCTCCGTCGGTGCGAGGGGGAAATCGACCGCCTTGCCAGGGAGCTTTGACGGTGACAAAGGAGCTGTTTGAGCAGATATCGCGGGCTTTGAAAGAGCTCGCGCAAATCGCCTCGACCTGCGCGGACGAAGGGGAGTACGCCACAAAAGTTGCACTGCGTGCGGGCAAAATCTGTACGCTGCCGCTGTCGGCTGATATTGCCTTTTTCGACGGAGCGGAGGAAGTGCTCGCAGCCGTTTCGGAAATAGTTTCTGACCCATATGTCGAAGTACGGCGAGAGGAAGAGATTGTCCTTGCGTCCTGCGCGCGCCCTCTTTCCCCGCGCGACTTTGCGCTGACCGTATCGGACGGCAGGCTGTGGCGCAGAAAGCGCGGCGGGATGTCGCCCGAATATGTCCGCTCTTCGCGCCTTGTCGACGACTTTGAAAACGCCGAAAATTATTTTGTTGCCCGCCTCGTTTGCGATATCCGCTCTCAGCTCAGCGAATACCGCGAAATTTATTCCTCGGCGGCAAAGAGGCTCGATTGCGGCGGCGCGGTCGGCGGAAATTCACCGCTCTTCGGGCGTGCATTCGCACTGCTCGACGGCGTATGTTCAAGGGCGGCAAGGCTGATGCAGAGCCAATTCTTTCTGCGCCTTTCGCCGCGCCTCAAGGAGTTTGAATTGCCCTCCCCGACCAACGTTCTTCTCGACGAACCGCGATATAAAAAATGTTACAGATACAGCGTTCGTCGGCAAATATGTGCCGACCAATCGCAGATTTACCCGCAGATTGCCGCCTGCTTTTCGGCGCTGTTTTCGTCAAGGCTGCTCTCGCTCGGTTTCGGCGCCGAAGGTCGGCGCAGCGGCGGGGAGTTCGGCATATTTTCGGCGTTCTCTTCGCCCGTCCGGTTTGAAGGCGAAAAGTTCTCCGTCGGCTTAAAGGTCGACTATGCCGAAGGTTGCGCTGACATTGTTTTCTTTTGCCGCGCCTTTGCGCGTTCGCCCTTCAATCCCGTGACCGAGAGGGTGTTCTTCTGCGAAAATGTGTGTTCGGAGAGCGCGGCGGGCGGCAGGAGTTTGCCGCAACGCTATGCACTCGTCTCGCCGCGCGGATATGCCGAAATCTGCGGGGAGAGCCGCCGCACCGAATGGTTCCGCGACTTCGGCGAGCTTGTTTCGCGCTACATAGCGGAGAGAACGGCGCTGATAGCGGCGGACGGCGCGGTCTATTCAAGAATTTGCCCGTCCTGCGGCGGCAGGTCTGTAAGGTGCGCAGACGGGCTGTATGTATGCGCCGACTGCGGCACGGAATACGCCCTGGGCAAGGGGACGATGTGGCTGGTCGGACGGGGTGTAACCTATAAGGAGGGTGACAGATGAAGAGGTTTTCCGCATTTTTGGCGGGAGCGGCGCTCTCGGCTGCGGTCATCGCCGTTCCGCTCTGCGGCTGCGTCGCGCAGAACGGACTTTCGGTGGAGAGCATTTCCTGCTCGCGCACGGATGACGGCTATACGGAGGTGACCATAATCTATTCCGACCCGTCCGTCGCTCCCACGATGTTCAGAATACCCGACGGCAGCGACGGCAAGGACGGTGCCGGAATTGCCGACATAACGAGCAAGCCTGACGAAAACGGCGGCGCCACACAGATTACCATAGAATATACCGACGGCAGGGAGGACAGCGTGTTTTCATTGCCCTTCGGCACATTCATAAGCGGCGTCTCTTCCTCCGTCGACGCCGACAGCGGCGACACGACTTTGACCATAAACTTTTCGGATGACAGTCTCGACCCCTATGTCATTACGCTGCCTGCGGGCGAGGACGGAAAGGACGGGGAGGACGGTTCCCGCATAACCCGAATAACCTCTTCGACAGACCCCGAAACGGGCGAAACGACGGTCTGTATCGAATATGACGACGGCGAAAAGAGCTCCTTTACAGTTGCCGGAGGGAAGGCGGGAGAGGACGGCGCGGGCATAGAGAATATATCCGTCGACAGCGCGCTCACGGCGATAGACCCCGACAACGTATATCTCGAAATAAGTTTTACCGACGGCACCAGCCAGAGCCTGACAATACCAAAAGTCAACCGCTGGCACACTGGCAGCGGCGAACCTTCGCCCTCGCTAGGCAACGTCGGCGACTACTATACCGACAGTTCGGCGGCAAAGATATACGTAAAATCTGCAGAGGGCGGGTGGAGTTTGCTCTTTGACTTTTCGGATTACAGCAAGGCGAGGCACAGCGTGCGCTTCGTTGCGGACGGCGTAACCTATTGTACGCAGACGCTCTCCCACGGCGTAAACTTCTATTCCGCGGGCATATCCCTTCCCCTGCCCGAAAAGGAGGGGTATGAGTTCGTCGGCTGGTACACTTCGCCGACGCCCACAGTCAACGACGGCAAGTTCGACAACCTTACCTATGTGCTTTCGGATATGACGCTGTATGCAAATTTTGTCCCCGTCGGCTGAAAAATTGAATAGAGCCTAAGCGGTAAAAAAATGAAAGCGGCACGCCCGAAGTCTTCGGGCGTGCCGCTCTTTCATATGAGTTTTGCGAAAATAATAGTTAAGTTGTATTCAGACCACTCACCGCCCTGCGCGCCGTGAGATTATATTGCCCCGCGGTCGAAAGCGGCGGTATGGGCACATTTATTCAGCGGACACTGTGGCAATGCAGGGGACGATAACGCTGTCGCTGTCGCTGCCTTCAATTTCCCAGGCAGACGCGCCGACGGCGCACATCAGCGCCGCCGCAAGTATGAGTAATGCAGGAATTCTTTTCTTCTTCATCAGCTTTCACCCTTGCCGTCTGTTTCCTGTAAAATTTTATGTTCCGAAAAACATATTTCAGTGTAGATAATTTTACCATATTCAGCATAAAATTGTCAAGTATATGTCCATTTTGATTTACATTGCGATTAAACTGCCCTTTTCGGGGTATAAGAGATATAAAATCTGACGATAATTGCAGGGCAGCTCGCACAAGGTCGGCAGGAAATCTGCGGCGAGCAGGCGCTTTGGTTTATGCCCGTAAAAAGTTGGAAAAATTCAAATCGGTCCGATTTTTGTTGACTTGACGCCCGCGGTTATATTAAACTAAAACGTGTAAAGCGATATGCTCGAATACATTTGCCGCCCGCAGGTCGGCTCGGCAAAATGTTTGCGCCGCGCTTGAATTTAGTGCGGAAATATGATATAATGCAAAGAGGAGGAACATAAAACAATGCTCACTATCGACTGGATAGTACTCGCGGTCCTTGCGGTATCCGCAATCCTCGGTATGTTTTTCGGGTTCGGAAAATTACTTAAATTCTTCACCGGCGGCATCGTCGGGTTCATAATTTCGATTGTAGTCGTCTACTTCTTCACGGGAATAGTCTCAAGCTGGGATTTCGTAAAGGAGCTTATGGGCAAACTGCACGCCGTGATGGTGGAGGCGGACAACGGCTTTGTCGACTTCCTTATGGATATCGGCATCGAAAAGATTATTCTCTATGCGGCAATCTTCATCGTCGCGCAGATAATAAGGATTATAATAGTCAACATAATCAAGGGCATTGTCGAGATAGACAATCCTCTTATGAAGGCTATAAACAAGTTCTTCGGTCTCGTGTTTATGTTGGCGGCGGTATGCGCACTCACGCTAATCGTGTTCCAGATAGTCCACGCAATCGGCGGCGAAACTGCGGAAAACTTCAGGCAGAACATAACGGGCACTTTCCGACTCGAATGGGTATATGACAACAACCCTCTCAACGCGCTGTTTGAAAAACTCGGCGAGGCTGCTCAGAACTTCGGCGGCGTACTAATTCCCTCGCTCGCATAAAAATATTATTGCAAACCACAGGTGCGGCGCACAGATTTTACTGTGCGCCGCATATATATTTATATGGAGTTTTTGTTTAGCAAACTGCGCAAGATGGACGTCATCTCGCTCAGCGACGGTAAAAATCTGGGCAGGGTGTTCGACATCGCGTTCACCTTCCCCGAAAACAGGGTAAAGGGCTTCTACGTCACCGGCTGCAAGGGGTTCAGACTTACCCGCTCGGATATGTTCATACCCGTTTCCGACGTATCGCGGATAGGCGAGGACGTCGTGCTCGTCCGCTGCGAGCCTAAGCGCGACTGCCCGCCCGACAAGAAGAGGGAGCGCTGCCGCGAGGAGAGGGTTCCCGACTGCTGCGCACCCGACAGACGCCGCGATTTCGGCGAGTACGAATAGCGTTAAATCGCGCATATTGCGCGGGCAATTGCAAATTTTCGGCGCAGATCAGGGCTTGAAAAAGGCGCGGGTCAATGCGCAAAATTGAAGCAAATTAAGCCCGCCTTTTAGCGGTTTATTGGTTTCCGCGCCCGCAATGCGTGCCGTCGGTCAGAATACGTTTTCAAGGGAGAGCGAATAGGCGTTCGGCATATTCTCTATGATATCCCTCAGAACTTCAAGCTTGCCGAGCGCCAGCTCGTAGTTCTCCGTATATATCAGCGAACACGCCTCGCCCAGCCAACAGTCGACGTAAGAGATGTCGTTGTGCGGCACGAAGATGTGCAATTTGCGTTTTTTGTCCGCCCACAGGCTCTTCACGGCATACGCGTCCTCGCGGTTGGACAAGCCCTGTTCGGTCTTGTCGTACAGCGTCTGCACGGCTTTGCCGAACTGCGTGAATTGTCCGTTCAGGTAGCTCTGCGTCCAGATAAAAAAGCCGATGCACAGCGCGAGCGCCGTAAGGGTGTAGACTATCGACTTTACCATCCGCCCGTCACCTCGCAGCGTAAAATTTTATACGCCTTTTTATTCTCCTGAAAGTACACCCTGCCGTTGCCGTCTACGGTCATTACGAGCACGTTCTTTATCCTCGTGCCCTGCGCCCGCACAAAGTCGGCAAGGTATTTTTCGTCCATTCCGCAGATGTGCATATTCTTCTTGTCAACCTTGCCGCCGTCAATAATCACCACGGGCAGGGTGTGCGTCAGTTCGTCTTTGGCAAGGGCGGAAAAGCTGCCGTTCGCCTCGTACAGTCCGTAGTAGACGTCGTCCAGGTTGAAATACCCCGCCGAGCGCATACTCTCTATGAGGTCGGTGACGTCCAGGTTGTTCTGGCGGAGCTGATATCCGTCCACGCCCTCCCGCGTGATGACCAGCGACGGCTTGCCGCAGAACACCTTTTTCATCGGCTTGAACCACAGGTCTATCAGCCACACTATCTGGTGCAGCACGAAGATTGCGAGTATGGAGACGACGCCGTACAGGAGTGGAATGGAGCTGTCCGCCATCGGTATGCAGGCGAGTTCGGCGATGAGCAGCGTAATTACAAATTCAAAGGGCTGCATTTCGCCAATCTGGCTCTTTCCCATAAGCCGCATCACGGCGAGCAGGGTGATGAATATTATCGCTGTCCTTATGAAGATGAGTGCCATAACATAAGTATGCGCATACGCGCGCAAAATATTTGCGGCGAATGTATATGCGGTGCATAAAATGATTGCAAAAACTAAGCCGCAATGGTATAATCATAATAGCTCAGTTGCGTAAAGTGGTGCAGGTCGGACAGCCTGTGCACGAAAGGCGGCAATCGCCTGCGGTGACTGCGTGCGTCCTAATAATCACAATATCGTAGAGGGGACGCATTCGTAAGGAGCGTCCTTTTTAAATGTCACGGGATATAATAGATACAATTTTAAAGTGCGAGGTCAAGGGCAGCAAATACGGATTGGAGCGTACCCGCGCCCTCTTAAAGGCGTGCGGCTCGCCCGACAGAGCTCTTCGCATAATTCACATAGCGGGTTCCAACGGCAAGGGCAGCACTGCGGCGTATATAACGCAGATCCTGCTCTCCGCGGGCAAGCGGGTGGGCACTTTCACCTCCCCCGCGGTGTTCGACTATGCCGAAAAGTTCCTCGTAGACGGCTCACTGCCCGACGGGCGTGAATTGAGGCGTTGCCTTGAAGAGGTGTACGACATCTCTCTGACGTTCGCCGACAGACCGACGGCGTTCGAGGTGGAGACCGTCGCGGCGCTCAAACTCTTCAAGGAGAGCGGCGCCGAATTTGCGGTGGTCGAATGCGGTCTGGGCGGGCTGGAGGACGCCACCAACGCAATCTGCGGCAAGGAAGTCGCGGTGATAACATCCGTCTCGCTCGAACATACGGCAATTCTCGGCGACAGCATAGCGGCAATATGCCGCCACAAGGCGGGAATAATCAGAAATTGCCCCGCCGTCGTCTCCGCTCTGCAGAGTGCGGAGGGGAAGGTGTATTTTTCGGCGCTCAGCGTAAGGTTTGCGGGCGGGGACATCTCCGACATACGCCGCACAAAGAACGGTCAGAAGTTCAGGTCGGGCGGCAGAACGTACAACATAAGGCTTGTCGGCAGCGCTCAGTGCTACAATGCGGCGACTGCGGCGGAGGCGTGCAGGGTGCTGGGAATAGACGAGGACAGCATCTCAAAGGGGCTCGCCGCGACGGAGATTGCGGGCAGGGTGCAGTTCATAGAGAGGGGCGGCAGGACGTTTATACTCGACGGCTCGCACAATCCCGGGTCGTTCGCACCGCTGTGCGAGGCGCTCGAAGGGACGGACGGGGAGAGGACGCTCGTCTTTTCCTGTCTGTCTGACAAGGACGTGGAGGGCGCGGCGCGCCTGCTCTCGCCCTGTTTCGACAGCGCGGTGCTGTTCGCCTCGTCGAGCTACAGAAAGATGGATACCGCCGCCATATATGCGGCGTTCAAAGGCAGAATTGCAGATATTTCGCTCGCGCCGGACGTAACTTCGGCTCTGGCTGCGGCGAAGGGAAAGACGGTGGTGCTGTGCGGTTCGTTCACGGTGCTCAAGGAGGGCAGACAATGGATAGAGAAAGAGCTATGAAGGCTATTGGCGAATTTCTTGACGCGATAGGCGAGGACGTCTCGCGCGAGGGGCTGGAGGATACGCCCCGTCGCGTCGCCGACGCATTTGCCGAATTTACCTCCGGCAACGCGCAGTCTGCGGAGGAAATACTCTCCCGCACGTTCTCGGTAGACGGCGGCGATATGGTCGTCGAAAAGGACATCGCCTTTTCATCGGTCTGCGAACACCACCTTATGCCCTTTTTCGGGCGGGTGGCAATAGCCTATATCCCCGACAAAAAGGTGGTAGGGCTCTCCAAGCTGGCGCGCTGCGTAGACGTGTATGCCAAGCGCCTGCAACTCCAGGAGCGAATGACCGCGGACATAGCCGCGGCGGTGATGAAATACCTCTCGCCGAAGGCGGTTATGGTCTGGTGCGAGGCAGAGCATACCTGTATGACGTGCAGGGGCGTGAAAAAGGCGGGCTCCAAGACTGTGACTTATAAGGTGCTCGGCAACTTTCCTGCAGAAAAGCTTGCGGAGGCGTTTGCGTTCATAAGATGAAGATAGGCGAAAAAATATTTGAAAACTACACATACGTTATGGCGATAATTAACCTCACGCCGGACAGCTTTTATGCCTCCTCGCGCGCGACTGAGGACGACGTTCTCTTCCGCGTCGAACGGGCAATTTTAGAGGGCGCGTCGCTAATAGACATAGGCGCGCAGTCCACCCGTCCCGGCTATGTGGAGGTCTCGGCGGAGGAGGAGATTTCCCGCTTCGAGGGGGCAATCGCAAAGATTAAGCGCAATTTCGGCGTGCCGCTCTCGGTCGATACCTACTTTTCTAAGAGCGCAAAGGCGGCTCTGGAATTGGGCGCGGATATGATAAACGACGTGTGGGGACTTACCAGCGACGGCGATATGGCGGACATAATCGCCTCGCGCGGGGCATCGGTGTGCATAATGCACAACGCAGAAAAAAAGCTCGAAGGCGACGTGTTCCCGCCCGTCATCGACTTTTTAAGGCGCTCCGCCGACATTGCAAGGCGGGCGGGCATAGCCGCGGACAGGATATGCGTCGACGGCGGCATAGGCTTCGCCAAGGACAGAGAGCAGAATTTTGCCCTGCTCGAGGGGTACGAGCGGCTCAAGGAGGTCGGCTATCCCCTGCTTCTCGGCACAAGCCGCAAATCGCTATTCGGCGGCAGGGCGGAGGACAGATTGCCCGCAACACTGCAGAGCACCCGCCTCGCAGCGAGAAAGGGCGTGCTGTTCGTAAGGGTGCACGACGTCGCCGAAAACGTTCAGGCGATAAGGGAGGTCTACGGTGATTGAAATAAAGGGGCTTACATTCAGCGCCTGCCACGGCGTCCTTGCGGAGGAAAAGGTCAACCCGCAGCCCTTCGCGTTCGACATAAAGCTCAGTTTTAACGCGGACGGGGCGTGCGCTTCGGACGACGTAAACTACACTGTCAACTATGCAAACGTGTGCGAGCGCGTAAAAAATATCTGCCTGAATAACAGCTTCAACCTCATAGAGCGGCTGGCGGAGGCGGTGCTCCGCGACATTATGGACGCGTTCCCCGCCGTAACTGCGGCGCAGGTCACGGTGCACAAGCCGAATGCGCCCGTCGGCTGTGACTTCGGCGACATCGGCTTTACCCGCTCGGTCAGCAGGGAAAGGGTAGTGCTCTCCCTCGGTTCCAACGAGGGCGACAGAAAGGCGACCCTCGACGCGGCGATAGACGCGCTTGCAAAAACCGACGGAATAAAGCTCATTTCCGTATCCGATTACATCGAAACTGCGCCCTACGGCGGTGTCGCAAAGGGCGATTTTTTAAACTGCGCCTGCCTTGCGGAGTGTCTGCTCTCTCCCAGGCAGCTTCTCGACGCCATACACTCCGTGGAAAATTCTCTCGGCAGGGTGAGAAAAGAGCGCTGGGGCGACAGGACGATTGATATAGATATCATATTTTTTGGCAATAAAATAATAGCAGAGGAGGGGCTGTGCGTGCCCCATCCCGACTACGCGAACAGACAGTTCGTGCTCGTTCCGTTAAAGCAGATTGTGCCAAATTTCGTCTGTCCGCGACTTATGAAACGCATTTCCGACCTGTGATGTTGCATAAATTGTCGGTTTAGCGCCATAACTTGTTATTAGTTTGTGCACATTGCACAAACTTTTTTAAAATATCTATACAAAAAAGGACAAATGTGATATAATCTCGCATAGTGGTAAGAATGCAGAATTTACATTTACAATGTAAATGGGAGCGCGTGTTACTTTGGTTTTCTGCATGAGAGGGATAAAAGTTCAAACGGCTTTCAAAGGAGTTTATTTTGGAAAAGATAGGTATCATAGATCTCGGTTCTAATTCAGCGAGATTGGTTATCGTCAATATGTTCGAGGACGGCTATTTTATGGTCGTTGACGAGCTCAAGGAAAGCGTCCGTCTCGGTCAGGATATGGAAAAGGACGGCTTTTTGAAGCCGCAGCGCGTGGCTGAAACCATAAAGACTTTGAAGATGTTCAAGCGCCTGTGCGACGCAAGCGGCGTCACGCACATAATCGCCGTCGCAACCGAGGCGGTGCGCAGGGCGAAGAACCAGCGTTCGTTCCTCGATGAAATTCAGACGAGCTGCGGCATAAAGCTGCGCGTGCTCTCCGCCGAGGAAGAGGCTATGCTCGTCTACCGCGGCGTCATCAACACTATGGATATCCCCAAGGGCATAATTCTGGAAATAGGCGGCGGTTCTGTAAAGGTAATCTATTACAACCGCAGGAATATGCTCAACTATGCAAGCCTGCCCTACGGCGCGGTCACGCTCACCGATATGTTTGCCGACAAGGAGATGCGTCCCGAAGAACAGGTTCAGAAGATGGAGGAGTTCTTTGCCGACAAGCTCAACGGGCTGGAGTGGCTCAACGAAGTAGAGCCCGACGTCCAGATGATAGGCGTGGGCGGTTCCTTCCGCAACGTATTCAAGATAAACAAGATGGTGCATAAATATCCCCTCGACACCGTGCACAACTTCGTGCTCGCAACCGAAGATTTTATGCCCCTCTACGAGATGATAAAGGTGCTCGACCTCGACAAGAAAAAGAAGATAAAGGGGCTCTCGCAGGAGCGTGCGGACATTCTCCCCGCGGCGCTCGCAATCATAAAGGCGTTCATAACAAAGCTCAACCTTGTAAGTTTCACGATTTCGGGTTCGGGACTGCGGGAAGGACTTATGTTCGGTCAGGCGCTTCCCTCCACGCTCGAAAAGCCCATATCCGACGTGATGAACTACTCGCTCACGACGCTCGTCAAGTACTATGACTGCGACGCAAAGCACGTAGAGCACGTGGTAAACTTAAGCGTTCAGCTCTTCAAACAGCTCCGCGTGCTGCACAAGTTCCCCCGTCAGTACCTCAAGGTGCTCAAGATTGCCGCAACCCTTCACGACTGCGGTATGAGGATAAAGTACTATAACCACCAGCGCCACAGTTGCTATATGATACTCAACTCCACGCTGTACGGCGCCTCCCACAGGGAGATAGTGCTCGCGGCGTTCGCAGCCTGCTGCCACAAGAAGGAGGACATCAACGCCTACGACTGGAACAGGTACCGCGATATCCTTCAGGATGACGATATAGAGATTGTAAAGCGCCTCGGCGTTATGCTCCGCATAGCCGAAAGTCTGGACAGGTCTATGTCTGGCGTGGTCAAGGGCATCAACTGCGACATTCTCGGCGACTCCGTTATTATGAAGACCGAGGTGGAGGGCGACGGTTCGCTCGAGATAAGGGATGCTCTTGGCGCAGGGCCGGAATTCAGAAAGGCTTTCCGCAAGAACCTCGAAATTCTCTGATTTTAAAGTGTGACTATGCCGCTTATTCAGTTTAAGCGGCATAGAGTTTTTAAGAAAGCTGACTATGCGGATTATTTTGGCAAGCGCCTCGCCGAGGCGCAGGGAACTTCTTTCCCGCATCGTAAACAAGTTTGAAGTCATTCCCGCAAAGGGCGAAGAGTGCATAAATTTATCCCTCTTTCCCGAGCAGATTGTCCTCTCTCTTGCGGAGGCAAAGTGCGACGAGGTGTTTAAGGGCAACCCCGAAGCGCTTGTAATCGGCTGTGACACGATTGTCGTGTACGGCGGCAAAATACTCGGCAAGCCTAAAGACGGGAAGGAAGCAGAGCAGACGCTGAAAATGCTGTCGGGCAAGACGCACTATGTCCTCACGGGGGTATGCGTGCGCTGCCGCGACAGAAAACTCTCCCGCTACGAAAAGACGGAAGTAAAGTTCAACCGCCTGTCGGAGGGGTTCATCGCGCAATACGTTGCGGGCGGCTCCCCTATGGACAAGGCTGGCAGCTACGGCATTCAGGACGGCGGCGTCGTCAGGGAATATTACGGAAGTTACACAAACGTCGTCGGTATGCCCGTCGGACTAGTCAGAAAAATGATAGAAGAAGTACTCAGCGATGATAAGATTGATAATTGACGTAGGGTCTTGGACAACAAAGATATATATGCTCGGCTGCGGCGTCGTGCTCTCTGAGGCGACGTGCGTCGCCGTGCAGGACGCGGGCGACGGCGTTACAATCAAGTCGTTCGGCGACGATGCGCGCTCTCTCTCGGGCAGGGCGGCGTACAACACGCGCATAATAAATCCCGTGTGCGAGGGGGAGGTGGTCCAGCCCAGGCTGCTCTCCGCCCTGCTCGCATATTTCCTTGAAAAGGTAGAAGTCACGCGCCGCAAGGCAAAGAACTGCGAGATTATGTTCATAGTGCCGTGCAGTGCGTCCGAAAAACTGCTCGACATATACCGCAACATCGCCGAAGAGCTCAATATCGGCAGGATATACTTCACACGCACGCCATATGCGGCATTGATAGGACAGGGGGTGGGGCTGACGCCCGCGCACCCCGTGTTCACCGTCGACGTCGGCTACGGCAAGACGGAAATTGCCGTGTTCTCCCTCGACGGAATGATCTCCGGCTTTTCCATAAATCTCGGCGGCGGCAACATAGACGTGCATATTATGGACCTTCTGTATGAAGATTTCTCCATTAAGATAGGCGCGCTCACGGCGGAAAAGCTCAAAAACGTCGTCGGCAGCCTTCTTAAGGACGACAACAAGATGACCGTCGTCGACGGCAGGGATGCATCCGGCGGCGCGCCCTCCTCGGTGGCGATAAATTCCTCTCATCTCGAGGAGGTAATAAAGCTGTATGTCGACAAGATAATCGAATATACCCGTTCGGTGCTCGCCGAACTCCCTGCCGAGGTCTCCTCTGCGGTGGTGCACGGCGGAATATATCTCACGGGCGGGCTCACCCGCCTCGACGGGTTTGCCGAATACTTTGCCGAACACCTCGGCGTAAGCGTCAACCAGAGCGACGAGCCGGTGTTCGCTTCCGTGCTCGGCGGCTGTACAATTCTGTCGTCGCCCAAGCTCTGCTCGGCGCTTGCCACCCTCGGCTGAACGGCGGAGGGGAGAGCGGCAGTACGAAAAATGCCGCAGTAGAATAATATATAAAAAAAGTCCTGCGCCCCGCAGTATTGCGGGGCGCTTTTCAATATAAAAAAGAGCGGCAAAAAGGGCGGCGCGGGGAAAATTTCCCGCGCCGCCCGCAATATATCTTGTTGAAATCAGTCAGTCATCAGTGGCTGTATCTGTCCAGCCTGACGTTCTCAATCGAGCGCTTAGCCTTGTCCGCAACGTTGGTGGCGGTAAAGCCGAAGTAATCGAAGAGCTGCTTTGCGGGGCCCGAAGTGCCGAAGCCCGTCATAGTGATGAGCTCGCCATAGTCCCTCGAGTACTTATACCACGCAAAGTGGCTTGCCGCCTCTACGCATACCCTCGCCTTGACGTCTCTGGGAATTACGCTGTCCTTATATTCCTCGCTCTGCGCCTCGAAGAGCTCCATACAGGGCATTGAAATTACCCTTGCCTTAACGCCGTCTGCTTCGAGCAGTCTCTTTGCGTCAACGCACAGTTCTACTTCGGAGCCGCTCGCAATGAGCAGCACGTCGGGCTTGCCCTTGCAGTCGTCCAGCACATATGCGCCCTTGAGCGCCGCTTTTCCCGTCTTTTCGTATGCGGGCAGGTTCTGCCTCGTCTCTACTATGACGGTGGGCTTCTTTGCGGTGAAGGCGGAGATGAACGCCGCCGCCGTCTCCTTGCCGTCGCAGGGGCGGAATACGTTTACGTTTGGAATGGAGCGCATCATAACGAGCTGTTCCATAGGCTGATGGGTAGGACCGTCCTCGCCTACGCCTATGCTGTCGTGCGTCATAACGTAGATTACGGGCAGGCTCATAAGTCCGCTCATCCTCACGCCCGCCTTCATATAGTCGACGAAGGAGAAGAAGGTAGAGCAGATTGCCCTTAAGCCGCCGTGTACCTGTATGCCGTTGCAGATTGCGCTCATCGCGTGTTCCCTTATGCCGAACTGAATGTTACAGCCTTCCCTGTGCTCGGGCGAGAAATACTCGCTGCCCTTAATCTCAGTCTTGGTGGAGGGGGCAAGGTCGGCAGAGCCGGACATAAGGTTGGGCGAAACTTTGGCGATGAGGTTTATTATCTTTCCGCCGCAGCTCCTCGTAGCCTCGGGCTTGGTAAAATCATCAAGTCCGCCTATTGCGCCAAAGTCGGGCGCTGCGCCGCTCATAAACTGCTTGTATTGCGCCGCAAGGAGGGGATATTCGCTCTCATAGGCGGCAAACAGCTCGTTCCAGCGCTGTTCGTCCGCGCACTTTTCCTCTGCAATCGCAAGGCAGTGAGCCCTTACGTCTGCGGGCACCTCGAAGGGTTCGCTCGTCCAGCCGAGCGTCTCCTTCGCCTTGACAAGGTTGCCCTCGCCGAGGGGCGCGCCGTGGCAGGCGGCATTGTTCTCGAGGGGGGAGCCGTGACCTATTTTGGTTCTGCAGATTACGAGGGAGGGGCGTGTAAGGTCGCCCTTTGCGCGCTCTATAGCAATGCGGAGCGCGGCGAGGTTGGTCGCGTCCTCGACCCTTATCACCTGCCAGCCCTGCGCGATGAAGCGGGTGGCGACGTCCTCGTTGAAGTTTGTGGAGATGTCGCCCTCTATGGTTGTGTTGTTGCTGTCGTAAAGTAGTATAAGTTTTCCCAGCTTCTGCGTACCTGCGAAGGAGCAAGCCTCATAGCCGATGCCCTCCTCCAGGCAGCCGTCGCCGCAGAGTACATAGGTATAGTGGTCTACGACGTCATAGCCGGGCTTATTGAAGAGTGCGGCAAGGTGCGCTTCCGCAACTGCCATACCCACGCCGTTTGCAATGCCCTGACCGAGGGGACCGGTAGAGGTCTCTACGCCGTCAGTCTTGCCGTATTCGGGGTGGCCGGGCGTCCTTGACCCGAGCTGGCGGAAGGACTGCAGATCTTCCTTTGTTACGTCATAGCCGAAGAGGTGCAATAGGCTGTAGAGCATAGCCGAACCGTGACCTGCCGAAAGCACAAACCTGTCGCGGTTGTCCCATTTGGGGTTCTTATAGCTGAACTTAAGGAAGTCCGCAAACACCTCGTATCCTATGGGAGCCGCGCCCATACATATTCCGGGGTGACCGGACTTTGCCTTCTCTATGGCCTCTGCCGAGAGAATTCTGATTGCGTCAACGCTTTTCTGCTGAACTGACATTTTGGTTTCTCCTTAATGTATTGTGTGCGGTCGGCGCTTTGCCGCGCCTTTCCGTATCATCCTATAAATTTTTCAAGCGGTGAAATGTCGAGGAAGGGATATTTCCTGAGAACGGACATAAGGTACTTTGCCATCTTCAGGTTGCCGCCCTCCTGCATACTCTCAAAGTTGACGGGCATCACGGGGTCGTGCACGCTCATTCTCACAAGCATCCATCCGTCGCCGTGCTCTTCGTCAAAGCTCAGTCTTATGCCCTCGTAATTGTCGGGGGCAATGGCAATATGCCCGTCACCCCTTGCAAAATGGGTTATTTCGTCAATCACCCTCTGACCTTCGGCGCGGAAGTTAATCGACTTGGGGCTGAATTTAATTCGTATTTCGTTCTCCTCTTTGGGCGTCTCGAGGGAGGAGATGAGGGAGACAAGCCTTTCGCCCTTCTTTGCCTGCTTCGCAAGCGCGATGAGCAGCCTGCATACAAGGTATGCGCCGTCGTCGAGGAAGTAGTTGTCCCTGAACGCCGCGTGACCGCTGGTCTCCATAGCGAGGGGGCAGTTTTCGCCGAGTTTGTTGCGGCGCACCGCCTCGCCGATGACGTTTTTGTACCCTCTCTTGAACCTTATGTGGGTATATCCGCGCTCGTCGAGGAACTTTTTAAGCCCGTCGCTCGTCACGCTGTCGGTGACAATGCTCGCCTTCTCGTCATCGAGGGTGGCGGCGGTAAGCGCTATCAGGCGGTTTCTGTTGAGTTCGTTGCCCTCGCTGTCCACAAGTCCGGCCCTGTCGACGTCGGTATCGAATATAATTCCGAGGTTCGCGCCCGTCGCAAGCACAGCTTTCTTAAGGCTCGCCATAGCGTCCCTGTCCTCGGGGTTGGGTATGTGGTTGGGGAAATATCCGTCGGGCTCTAAAAACTGGCTGCCCGCAGTATCTGCGCCCAGCGGCTTTAACACCTTTTCTGTGAAGAACCCGCCCGCGCCGTTGCCGGCGTCTACGATTATGCGCTTGCCCTTGAGGGGCGCGTCGGAGTTGCAGGCGCTTCTTACAAGCGCCACAAGTCCGTCGCAGTATTCGTCGAGATAGGAAATATCCCTGTAGCTGCCCTTGCCGCCCTCTAAGCGCTCTCTGCGTTCCGCCATCTCAAGTATTTCGGAGACGGCGTCGCCCTCAAGCCCGCCTTCGGGAGTAAAGAATTTAAGTCCGTTTCTGTCGTAGGGCAGGTGAGAGGCAGTAATCATAATCGTGGCGTCCAGCCCGTAGCCGCCGTTTTTGAGCAGCATAAACATAGACGGGGTAGAACACAGCCCGCAGCCCAAAAGCTCTGCGCCGCTGTCAAGGGCAGAATGCCTCAGCGAAAAGAGTATGTCCGCGCAGGAAATCCTGACGTCGTGACCTACGGCAATTTTCAGCTTTGTCTTGCCCGTCTTTGCGGAAAGCCATTTCAGAAATGCGCCGGTGATGTCATAGACCGCCGCGCTGGTCAGTGTGACCTCGTGCTCGCGGCTGGCTACGGCATAGCCCCTGACATCCGTTCCGCTCTTTAAGTTTCTGTAAATAAGATTGCTCATAGTGCTCTTATTATACATTATTTTACCCGTCTTTACAACTAATTGACGGTGCTTTTTGATTTTGCGGCAAGTTATTTATTTTTGATAAGCGAGCGCAAATCACTTTATTTTTATGGCGGCGTATGTTATAATCTTGGAGAAAAATCATAAAATCAAAAGGGCAGAATATGGCTAAAGACACTTTTGTAGAAAATCTTGCGGACATAGAGACCAACTTTCCGCAGTGGTACACCGATGTAGTTAAAAAGACGCAGCTCGTCGATTACGGTCCCGTGAAGGGCACAATGGTAATCCGCCCCTACGGCTATGCAATCTGGGAAAATATCCAGAAAGAGCTCGACGCGCGCTTCAAGGCGACGGGTCACACCAACGCATATTTTCCCCTGCTCATTCCTATGAGCTTTTTCACCAGGGAGGCGGAGCACGTCGAAGGTTTCGCGCCGGAAGTTGCCGTCGTCACCCACGCGGGCGGCGAAGAGCTTGCCGAACCTCTTGCAATCCGTCCCACTTCCGAAACGATAATCGGAAATATGTACTCCAAGTGGGTACAGTCTTACAGAGATTTGCCCATACTCATCAACCAGTGGGCAAACGTAATGCGCTGGGAAAAGACTACGCGTCCCTTCCTCCGCACGTCGGAGTTCCTCTGGCAGGAAGGTCACACCGTCCACGCCACCGAGGATGAGGCGGAAGAGGAGACTATGAAGATGCTCGGCGTCTATAAGGAGTTTGCCGAAAACGTGCTCGCCATTCCCGTAATCTGCGGCAGAAAGACCGAAAAGGAAAAGTTTGCGGGCGCAGTCGCAACCTACGGAATGGAGGCGATGATGAAGGACGGCAAGAGCCTTCAGGCAGGCACCTCGCACTATCTCGGACAGAACTTCTCCAAGGCGTTCGACATCAAGTTCCTCGATAAGGACGGCGCGCTCAAGTACGGCTATACGACGAGCTGGGGCGTCTCCACAAGGCTCATAGGCGCAATAATAATGGCTCACGGCGACGCGAGGGGGCTTGTGCTTCCCCCCAAAGTTGCGCCCGTTCAGGCGGTCATCGTGCCCATCGCGGCGAAGAAGGGCGGCGTTTTAGAAGCTTGCGCCGAAATAAAGGCAGAGCTCGAGGCGGCGGGCGTCAGGGTTGTGTTCGACAATACCGACAACTCCCCCGGCTGGAAGTTCAACGAATGGGAGATGAAGGGCGTGCCTGTAAGAATTGAAGTCGGTCCCAGAGATCTGGAGGCGGGCAACGTCGTAATCTTCCGCAGGGACAAGTGCGAAAAGGGCGAAAGCCCCCGCGCAGGCGTCGCGCAGACCGTCGTTTCTCTGCTCGGCGACATTCAGAAGAATATGCTCGAGAGCGCAAGGGTAAGAAGGGACCAAAGAATTGTAAAGGTAGACGACCTCGACGGCATACTGAAGGGCGTCGAAGGCGGCAACTTCGTCAAGGCAGGTTGGTGCGGCTGCAGGGAGTGCGAGGACAAGATCAAGGAGACGACCGCGGCTTCCGCAAGGGTGTATGCGGAAAACCTCGAGCACGAAACGTGCGCCGTCTGCGGCAAGAAGGCAAAGCACACTGTGTTCTTCGCAAGGGCATACTGATATCCGAATTTTATATAAAAAAAAGGGGCGCGGCTGCGTATTGCAGCCGCGCCCTCAATCTTTCATTCGGTCATTCTATCGCCTTAAGCGAATTGTTCATATCTATCTTCACGATCTTGCGGCGGAGCATAAGCGTCACTATTATCGTGAACACTACGGAGAGCACTATCGCAAGCACCCATACAAACCAGTTCATTCCCGCAATCGAGCCGAACCCCATAACCTTGAAGATGAGCAGGCACAGCAGGCAGCCGAGCGGCAGCCCGAACAGAATGCCTATAAAGCTCGTAATGTATATCTCGCGGTAGATGTACCCCGCAACCTCGCCGTCGTGATAGCCGAGCACCATAAGGGTGGCAAGCTCGCGTTCTCGCTCGCTTATGTTGATGTTCGTCAGCGTGTAGATGACTACGAAATTCAGAAGCGCCGCGAATATCAGCACTATTACGGCAACGCCTATCATCGCCGCGCCGCCGATGTCCTGGAAGAGGCAGCAGTCAAGCACCGCAAGTCCCGCAAGCACCAGCGCGGTGGAAAACGCCACGGAAACTACCGTCATAAGGAAGCGCACGAAGAACCTTAAAACATTCCTCATCGTCGACTTGTACTTGAACGAAAGTCTGTTCCAGATGAGCGGCATCCTCTCGAGGAATACCGTCTTGCCCGCCTTGGGCGACTTGGGTCGCAACAGCTCTGCGGGTTGCTGGCTTGTCAGTCTGTGCCCCGCAATTATCGTCGCAACCAGCGTCGAAACGAGTATTATCGCAAAGGTTATGATGTAGAACACCATAACGACGTTGGAGGAGTAAGGGGGGAGCACATAGTTCCACTCGAAGTTGATATAGATTATCCACGCCAGCCCCAGCCCCGCGAAGTATGCGGCAAAACCGCCTATCAGCGTGCCTATCGCCGCAAACAGTATGTATTTTGAGATTATCAGCGCGGGGGAATATCCCAGCGTCATAAGGCAGGCAATCTGCCCTCTCTCCTCGTCCAGCAGTCTCGTCATGGTCGAAAGCACTACGAGCACGGTGACGAAGAGGAATACCACCATCAGCACATAGCCTATGCCGAGTATCTTGTTGGCGTATTCCTTGAAGGATTCGAAGGAAAAGTTTTCGTGCAGCGTCAGCACCTCGGTGTCCGCCGAAAAGGTCATTGCCTCTATCGCGGCGACCTCGTCGTCGAGCGCACCCTCATAGGAGAGGGAGAACAGCGCTTCGTCGGTGTTGTAGCGGATATATATCTCGTTTGCCAGCTCTTCGGCGCCTATCGTGACCTCCTGGTCGGTCACTTCCTGCGTAATCTCTCTTTCGCCCATCTTTATGACCGCCGTGCCGTCGGCAGTGGTGTCAATGAGGTTGCCGAACACGTAGAAGATTGTCGTCAGGTCGAGCATTTCGTCCTCGTCGTCGGAGGCGGGGTCGTCGGTATAGCTGGGGTCGTCCCTCGTCGCCATATGCAGCGGATTGAGAAGCGTTCCGCCCAGCACATAGTTCTGCTCTACGTTGAGCGTTATGTCCGCGTCGAACGTCATCGGGCCGTAGCTTATCTCCTGCGTCGTCTCAATGACGGTGGAGAGGGTAAAGGTCGCGCTCTCCTCGTATTCGGCAAGCTGCGTCGTCGCCCTTTCGGCATATACGGTTATCGCGCCCTCCGAAGAGGAGGTGTCGTATTTTACTATGTTCTGCGGCCTGTTCTGCGTAAGCTCTTCGGGCGAGCCGTCGCCGAAGATGTACACGCGCACAATGCCGTCGGGCACGCCCGTAAAGGTAAGCAAAGAGCCGTCGATTTCCGCCTTGCCGTCCTTGACCTCAAACTCCATAAGTCCGCCGACGATTACGTTTTCATCGCCGTACCGCTCCTTAACAAGCTTTACGTCGTCATCCGTGAACGCGCCCTCCTCGTTCATTAGGATGATGTCGCTGACGTTGCGGTCGGCATAATATTCCGCGAGCGAGTCCTTGATCTTATCCGTCGCCATTCCTATTCCGGCTGTAAGCCCTACGCTGACGACGACCATGAGAATAATCGAGACAAGTCGCGTTACGTGGCGTTCAAACATTCGCCACAGCGTCTTAAGATATGTCTTCACCACTCAATCTCCTCAATAGGTGTGGGCGATTTGTTAATCTCTATGTATTCTACGCGCCCGCTCTTAATGTGTATGACTTTGTCCGCCATATCCTTGAGCGCGGCGTTGTGGGTGACTATGATTACGGGCTTTTTCTGCCCTTTGGATACGTCGTGCAGCAGTTTGAGTATTACCTTGCCCGTCACATAGTCAAGCGCGCCCGTCGGCTCGTCGCAGAGCAAAAGCTTGGGGTTTTTGGCAAGCGCGCGCGCAATCGAAACGCGCTGCTGCTCGCCGCCCGAAAGTTGCGAGGGGAAGTTCTTAAGCCTGTCGGCAAGCTCGACTTCGGCAAGCACCTCCTTGGGCTTGCGCGCCCCCTTGCATATCTCAATTGCAATCTCCACGTTCTCCAGCGCGGTGAGGTTGGGCATCAGGTTGTAGAATTGGAACACAAAGCCCACGTCGTTGCGGCGGTAGTTGGTCAGCCCGCGCTTGTTCAGTGCGGTTACGTCCTTGCCGTCAAGCACTATTTTGCCCGAAGTCGCGCTGTCCATTCCGCCCAAAAGGTTCAGAAGCGTCGTCTTGCCCGCGCCGCTGGAGCCGAGCACGACTACAAATTCCCCGTCCTCGAGCGTGAAGGAGACGTCCTTAAGTGCGTCGACGCATATGTCGCCGCTCTTGTACTGTTTACAAACTTTTTCAAGGGTAAGATAACTCATAAAATATTCCCCCCGTTCATCGGTATTGTTTTCAGTATTTATTATATCATCTCAATGAGTTTTTTTCAATATCGAATATATTATTTCTCTGTCGCTTATGGGAAAATCGCGTGAAATTTTTTTACTGTTTCGGGCTTGAATAATGGCAAAAAATTACATTATATAGTTTTGTCATAGGGGCATATTACAGCCGTAATGGAGGCATAATATGTCAGGGGGAGTGCGGCAGACAAAGCCGAGTTGACAAACGGGCGCAGACTGTGGTAAAATGGGCGAAATTTTACATTGAAGAGGATGACATATGGCAAACGGCATAATAGACCCCCTGCGCCGCGCAGACGGCGTAAAGGTGGTGGACGCAACCCTGCGCGACGGCGGAATAGTCAATAATTTTTATTTTCCCGAAGGGTTTGCGGAGGCGCTTTACGCGGCTGACGTCGCGGCGGGCGTCGACGTGATTGAGTTCGGCTATAAGGTATCAAAAAAACTGTTCGGCAGGGACGGGTTCGGCAAGTGGAAGTTCTGCGGTGAGGACGACATCCGCGCCGTCGTCGGCGGAAAGGATGCGGCAGTCAAGATTGCCGTGATGGCGGATGTCGGCAGGGTAGACCTCCGCGAAGAGATGCTGCCAAAGTCGCAGTCGGTCATAGATATCTACCGCATAGCCGCATATTGCAGCCAGATTGCGGAGGCGGCGGAGATGATAGAATACGCCGGCAAGATGGGCTATTTTACGACCTGCAACATAATGGCGATATCCAAAAACGACATATCGGAGGTGCGCGCCGCGCTCGAAACGGTCGCCCGCACGCCCGCCGACGTCATCTATATCGTCGACAGCTTCGGTTCGCTCTCTCCCGACGACATAAAAAGGCTGTGCGACCTATACGGCGAAATCGCGTATAAGTACGGCAAAAAGCTGGGCATACACGCGCACAATAACCTGCAGCTCGCGTTTGCCAACACACTCGCCGCGTACGGCGCTGGGGTGGAATATCTCGACGCAACAATCTGCGGAATGGGCAGAGGGGCGGGCAATTGCCCGCTCGAGGCGCTAATCGGCTACTTAAGAAATCCCCGCTATTCGATATTGCCCGTTTTAAAGTTCATACGCGGGCATATGATGCCGCTCAGGGAGAGCGGCGTGGAGTGGGGCTATGACGTGCCGTACCTTCTCACTGGGCTCGAAAACGTGCACCCGTATGCCGCCATAGACTTTTTAAAGGCGGGAAGGAATGACTATGCCGCCTTCCTCGGCGAGATAGCGGAGAGCAAGAAGAGGTAATTTCATTCGCCGCCCGAAGCCGCAGTTTTGCCGCTTCGGGCGGCATTTTTCCATGCCTTGCCCCCCCCGTCCTTGCGCTCTGTGGACAATCTGAACGTCTGCGTCGTGTTTCGCTGGATAACTGCCCGCATTTACGTTTTTTCAGAGAATATCCAAGGAGCTTGGAGTTCTTTCGGCATATCTTTCGTTGAGTTTTACTCCGCGATATGGTAAATTTAAGCCACCGATCGGAAAGGAGAAAAAATGTCAGAAAATCAGATTGGCGAATTTCTCGCCGCATTGAGAAAATCTAAGGGATATACCCAGCAGGAGGTTGCCGAAAGGCTGGGCGTTTCCAATAAGACGGTAAGCAGTTGGGAGACGGGTGCCTCCTGCCCCGACATCTCCGTCATACCCGTGATAGCCGAACTGTACGAAGTCACCTGCGATGAAATTCTGCGCGGCAGGCGCCTTTCTTCGGACGGCGAAGAGAGGGGCGGCGCGGCAAAACGCGACAGGGCTTTAAGACATATTCTGCGCAGACAGCGCACAAATCTCGCCACCGTATGCTGCATTTCGGGCGGACTTACGGCGTGCGGGGTAATTCTCACCCTGCTCGTCGGCTATGCCGCGCTCGAAAGTTTAATCGGCTTTTTTGTCGGCACTATATTTTTGGTGGCGTCCGTGCTCACCTGCGCGGTAGCCGTTCAGCGCATACGTCTTTCGCTCGGCGACGAGTGTCTGTGCGAGGAGGCGGAAAGGCTCTCGGCGTCACTTGGCAGGGCGCTGCTCTGGGTATCGTGCGCCAACGTCGCCGCATTCGCATTCATACTTCCGCACGTCTTTGCGCCCGTGCATACGGGGCTTACGTTCGGCTTGTCGTGGATAGGAGTGCAGTTGATATGCGGCGCAGTCGGCTTACTCGTCGCTTTGCTTGCAGGCATACCCATAGAACTGCATTACAGAAAAAAGTCGATTAGCCGCGCCGTAGCGGAGACGTCGCCGTCCGCAGACGCCGTCCGTTCAAGGGCAATCAGCGCCAACGCCCTCGCCCGCTGGCGTTACAGTCGCATACTTCTTGCAATAATTTTACCCGTGTTCATCATCGAAGGAGTTGCGATATGGCTTGGCGTTTCGGCATCGTCGACGGAAATTGTCTGGCCTGCGGGTACGTACACATTCATTGATGCCGACGCGCTCAGCGACCTCGGCGGACCCTTTTCGGACGGCGAATATTCGCTCGTCTATGAAGAGCAGCCCCAAGATAAGTCAGAGACGGGCAGATATGAGGTAAGATATCTGTTTAAGAATTTCCCCGAAAGATGGGAAGATTATTACCTTACGGAGCATACAGCCGACGGCACAATTGTCACCATATACAAATACAGGTACGAGGCGACGATTGACGGCGTTGCCGAAATTTACGAATTTTACGCTTATAATCCCGAGTGGCAGGGAGGCATAACCGAAATTGTCGCCGAAGCAAGAACTTACCAGGACGAGGACGGAGCGACTTTTGTCAGTGTAATTGTCAGATTGGACATTGCACCCACACTCAAAGAACAGCGCGATGTCGAAGAGCTTGTTTTCAGGGCGGACGTCCTCGGTTGGAGCGGCTTTGCCGTCGGAATGGTCGGGGTGATTTATCTCGCGGTTGCAATACCGCTGACGGTCAGAGGGGAGCGCGCGTTCCGCAAAAAGATATCGGCATAACAGAATAACAAAGAGATACGGCGGGCTCTCTGAATGTGGAGCGCCCGCCAGAAATTTTTGCTGATAATATGTGAAAAAATAAAAGCGCTTGCGGACATAAATGCCCGTTCGCGCTTTTATGCGCGGGAATACTCCGCTTCGCTCCGTGCGACCGAGCTACGCTCGGGCGGGCGAACCACCTGAACCGTTGAGTAGGCAGGGCAATAAAATGAGCGGAAGCACTGATATGCTTCCGCTCATTTAATGGTGACCCTGCCGGGAATCGAACCCGGGATTGAGCCTTGAGAGGGCTCCGTCTTAACCGCTTGACCACAAGGCCATACTCATTTTTTCTGCCGAGCCGCGAAATGCCGCGCCCCGCGCCAGTTGCTAAAAGATTATAGCATATGCTTTTTTAGTTGGCAAGCATTTTTTATGCCAAAATTATATTTTGTGTGCATATAATGAAATTATTTGCCGCGGACGGTTTGGAAATGGCGCCCGGCGGTCAACGGGTTGAAGAGCTTCCGAAAAATGAAAAATATTTTCATTCTGACTGCTCCGTCCGGCGTGCGCAGGTCAATTGTGATAAATTTTTCACATTTCGCAAGACCTCTATCCGACGGTTGTTGTTTGACAATTTCCGCGAAAATGATATAATACATTGGTATAATATTATAAGGAGACAGAATTTCAGAGAGGCAATAATGATTAAGACATTACTTAAAAGCCTGAGGAAATACAAAAAACCGTCGATAATCGTCCCCATACTAATGGCAGGCGAGGCATTGATGGAAATACTCATTCCCTTCTTGATGACGTTCATCGTCGGTGAACTTCAGGATGTGGCGGAAGGCGTCAAGAGCAGCGTCGACATCGGCAACATCGCAATTTTTGCCGTCCTGATGATTGTATGTGCCGTTCTCGCGCTCTATTTCGGCACTCTCGGCGGAAAGCTTGCCGCTCAGGCGAGCTGCGGTCTTGCGCACAACCTGAGGGAGGATATGTACAACAATCTTCAGACCTATTCCTTTGCCAATATCGATAACTATTCTACGTCCAGCCTGATAACAAGGATTACTACGGACGTCACCAACGTGCAGAATGCGTATCAGATGTGCATAAGGATGCTCGTCCGCGCGCCGGTGCTCTTCATTGCGTCAATAATAATGACCGTTCTCATCGAACCCATTATGGCTGTAATCTTCGCGGGTGCGGCGATAGCGCTCGGAATAGTCGTTTCTATCTGTATGTTCAGGGTAGTGCCCTATTTCCGTATGATGTTCAAAAAGTACGATACTCTCAACTCCGTCGTTCAGGAGGACCTGACGGCGATAAGGGTAGTAAAGTCCTACGTAAGGGAGGACAGGGAAATTTCCAAGATGAAGAAGGCGAGCGGGGAGGTATATACCTATTCCGTCAAGGCGGAGAGGATACTCACCATAATGATGCCCAGCGTTATGCTCGTTATGTTCATTGTCAACATCATAATCCTTACCGTCGGCTCGAATATGTACATCGGCAACTTTGCGGGCAATATAGAGCCAAAGGAGATACAGACGCTCATACAGTATTCGGCTCAGATACTTACGGGTGTAATGATGGTGGCAATGTGCCTCAACTTCATTTCCCTTTCCAAGGGCTCTGCAGACCGTATCTGCGAGGTTCTCAACGAGCGTACCACCCTTCCCAAGCCGCAGGACCCCGTCTGCGAGGTCAAGGACGGCACCGTAGATTTCGACAACGTCTCTTTCTGCTATTCCCAGAAAAAGGACGTAACCGTGCTTGAAAAAATCAACCTGCACATAAAATCCGGCGAAACGGTGGGCATAATCGGTGCCACGGGCTCCGGCAAGACGTCGCTCGTCAGCCTCATTCCCAGGCTCTACGACGTGGCGGAAGGCTGCGTAAAGGTCGGCGGCATAGACGTAAGGAACTACAATCTCGATACCCTCAGGAGCAAAGTTGCAATGGTGCTCCAGAAGAACGTTCTCTTCTCCGGCACGATTGCCGAAAACCTCAGGTGGGGCGACGAGAATGCCACCGACGAGGAGATACAGTTTGCCGCAAAGCAGGCGTGCGCGGACGAATTTATCCGTAACCTGCCCGGCGGGTATGAATATGACCTCGGTCAGGGCGGCGTAAACGTCTCCGGCGGACAGAAGCAGAGACTTTGCATAGCGAGGGCGCTTTTAAAGAAACCTAAGGTAATAATCTTCGACGACAGCACGTCGGCGGTAGACACCAAGACCGACGCTATGATAAGGGAGGCACTAAGAAAGCACGCCCCCGAAACTACCAAGATAATCATTGCCCAGCGCATTGCATCCGTTCAGGAAGCCGACAAGATTATCGTGCTCGACGAGGGCAAAATTGACGGCATAGGCACCCACGAAGAACTGCTCAGGAGCAATGAAATCTACAGGGAAGTCTACGAGTCGCAGATGCAGGGAGGTGACGACAATGCCTAATATGTCACACGCTCACGGCAAGATGGGGGGCGGAAGAAGGGCAAAGAACCCTATGAAGACGCTGGGCAGACTGCTCAGATACACCTTTTCGCGCAATAAGTTCGCAACGGCTTGCGTCGTGGTGTTCGTCCTTCTCGCCTCGGTCGCAAACGTAACCGCGGCATCGCGCGTTTCAATAATCATAACTGAACTTATGGACCACGGCGCAAATGCCGATATGTCGCTCATCTACGGCAATATAATTGCAATGGGCTGCATATATTTCGTCGGTTCGCTGACGTCCTTTCTGTACAACATAATAATGATGTACATCGCGCAGGGCACGCTCAAGAAGATGCGCGACGATATGTTTGCCAAGATGCAGGGGCTGCCCCTCAAGTACTTCGACTCTCACACCCACGGCGATCTGATGAGCCTCTATACCAACGACGTCGACACTATGCGGCAGTTGCTCACCCAGACCATACCTCAGATGATATCCTCCATTATCACGCTCGTCGCAGTGCTCGTATTTATGGTAATGTACAGCTTCACGCTGCTTGTCGTAGTGCTCGTAGTGCTTGCGGGCATAGCGTATGCCACAAAGGTAATAGGCGGCAGGTCGGCAAAGTACTACCTCGCAAACCAGAAGGCGCTCGGCGCGCTCAACGGCTATGTCGAAGAGATGACCGAAGGACAGAAGGTCATCAAGGTGTTCTGCCACGAGCAGCAGGCAAGAGAGGGCTTCAAGGAGCTCAACGACAAGCTCAACGAGGCGGGCAGTAAGGCAAATACCTACGCCTTCATAATGGGGCCCATAAACAACAATCTCGGCTATCTGCAGTACGTGCTCATAGCGGTGGTCGGCGTGCTGATGATGGCGCTCGTCGGCGAAACGGGGCTGCTCTCCATATTCTGCAGCGTAATGAGCGCGGAAACAGCCAACAGAATGGCGGTTATGGCGGGTATGCTCGTCTCCTTCCTGATGTTCACAAGGCAGTTCAATATGCCCGTTATGCAGGTTTCGCAGCAGTTCAGCGCGATAGTTATGGCGCTTGCCGGGGCAGAGCGCATCTTTGAAATGGTCGACGAAGAACCCGAAGACGAGGGCGGTGACATAACGCTCACCCACGGCGAGAGCGCAGAGGGTGAATGGGCGTGGAAAAAGCCCGTCGGCGACGGCAAGTTCGAGTATATCCCCCTCAAGGGCGATATCCGTTTCAACGACGTAGTGTTCGGCTATACCCCCGAAAAGGTCATATTGAAGCACATAACGCTGTACGCTAAGCCCGGGCAGAAGATAGCCTTCGTCGGCTCTACGGGCGCGGGCAAGACGACTATTACGAACCTTATAAACCGTTTCTACAACATTCAGTCGGGCGAAATAACCTATGACGGCATCAACATAAGGGACATCAGAAAGAGCGACCTCCGCCGCTCGCTCGGCGTGGTGCTGCAGGATACTCACCTGTTTACTGGCACGGTTATGGACAATATCCGTTACGGCAGGCTGAACGCCACCGACGAGGAGTGCATAAAGGCGGCAAAGCTCGCCAATGCGGACAGCTTCATCGTCCATCTCCCCGAAGGATATCAGACGATGATAAGGGGCGACGGCAGCAACCTCTCGCAGGGTCAGCGCCAGTTGCTCGCAATAGCCAGGGCTATGGTAAGCGAATGTCCCGTGCTCATTCTCGACGAGGCTACGTCGTCCATAGATACGCGTACCGAAAAGCTCATAGAGCAGGGTATGGATAAGCTTATGGAGGGCAGGACGGTATTCGTAATCGCCCACAGGCTCTCCACCGTAAGGAACAGCAAGGCGATAATGGTGCTCGAACACGGCGAGATAATCGAAAGGGGCAGCCACGAACAGCTCATCGAGCAGAAGGGCAAGTACTACCAGCTCTACACCGGCGCGTTTGAACTTGAATAAGATGCGCGCCGCGCGCGCCGTTGAAGCGCTTCGGCGCACTAAAGTGCATATAAAAAAAGGACAAGGTGCAGAAAGCGCTTTTTGTCCTTTTTTTGTTATCAGACAACCCGTCGGCGACATATGCTATTAAACTCAACTTCAAGGGGGATGGCAATATGTTTTTCGATGTGGTGGGGCTGCTTTTAAGCAAAATTTTCATCTTTACGGGTATGGTGCGGCAGAAGGGTACTTTTCCCAAGCCGCTCTCTGCCGAGGATGAAAAGAGATATCTCGCGTTGGCGCGCGCCGGCGACGCCAACGCGAGGGATATTCTGGTAAAGCACAATATGCGTCTCGTCGCGCACATAGTCAAAAAGTATGCGGGCGCGGCGGAGACGGACGATTTGCTCTCCGTCGGCTCGATAGGGCTCATCAAGGCTATCAACACCTTTCAGGACGGCAAGGGGACGCAGCTTGCAACATATACGGCGCGGTGCATAGAGAACGAAATTTTAATGCTCATCCGTGCGGGCAAAAAATACAAGAACACGGTTTCGCTCTCCGACCCCGTCGGCGTCGACAAGGACGGAAACGAACTGACGGTTATGGATCTGCTCGCCGAAAAGGAGGAAAACGTATTCCGTCGCGTCGAAAAGGCCATCCAGCGCGAGAAGTTCATAGAACTGTTGAAGGGCATACTCAACACGCGTGAATATACGATTATCACTCTCAGGTACGGGCTTGTCGACGGCGTGCCCACGCCGCAGAGAGAGGTGGCGAAGCGGCTCAGAATTTCGCGTTCTTATGTTTCCAGAATTGAAAAGCGGGCGATAGAAAAGGCGCGCAGAGAGCTTAAAAAGGAAGATTTTTTCACCGATTGACCTCAAATATTTGCAAAATGCGCCAATAGTTGCTATACTCAATACAACAGATGTTTTTAAGGTGCGATATGGAAATATTTGAAGAACTTAAAGAGAGGGGACTGATTGCCCAGGTCACGGACGAAGAGGAGATAAGGGAGCTGATAAACGGCGGCGGAGCGCGCTTTTACATCGGCTTTGACCCCACGGCAGACAGCCTGCACGTAGGGCACTTTATGGCGCTGTGCCTTATGAAGAGGCTGCAGATGGCGGGCAACAAGCCCGTCGTTCTCATCGGTGGCGGCACGGGATATGTCGGCGACCCCTCGGGCAGGACGGATATGCGCTCTATGCTCACCCCCGAGATAATCGAACATAACTGCGCCTGCTTCAGAAAGCAGATGGAGAGGTTCATAGAGTTCGGCGACGATAAGGCGATTATGGTCAACAATGCGGATTGGCTTTTAAAGCTCAACTATATAGAGCTTTTGAGGGATGTCGGCGCGTGCTTTACCGTAAACAATATGCTGCGTGCGGAGTGCTATAAACAGCGTATGGAAAAGGGGTTGAGCTTCCTGGAGTTCAACTATATGATAATGCAGGCGTACGACTTCTATCACCTCAACGGCGAATACGGCTGCAATATGCAGTTCGGCGGCGACGACCAGTGGTCGAATATGCTCGCCGGGACGGAGCTGATAAGGAAAAAGACGGGCAAGGACGCATATGCAATGACCATCACCCTGCTATTGAACAGCGAGGGCAAGAAGATGGGCAAGACGGCGAAGGGCGCTGTCTGGCTGGACGAAAACAAGACCACCCCTTATGAGTTCTATCAGTATTGGCGCAACGTCGACGACGCCGACGTTATGAAGTGCATAAAGATGCTTACCTTCATACCCCTCGACGAAATCAGGGAGATGGAGAAGTGGGAGGCGTCCCGCGTCAACGAGCAGAAGGAAATTCTCGCTTACGAGCTGACAAAGCTCGTCCACGGCGAGGATAGGGCAAAGGCGGCAATGGCGCAGGCAAAGGCGGCGTTCGGCGGCTCGTTCGACGATTTGCCCGAAACCGAGGTGTCTGCGGCGCAGCCGACGGTCATAGCCGTGCTCGTCGGGGCAAAGCTGTGCTCGTCCAACGGCGAGGCGAGGAGGCTCATTCAGCAGGGCGGCGTTTCATTGAACGATGCAAAGGTGACGGATATCAACGCGCCCGTAGCAAGCGGCGATATCCTCCACAAGGGCAAGAAGATACACATCAAAGTTAAGCTCATATAAAATGCAGGGATATCTGTCCGTAAGCGGCGAACACGTAACCGAAAAGACAATAGAGAAGTCGCGCTTCATCGCCACCTCCCGCCACGTCGAGGGCGAAGAGCAGGCGCGCGCCTTCATTGCCGAAATATCGCTTAAGTACAGGGACGCAACGCACAACTGCTATGCCTACATCGCCGACGACATAGGCAATTTTCTGCGCTTTTCGGACGACGGAGAGCCGCAGGGCACGGCGGGTATGCCTATGCTCGAGGTGCTCAAAGCGCAGAACTTAAGGCAGACGGCGGTCGTCGTCACGCGCTATTTCGGCGGCATAAAGCTTGGTGCGGGCGGGCTCGTCCGCGCATATTCGGGCAGCGTTGCCGAAAATCTTGCCTCTGCGTCTAAGGTCAACTATCTGCCCTGCGCCGAGAGCTCATATATCGTCGACTATCCCTCGATAGACGCCTTAACCCGATTTTTCGGTGAGAACGACTGTCAGGTGAAGGGAAGCGAGTATTCGGACAGGGTCATCTTCACCGTCGCCGTCAGAAAGGAGAAGGAGGAGCAGTTCAACGCCGCTATTGTCAACCGCCTCAACGGCAGGGTGAACATAGTAAAATTGCGCGAATATCTCTATCCGTTCGGCATATAAATTTCCCGCAACGCGGGCAAAATAATTGCGATAAAATGCAGCCCCGCGGCACGCCTGAGTGCCGCGGGGCTTTAAATGGCGCTTTAGCTTGATAAATCCCCCAGTTCTACTGGGGGACGATAAAAAAACACTTTAGTAAATAAAAACCTCCGTGTTATAATTAGTGAAGGTTTGGCGACCGCATCACTAGAAATAACAGGAGGTTTTTAACAAATGAAAAA
>CASEDP010000001.1 GCA_949286835.1 uncultured Clostridia bacterium | reverse complement strand
GCCAAACCTTCACTAATTATAACACGGAGGTTTTTATTTACTAAAGTGTTTTTTATCGTCCCCCAGTAGAACTGGGGGATTTATCAAGCTAAAGCGCCATACAAAAAAACAGCGCGTCGTCCGCGCTGTTTTTAAATGTATTCAGACTGTCACTGGATTGTCTCTACGTTGATGAGGTTAGAGTTGCCGCTCTTGCCGTTGGGGGTGCCTCCCGTAAGGACTATCTTGTCGCCTTTGGAAACGAGCCCGGTGTCAATCGCTGCCCGCTTAGCGTAGTGGAAGAGCACGTCGACGGAATAGAATTCCTCGCTCATCACGGGGATGACGCCCCAGCTTAATGCAAGTTTTCTGTATGCGTGTTCGTCCGTCGTCATACCAACGATATCTATCATAGGGCGGAAGCGGGAAACCGTTCTCGCCGTGCCGCCTGTCCTCGTGCAGACGACAATTACCTTTGCTCCTATGTCCTGCGCAAGCGTGCAGGCGGAGTGGGAGAGCGCCTCCGCAAGGTTCTTAATACGATAATCGCTGTCCTTGATGTATGCGATATATGAGGTGTTGGCTTCAGCCTGTTCGGCAATTCTCGCCATTGCCTTGACAGCCTCTACGGGATATGCGCCGGCAGCCGTCTCGCCAGAAAGCATTATTGCGGAGGAACCGTCGTATACGGCGTTTGCGACGTCGGAAATTTCCGCTCTCGTGGGGCGGGGCTGCTTTATCATAGACTCCAGCATTTCGGTGGCGGTTATGGAGCGTTTGCCGTGAATTCTGCAACTGTTTATTATCATCTTCTGTATGGCGGGCAGCTCCTCGAAGGGCACTTCGACGCCGAGGTCGCCCCTCGCAACCATTATGCCGTTGCAGACGCCCATAATGCTCTCCAGGTTATTTACGCCCGCGCGGCTCTCGATCTTTGCAATTATTTCTATGTGGCCGTCGGTATCGCCGCACTCGTTCAGCCAGTTTCTTACGTCAATTATATCCTGTGCCTTGGAGACGAAGGAGCAGGCGACAAAGTCAACGCCCTGTTCGACGCCGAACTTTAAGTCCGCCTTGTCCTGTTCGGAGAGGTAGACCATATCGAGTTCCTTGTCGGGGAAGAACATAGATTTTCTGTTTGAAAGTTCGCCGCCGATAACCGTCCTGCAGATTACGTCAGGTTTTTTGACTTTTACGACCTCGAAGATCATCAGTCCGTTGTTGAGGAGTATCTTGTCGCCGGGCTTCATCTGGTCGCAGATGCCCGAAAACGAAACCGAAACCTTCTCCTGATTGCCCACAATATCTGCGGTCGTGAACGTAAAGGGATCGCCGTCTTTTAAGGTTATTTTGCCGTTTTCAAATGTCTTAATTCTGAACTCCGGTCCCTTGGTATCGAGCATAATTGGCAGGGGAACTTTTTTAGCCTCCCTGACCTTCTTTATGGTTGCAATCTTTTTTGCGTGTTCTTCGTGGGTACCGTGAGAAAAGTTGAGCCTTGCAACGTTCATTCCCGCGTCGATTAGTTTTGACAATACCTCTTCACTCTCGCTGGCAGGACCGAGGGTGCATATTATTTTAGTTTTCTTCATAAAATTCTCCTATTTTTATCGCATACTTATTTTAAAATAAAAAACAAAAAATTGCAATAATTAAACGGCAATTAGTTTTACTAAATTCAAAATATGTGGTATAATCATATAAATCCGAGTAGGTTATACGGTTGCGGGCAAAGAAATTTGCGTGAGGAAAGTCCGAGCATCGCAGGGCAGGATGCCTGCTAACGGCAGGTGAAGGCGACTTCAAGGAAAGTGAACAGAAATATACCGCAGACTTTTTTGGTCTGTAAGGGTGGAATGGCGAGGCAAGAGCTCACCGGGGGCGCGGTAACGCGGCCCGCAAGTCAAACCCCATCCGATGCAAGATTGGGGCAACGTCTTATTTTGATATAGAGGGCTGCCCGTCCGACGTTGTCCGTCAACATCGCTCGAACATACAGGCGACTGTATGTCTAGATAGATAACCGTACACGACAGAACTCGGCTTACAGACCTATCTCGGATTTATTTTTAAAACGACGCCGCGCGGAAAAGTTTTTCCGCGCGGCGTCGGCGTTATGGTTCAGCGCAGAGATTTGGCTTGAGGTCGGCGTCCGATTTGCAGAAATCAGACTAAAATCATCTTCTGGTTGACGTTATGTTCGCCGAAGGGGAAGTTTATGTGCCGCCAGATGCGGTAACTCTCGTCGGTAAGTTTGGCGAGCTCCGCTATGTCGGTATCTTCGTCTCCTTTAGCGTCAATAAGGGGCAGAATGTCGTCCGCCGCAGACTTTCTGACGGCGAGTACCTTGACGGGTATATTCTTTTTAAGCGTCGCCTCAGCGCAGCGCCTGTCGAGAGAGAGGAGGTTTGCGCACAGTATGCGCCTTATCCTCGTCGTCGGATAGCGTTTGGAGGTACAGCCTCTCAAAATTTCGTCGAAGGATTGACCAAAACTTAAACTTTTAAGTCTGTTTTCAAGCCCCTCGCTGCACCCGTAGATGTTTCTGAGTTGAAGTTTGTCTGCAAAGAACAACTTGTCCGCGGCAAGTCTTTTAAATCTCTCCGTTCTGTCCTCTGTCCGCCTTAGGTCGTCTATGACGTAGTCGGGAGCATAATCAAGGGCTCTGTCGTCGCCGCGGTTTTCGCGTATGGCTTTTGCGGAGGAGAATTGCCCCTCCAGTCCGCCGTCGTGATAGCCTCCGCCGAGGCGCGTGACAGGATATAGAGTAAGCCTTTTACCCTCCCTGATGTTTGCCTTTGCATATTCCGCGGCGAGTATATTGTTGGGGGAGGAGAGTTTTTCGCCGTCCTGTCCGAAAGCCTTTGCGTATGCCGAGGCATAGCTCTCGCCGCTGTCAAGGAGAGCGTACAGTCTGTCCTTGAAATCGGGCTCTTCAAATGCGAGTTTTTGCGCAATTTTTTCAAAGTCAAGCGCGTTTTCGCAGCCGAAACATAACGATTTTACGGCTGGCAGCGACGACAAAATCTTCACCGCGCCCCTTGCAAATATCTCCGCAGGCGCAACGGCAAAGAGGGCGGGGAGTTCTATCACAGCGTCTGCCCCGCCATAAATTGCGTGTCGCGCCCTTACGTATTTGTCAAGAATACACATTTCACCACGCTGGGTGAAGCTGCCGCTCATTATGCAGAGCACCGCGTCGCACCCCGAGAGCTGCTTTGCGCGCTCTATGAGGTATGCGTGCCCGTTGTGGAAGGGGTTGAATTCACAAATTATTGCGCAAATATTCATTTTATACCTTTACAATTGGCAAAAAATATTATATAATAACGATATAACATTTTTGGCAGTTCGGCGGTCATAGTTTATAGACATTATAAACCAAAACCGCAGATAAATAAAGCAATTTTTTAAGGAGAAAATTGATATGGGGTTACTTGAAGAAATCAAGGCAAAAGCGGCAGCCCGCAAGAAGACTATAGTCCTTTGCGAGGGTGAGGACAAGCGCGTGGTGGAAGCTGCGGCAAAGATCACGGCAGAGGGCATCGCAAAGATAGTTCTCATCGGCAATAAGGAGGAATGTGCGAAGGTTGCGCCCGGCGTTGACCTTACGGGCATCACTCTCATCGACCCGCTCACTTCCGACAAGACTAAGGAATACGCAAAGATTTTATACGAAGCGAGAAAGGCAAAGGGTATGACTGAGGAGCAGGCTGCAGAACAGGCTAAGGACAGGACGATGTTCGGCGCGCTTATGCTCAAGGCGGGCGATGTTGACGGCTATGTTTCGGGTGCCTGCCATTCGACGGCAAATACTCTTCGTCCCGGTCTGCAGGTCGTAAAGACGGCTCCCGGCATCAAGACGGTTTCGAGCTGTTTCATTATGATTGCGCCCGAGGGAGAGAATAAGTACAATCCCGACGGCGTTGCGGTATTCGCAGACTGCGCGATAAATATCGAGCCCGACGCTCAGCAGCTTGCAGATATCGCCGTATCCTCGGCAAAGACCGCAAAGGCTATCGCGGGTATCGAACCCAGAGTGGCTATGCTCTCCTTCTCCACAAAGGGCAGCGGCAACGACGACAAGTTCTTCAAGTCCGTTCCCAAGATGCAGGAGGCAACGGCAATCGCAAAGGAAATGGCTCCCGACCTTGCGCTCGACGGAGAATTCCAGTTCGACGCGGCGGTAGCTCCCGAAGTAGGTCAGCTCAAGGCTCCCGGTTCAAAGGTTGCGGGGCACGCAAACGTATTCGTATTCCCCAATATCAACGCGGGAAACATCGGCTATAAGATTGCCCAGCGCTTCGGCGGCTATATGGCGATAGGTCCCGTCTGCCAGGGCTTTGCAAGACCCCTCAACGACCTTTCCAGGGGCTGCAACGTAGAGGACATCGTCGCAACCGTAGCGGTAACCGCGCTTCAGGCAGAATAATCAGGAACGAGGACAGAGGAACAGGATATGAAGATTTTAGTTGTAAACGCAGGCAGCTCGTCGCTTAAATATCAGCTCATAGATATGGAGACCGAAGCGGTTCTTGCAAAGGGCGGCTGCGAGAGGATAGGCATTGCAGGCTCTGTCTTAAAGGCAAAGGGCAACGGCAAGGAAAAGGTGTATGAGCAGGGGATGCCCAACCACAAGGTGGCAATCGAGCTCGTGCTTTCAGCTCTTACCGACGGCGAAATCGGCGTAATCAAGTCTATGGATGAAATCGGCGCGGTAGGGCACAGAATAGTCGCAAGCGGCGAATACTTCAAAAAGACGACGCTTGTAACTCCCGAAGTATTAAAGACGCTGGAGGAAAAGACGTTCGAGCTTGCGCCCCTTCACAACCCCGCGGCGGCTACAGGTCTCAGGGCGTGCATAGAGGTTATGCCCAACACGCCTATGGCGCTCGTTTTCGACTCGTCCTTCCATCAGACTATGCCCGAGAAGGCATATCTATTCGGCATCAAGTACGAGGACTATAAGGAATACGGCGTTAGAAAGTACGGCGCGCACGGTACCAGCCACAAGTTCGTCTCCCAGGAGGCGGCAAAATATCTCGGCAAGAAGCCCGAAGAGCTCAAGATCGTCACCTGCCATCTTGGCAACGGTTCGTCCATATCGGCGGTAGACGGCGGCAAGTGCGTGGACACGTCTATGGGCTTCACGCCTCTTGCAGGCGTGCTTATGGGCACCCGCTCGGGCGATATCGACGCTTCTGCGGTCGAATTCCTCGCAAGGAAGAAGGGGCTCAGTCACGCGGATATGGTTACATACCTCAACAAGCAGTGCGGCGTTGCAGGCATTTCGGGCGTATCCAGCGACTTCAGGGACCTCATCGCGGGCGCAGAGAGCGGCAACGAGAGATGCGCGCTCGCACTCGATATGTTTGCATATCAGACCAAGAAGTTCGTCGGCGCTTACGCCGCAGCAATGGGCGGGCTTGACTGCATAGTGTTCACGGCAGGCATCGGCGAAAATACGCCCACTGTCAGAGAGGGCGTCTGCAAAGGGCTTGAGTTCCTCGGCGTCAAGTTCGACAAGAAGGCGAACGCGGCGAAGAATAACGGAGCCATCCGCGAAATTTCCGCAAAGGACAGCAAGGTCAAAGTCCTCGTAATTCCCACCAACGAAGAGCTGGTAATCGCAAGGGAAACGGCAGAACTTTTATAAAAATATTTTCGCACGCTCTAAAATGAGTTGACAAATATAGTGCCGTATAATATAATTTGGAAGTCGGCTTTGAGTATGATTATTGAAGTTAGAAAGTTGCTCAATAAAGGTAAATACACTGGCGGGTTGTCATTTGATTTTATCCCCGAAAAGGATAAGGTTCTTGTGCCGCTCTCAACCATTGACAAGGTCAGCGTGGAGGGCGAGTTCGAGATATATGACGATGACAGCGTAGGGGTGACTTTTACCTTGAAATACATCCTTAAAGGGCAGTGTTCGTATTGCCTTGCGGATGCCGGGCAACCCGTCGAATACTCTGCCGAAGTTCTATTCGTGACCGATAAAAACGATTGCGATAATTATGTTTACGACGGCATAAAAGTTGATTTGAAGGTTGCCGTAGACGATGCGTTGCTTTTCAGCCAGCCAGCGGTTTTACTGTGCAAAGAGGGCTGCGAAGGTATAAAAATCAATTAAGATAAATTAAGAGAGGTGTTATAGAAATGGCAGTACCCAAGGGAAAACAGTCGAAGAGCAGGACGGATAAGAGATTTGCAAACTACAAGGCTACGGCTCCTACGCTTGTTGAGTGTCCTCATTGCCACGAGCTGATGCAGGCACACAGAGTATGCAAGAACTGCGGCTACTACGATAAGACTGAAGTTATTGCAGAAAAGAAGAGCAAGGACTGATTTGATTTAAGACAAAATTGCTTTAAAGCGGACTTTACCGGGTCCGCTTTTTGCTGTACAAAAAAATATTATATTGCCGCGAATAGGTTTGATTTATGGCGAAAAACGCGCTATAATAGTTCAAATGGATAAGTTGTGTTTTGTTTCGGTGGAGTTTCCCGACGATGAAAACGTAGTAGGACGAACATATTGGTACCTCTGCAGGGCGGAGGGCGCGTCAGTCGGCGACAGGGTAAAAGCGCCGCTCGGTCGTCACAACCGCATCCAGTGCGGCGTCATACGCGACGTGCTGTATGCCGAAATGGAAAATTCGCCGTATCCGTGGTATCTCATAAAGGACATTGCAGAACTCATCAAAAATTAGGAGTGATTTTTCAGAATGTATAGGATAGTAAAAAAGCGTCAGCTCAATCCCACCGTGACGATGATGGATATCGAAGCTCCTCTAGTCGCAAAGAAGGCGCAGGCAGGGCAGTTCATAATACTCAGGGTCGACGGCGACGGCGAAAGAATACCTCTCACTGTGGCGGGCTATGACAGGGAGGCGGGCACTGTTAAGATAATATTCCAGATTGTCGGCGGCACGACTATGCGCCTAAACGAAAAGAAAGAGGGCGAATATATAAGCGACTTTGTAGGACCGCTCGGCAGACCTACCGAGACGGAGGGAATAAAGAAGGTCTGCATAGTCGGCGGCGGCGTCGGCTGTGCAATCGCACTGCCTGTGGCGCAGCGTTTCAATGAGCTCGGCGCCGAGGTGCACTCCATAGTCGGCTTCAGAAACAAGGATCTCGTAATATTGGAAGACGAGTTCAGGGCTTGCTCCGACAAGTTCACGATTATGACCGACGACGGCAGCTACGGCGAAAAGGGTGTAGTCACCGCACCCCTCAAGGCGGCAATCGAGGGCGGCGAGAATTACGATATGGTAATCACTATTGGTCCGCTGATAATGATGAAGTTCGTCGTTGCGACGACAAAGCCGTTTAACGTGCCCACGACCGTGTCTATGAACCCCATAATGATAGACGGCACGGGAATGTGCGGCGGCTGTCGCCTCACGGTCGGCGGCAAGACTAAATTTGCCTGCGTAGACGGACCCGATTTCAACGGCTTCGAGGTCGACTTTGACGAGGCGATGCTGCGGTCGAGTATGTATGCGGACTTTGAAAAACACGAGAGAGAGGAGCATTGCAACCTTTTTAAAAAGGAGGTAAAATAATGGCAATTCAACCCAAAAAGCACGAAATGCCCGTACAGGACGCTCAAAAGAGAGCAAGAAATTTCGAGGAGGTGGCGCTCGGCTATACTCCCGAAATCGCCGTTGCCGAGGCGCAGAGGTGTTTAAATTGCAAGAACAAACCCTGCGTCGAGGGCTGTCCCGTAAACATAGACATTCCCGACTTCATCTCAAGGATAAAGGAGGGCGACTTCGAGGGCGCGTACGAGGTGATATCGTCCAGCTCGTCGCTGCCGGCAGTCTGCGGCAGGGTCTGTCCGCAGGAGACGCAGTGCGAGAGCAAATGTACCCTCGGCATAAAGTTCGAGCCCGTCGGTATAGGCAGGCTCGAAAGGTTTGTCGCAGACTACCATAACGCAAATCATAAGGGCGGAATTAAGTTGCCCGAAAGCAACGGGCACAGGGTTGCAGTTGTGGGGTCGGGACCTTCTGGACTTACCTGCGCGGGCGATCTCGCCAAGAAGGGATATAAAGTGACCGTGTTCGAGGCGCTTCATCTTGCGGGCGGCGTGCTCGTCTACGGCATACCCGAATTCCGACTTCCCAAGTCGATAGTTTCGAAGGAAGTCGAAACGCTTAAAGAATACGGCGTGGATATACAGACCAATGTCGTAATAGGCAAGACGCTGACCGTTGACGAGCTGTTCGAGGATGGCTACGAGGCGGTATTCATAGGTTCTGGCGCAGGGCTTCCCCGTTTTATGGGTATTCCCGGCGAGAGCTTGAAGGGCGTATATTCCGCAAACGAGTTCTTAACGCGCAGCAATCTTATGAAGGCGTACGGCAGCGACAGCAGAACGCCTATAATGCACGCAAAAAACGTGGCGGTCGTAGGCGGCGGCAACGTCGCAATGGACGCCGCGAGGACGGCGCTCCGCCTCGGTGCAGACAACGTCTACATAGTATATCGCCGCTCTATGGAAGAGCTTCCCGCGAGACGGGAAGAAGTAGAGCACGCTATGGAGGAGGGCATTAAGTTCGAAATTCTCCGCAATCCCGTTGAAATTCTCGGCTATAACAACCCCGATGACAGAAGAGACCCCAAAAACGGCTTCGTTACGGGCATAAAGGTCAGAAAGTGCGAACTCGGCGAGCCCGACGAAAAGGGCAGGAGGCGCCCCGTGGAGATTGCCGGCAGCGAGTATGTCATCGACGTCGACTGCGTAATTATGTCCATAGGCACCAGCCCCAATCCGCTCATAAAGAGCACTATGGCGGGGCTCGACGTCAACTCCCACGGCGGAATTATCGTCGAAGAGGAGACGGGCAAGACCTCAAAAGAGGGCGTCTATGCTGGCGGCGACGCCGTGACGGGCGCCGCGACCGTCATACTCGCAATGGGCGCGGGCAAGACTGCGGCAAAGGCAATCGATGAATATCTCTCCGCGAAGAATATTTAAGCGGGAAAAAGGCAAAATATTCCTATGGTAATCTTTGAAAATATTCAGCAGGCTTTCCCTGCGGCGGAAGAAATAGTCGTCTGCCGCGACGGGAAGAGGTCGGGCTATCAGCGCGGCGGAAAGGAATATGAAGAAATAATGGCGGTGTGGCAGGCTACGCTTACAGGCAGCAGGCAGATGCCCGCTTTCGGCGTCAGCATACACGACCTTACGGTGAAGGAAATGACTAAGGGCGTTTGGATAGAGTTCATCTACAATCAGCGCTGCGAAAGTTGGGAGATGGACTTCGACCGCCTTGCCGTAAACGTATCCGCGTCTTTTACGGGCTTTAACGTAATTCGGCACGTTGACGGGCAATATTTGGGCAGATGCTACTACCTTGACCTTGTCGGAAGAAATATGTCAGAAATCTATGACTGTCTTAAAACGTTATGAAAAGTTAATAAATCAGGCAAATGCGCCGCAAGAATGTAATCTTGCGGCGCATTTGCCTTTTCATAATTTATATTCTGCTCTCTTTGTAATTTTCAATGGCTGTGGCAAGCTGGTCTGGGCAGGAGGTTCCGTTGCGGCAGATAACGCCCTTTAAAAGGTCGTGTACCCTGTCTATGTCCATTCCCTCGACAAGGCGGGAAACGCCCTGGAGATTGCCGTTGCAGCCCCCTGCAAATTTTACCGAATGAAGCCTGTTTTCTTCGTCGACTTCAAATGAAATGCTCCTGGAGCAGGTACCCTTCGTGATGTATGTAAACATTTTAAATTACCTCAGTCGCAGAGATTTTCGTATATTACCGAATATACGTCTGCGGCTTTTTCTTCCCACTTCTTATATATCTTATTCGCCGTCTTTCTGTCGGGAACAACGAATTTCAGTTCCATAAGCGGCTGAACGGGGGCGAGTATCTTTAAAAATACCGTGTAAGTGCCGTCCTTGTTCTGGTAGTAGTCGGAACGGCATTCCTGGCGGTTGCGGTATTTCGCGCTGTTCTTCTTTACAAACCTCGAAATCTCTTCCCTGACGCTCTTTGGAATGTTTATGTAGAAGTTGGCAAGCGTCTCTCTTCCGTCGGGCGTAATCGAATAGAGGGGATCCTCGTCCTCGTTGACGGCATAGATGAAATTGTCGTCTATGAGTTTATGTATTACGTTTACGCAGTCCATATAGCCCATCCACTCGTTGGAAGATGAGCACATATCGACTATGGTGCGCTCCGAAAGGGCGCTCTCCATCTTGTCGAAGACGAAGAGAATTATGAGTTTGTTTGTCGAAGTTTCTGTTGATTTAATCATAATCTGGCTTAATAACAAATTTTATGGTGAAAATACCTAAATATTATACATAATATTGCCCTTAAAATCAAGATATTTGGACGAAAAATATTTTAATTTGAAATTGTTTGTGATATAATGTATAAAAACACTACAAAGGTGATGGCGTGGAAAGCGTAAAAAAACAGGTTACCGATTTTCTGAACAGGTGCGAAGAGATTAGAAAGTGTAAGTTCATAATGGCTACCACAAAGATAAAGGACCTCTTAAAGTCGATAGTCAACAGTGCGGAGCTCTATGAGCTGTTCAATACCGTCGTCTCCAAATTCGACTATACCGCCGCAAAACAGCGGTATCTCGTCGACGGCAACAACGGGATGTATTCCAACAGCTTTGTCGTCCTGCCCGACACCGTCGGCGAAAGGCTGGCTTTCATATTCTGCCTGCTTGTCGAGTTTGACAGGGACGAAATAAATTTCAACAGCTTCCTTCAGAGATACTATCCCAAAGACGGCAGTTACTATGCAAGCTATCACGCATTCTGCGACGAGGTGATTGTCAGCCTCGAAAATATAATCAAGGACGTATTTTCGGGCGAACTTGCCGAAGACGAACCAGAAGAGCCCCGCCAGCTTCCGCCGATGTCGGAAGTTGCCCCCGACGCGTCGCGCGCTTCGCAGATAAGCCATATCGCCCTGCTCATCGCAAGGGAGAGCGACTTTATATCCCGTTCGTCCCTGCAGAAGGACGACGTTCAGGCAGCTCTCAAGATACTCGGGCAGCTCTCTTCTGCTGTCAGACTGTGCGACAAGGAGCAGATAGAGGCGCTTGTCTGCGGCTATAACTACTTTGTTTCCTATTCCGGCGCAGTCAGCCAGGATATCGACCTGTTGTTCAACGCAATCGCGGAATTTGTGGAGTAAGAATGAACTTTGAAGAAAAACAGATTTCCTCCCGCAACATCTTCAAGGGGAGGGTGGTCGATCTGTACGTCGACGATGTGGAACTTCCCGACGGAACGCTCTCCAGGAGGGAGTACATAAAGCACAGCGGCGGCGCGGCGGTTCTCTTCATTAGGGAGGACAGTGTCGCGCTCGTCAGACAGTACCGCTATGCCTACGGCGAGGAGACATATGAAATACCTGCCGGCAAGCTCGACCCCGGCGAGGATCCCGAAAGGGCGGCTTTGAGGGAGCTCACGGAGGAGACGGGCTTCCGCGCTTCGGCGTGCAGGCACCTTGCAGATATCTATCCAACCCCCGGTTACACCGACGAGGTGATCTTTATCTATCTCGTCACCGAGGCGGAATTTGTGGGCGAACATCTCGACGAGGGGGAATTTCTGAATTGTTCCTATTTCACCATAGATGAGTTCGGGAAGATGGTGGAGAGCGGCAAGATTAAGGACGCCAAGACGGTAATTGCATACTACAAATATATGGACAAAAGAAATAAGGGACTGATTTAATCAGTCCCTTAAGTTTTTACTTATCAGTGATTGCACCCGCAACCGCAGCCGCAATTCTGGTTGCCGCAGAGGATGCTGCTCAGCGTGCCGTTTTTCCACATCGAGTAGATTATGGCGATAAGTATGGGCGTACAGCTTCCGGCAAGGACGCCGTCTATGCCGTTGCCGCTACAGCTTGCCGCAATAAATAACAGAATAAGTATCCACAGACAACTGTTACATCCACAGCACTGCGAAAAGATGTTCATAAGTTTTCCTCCTGTAAATTTATCTGCAAGGTGTATGTAAATTTTTGGTTTTCGCCTTGCAAGTAAGCTACTTTCGTTTTGCTCTATACTAAATAATATTAAAAATCGGCGTAAAATGTTACCCCTTTCATTTGCTTGCATAATTTTTTGCGGAATGTTATAATATTAAACAACTTTATATTTCAATAGGTACTTTCGGCGGATATCCCGTAGAGGGAGCCCGACCGTGTATAAGTATAATATTTTTTTGCTACGGATATCCCGCGCGGGAATCCGATGGAGGTTTTTTATGAAGAGTGTGAAAACCACATTTTTCACCGCAAGGAATGTTGCCATTCTGGCGGTACTGCTAGCGCTTGTAATAGTGCTTCAGGTATTCGGGCTTGCAATACCTATGCCTGGCGGCACGTCTATGTCGTTCGTGCTCGTGCCAATTTTGCTCGGCGGAATGTTGCTGGGACCCATAGCGGGTACTTTTCTGGGGCTTGTTTTCGGCATAATTACCATATTTGACCCGCTGGCAATGCTTCTTATGAACTACACGCCCGCGATAACCGTCATTACGGTCGTCCTGAAGGGCGTTATGGCGGGGCTTGTTCCCTCGCTCATATTCAGGCTGATTGCCGCAAAGAACAGGTATGTTGCGGCTTACGTTGCGGCAATAGCCGCACCCGTATGCAATACGGGGATATTCTTCATCGGCTGCCTTCTTATGCAGGACGCTCTCGTCGAGTGCGTAGGAACGGCATTCTGGGCGTTCATCTCGCTAATAATGATAAACTTCGCCATAGAGCTGGCGGTAAACGTAGTGCTTGCCCCTGCAATCTACTCGGTAGACAGCGTAATCGAAAAGAGATTGTCGGCAAAGGCAAAGAACACCGCAGCATAAGGCACAGAGAAGCTGAAAAATGATAATTTGCATAGATGTCGGTAACACAAATATCAAATATGCACTGTTCGACGGGGACGAGCTCAGGCTTAGTTTCCGCGTTGCGACCGAGCATAAAAAGACTTCGGACGAATACGGCGGGCAGATTATAAGCATACTGAAAAACAGCGGAATATGCCCGCAGGATATCGGCGGAGGAATAATCTCTTCGGTCGTTCCGCCTCTCGACTATACGATAGAGCGTATGTGTCGCACCTATCTGAAGATAAAGCCGCTGATGCTCGCTCCCGGGCTCAAGACGGGGCTCAACATCAAGGTCGACAACGCCAAGGAAGTGGGCGCTGACAGGGTAGTCAACAATGTCGCCGCGGTCAGAAAGTACGGCGCGCCGCTCATCGTCATCGACTTCGGCACGGCTACGACTTTTAACGTGATTGACAAGAACGGCGTGTTCATAGGCGGCGTAATAGCGCCCGGCATCAAGGGCTCTCTGGATAGCCTCGTCAACGGCACGGCAAAGCTCCCCAGGGTGGAGATAGAGCGCCCGTCCAGGGCGATAGGCACCAATACAGTCACGAACATGCAGGCGGGCATAGTCTTTGGCTTTGCGGGGCTTGTCGAATACCTGGTCAAGAAGATCAAGGGCGAGATGAAGTGCGACGGCGTAAAGACGATTGCAACAGGCGGCTTTTCCGAAATAATAGCCAAGGAGATAAGCTGCATCGACGTAGTGGATAAACTTCTGACCTTAGAGGGGCTCAAATATCTCTACGATCTCAACAGTACGGAGGACTGACAATGAAAAAAGTAGGCGTTGCCATATTGGGACTGGGCGTAGTCGGCGGCGGAACATACAAGATACTCACCGAACACAGAGAGGATTACAAGCGCAATCACAAGGTTGACATCGTGGTTGAAAGCGTCCTCGAAAGGCGCAGGGAGAGGGCGCTCGAACTCGGCATCGAGGAGAGCAGGCTCTGTTCCAACATCGCTGAAATCTGTTCCAACCCCGAAGTGGATATCGTCGTGGAGGTAATGGGCGGCGTAGAGCCCGCAAAGACCTTCGTGCTCGCCGCGCTCAATGCGGGCAAGTCCGTGGTGACGTCAAACAAGGAGCTCTTCTGCAAGTACTCTCACGAGCTGGAGAAGGCGGCAAGAAAGAACCATTGCGGTCTTTTCTACGAGGCAAGTTGCGTCGGCGGCGTTCCCGTAATAAGGACGCTTCTCGACAATCTTCAGGGCAACAGAATTACGTCGATGATGGGCATAATCAACGGCACGACCAACTATATTCTGTCCAAGATGTCCTCCGGGGGCGCGTCCTACGGCGACGTCCTGAAGGAGGCGCAGAGGTTGGGCTATGCGGAGGCTGATCCTTCGGCAGACGTGGAGGGCTATGATGCAACTTACAAGCTTTCCATTCTCTCCAGCCTCGCTTTCCATACAAAGATACCCTATACAAATATATACAGGGAGGGTATAAGCGGCATTTCCGTCACCGATATAAATTACGGTAAGCGCCTCGGCTATGCCATAAAGTTGCTTGCGATAGGCAAAAACGGCGAAAACGGCATAGAAGTAAGGGTTCATCCCTCGTTCATAAGACTTTCGCATCCCCTTGCAAGCGTGAACGACAGTTATAATGCGGTATATATCACGGGCGACAGCGTAGAGGACGTAATGCTGTACGGTCGGGGCGCCGGTGCGCTTCCCACGGGCAGTGCCATTGTCGGCGATATTATCTACTGCGCGACCCATTCAAGTTTCCAGTATTCGCCTTTCGATAATACCGAAAAGGCGGCTCGTTCGACGAAGTTTGTCGAAAATTTTGAGAGTGCCTACTATATCAGGCTCAACGTCATCGACAAGGCGGGTGTGCTCGCAAAGGTTTCATCCATATTCTCCAAGTGCGGCATAAGCGTCGCGCAGATGGTACAGGAGGATACCCCCAAGACAGAGAACGCAACCGTTCCCCTCATCTTCATCACCCACAACACTAGGGAGCACAGCGTAAGAAAGGCGGAGCAGGAGATAAATTCGCTTAGCGATGTTGCCAGCGTAGCCTCGATAATAAGGGTTGTAAATTAAGTCAGGGAGCAGGGCGCAATGCCCTGCTCAAATGTTATTATGAATGTAATTATAGTTGTCAATGCTTACATCGGCAATGCGTCGCAGCTCAGTCAGGCGGAGCGGATAGTCGAGGAACTCAATAAGCTCGGGGTCAATGCGAAAATATGCAGGAACTTCAATCTCGCGCGCATAGAGGACGGCAAAATCGTCGCGCCCGAATGCGATTTCGTCGTGTATCTCGACAAGGATAAGGTTGCGGCGCGCCTTCTCGAGAGGGCGGGCAGGCGGCTTTTCAATCGGGCGGAGGCAATAGAGGTGTGCGACGACAAGATGCTCACGCATATCCGCCTTGCAGATTGCGGCATAGCTATGCCCGATTGCCTCTATGCGCCCCTATGCTACAGCAAAACGGCTCAGCCGGACAAGATGTATCTTGCGGATGTCTCGCGGTCGCTGGGCTTTCCGCTCGTTGCCAAGGCGTGCTACGGCTCGCTTGGCGCAGGGGTGGAGCTCATTGAAAATGCCGACGCGCTCACCGACTACGAACGCAGGAATATTCTTCTTCCGCATTTCTATCAGCGATATATCGACTGTGGAAGAGGAGAGGATATCCGCGTCATTCTGGTCGGCGGCAAATATGTCTGCGCAATGCGGAGAATTAACGACAGGGACTTCCGCTCCAACATAGAGCTCGGCGGCAGGGGCGAAAGGTATAAAGCTGACGAGGCGCTCATTGCTCTGTGCGAGCGCGTTGCAGGCGAGCTCGGGTTGGATTATTGCGGAATGGACATCCTAACCGACCGCGACGGCAGACGATATGTCTGCGAGGTCAACTCCAATGCCTTTTTCGCCGCGGCGGAGAGGGTATGCGGCGTAAATATCGCGGGCGCGTTTGCGAAGTATATGACAGAGTGTATGAAACAATGAGATAAGGCGCGCGTTGCCGTTCAAGGCAATGCGCCATTAAAATAATAAGAGGTCGACAGAAAAAAAGCTGACCTCTTTAAATGTTCTTACTTTTATTTTCTGGCTGCACCGAGCGCTACGCAAACGCCGCCCAAAAGACCGCCTATGGCAGTCAGCCACGCTCCGATGGCGGGGGACGACTTGGACTCTATCAAGCCATCGATTATAGAGCCGGAATAGGTGCTGCAGAATGTGAACGAAGTGATTATGCAGACTATTGCGGCGAGTACGGCAACTACGCCGAGAAGAAGGGCGACAAGCTTTATGAGCTTGAGCCTTATGATGAGCGAGCAGCCGAAGAGTATGGTTGCAAGTCCGCCTGCCGCAACAGTGATGAGCGCGAACGATGCCATAAGCGAGAAGTTTTCAATCTCGACTTTTTCGTTAGCCTCAAACAGGTCGGAAAGCGTCGACGTAGTCGTATTGCTGATACCTACCGTATTCGTAGTGGATATCCAGTCGATGCACACGCCCGTTATCGCAATTGCGAGCATTACTATCGCAATCAGAAAGATTATGGGCGCAACCATATCCTGTTTTCTTTTTCTTTTTCCCATATAATGTCTCCTTTTTTTGTTGAGTTGCGGACACTTAGAATTTTTATGTAATCATATATATGTCCGCTGAGCTATTAAATTATATATCAAAAAGCCTTATAAGTCAATACACAAATTTTTTTCTGTACAATTTGCAGCACAAATTACATATGTTTTGTCACGTTAAAATTTGAGGTCGGCGTTTCTGTTGCGAAGTGAGGGGGGATATAAATTTAAAGGCTGCAATCGTTGCCGTCGGATTTGTTTTCGGTGTTTTTAAGGTGTCTTAAATCAAGCAGCCAGAGTATGATTGCCGCAGCGGTCGTCAGTACTATGCCTGAAATCAAAATCCAATTCAGTTTCAATACAAATGAGGATAACAGTACGTTTGTCAGACCGTGGAACAGCATACAAAGCGGCAGACATCTTGAACGTTCATATATCATACCCAGCCAAAAACACAGGAGTATTCCGAGTGTCGCCTGCACCCAGAATGGCATTGACTGGTTGGGGTGCCCTTCGATAAACCAAAGGGGTAAATGCCAAAGCGCCCATATGATGCCGCACGATAGAGAGGCGAGGGGGAAGGCTATTTTCTTCGACAATGTCGGCTGCAATATTCCTCGCCAACCGAGTTCTTCCTCACCGCCGTAAATAAACGTGGAGCTGAGCAATGTAACAAATAAGTTAAGCGCAGTCATCTGCGGGTTCCATTCCATAGAAGAAAGACCGACGGTGAGAGTAATCAGCGCTACGAATAAAAGAAAAATCCAAATGCCGTATTTTTTATATGAAAATAAAAATTTTTTCAGTGAGCGCAGATATGGTCTGCCGTCAATGCAGAATAGCGCGGCAATGGCAGGACCGAAGTTGCCGACGATGTATATAATGGTAGGCAAAACGTCGCCGTACACGAAATGGGTGTATGCGACGAGTGCGGCAACGCCCCACCAGCATACATATGTAACGGAAAATGTTATTATAAGATATTTTACGACAGTTCTGATATCCATACTGACATTATAGCATAACAAAAACATTAAGTCATCTGTAAAATTATATAAAAATAATCCGAACGCTCCGCCGACTAATATCGGTTTCAGGTTCGGATTATACTCGTTTGGCGCAGAGAAGAGGATTTGCGCCTTTAGCGGACGCGCCCCTGTGAACGGTGGGTGTCCACCGTTCAGTTTGCGACTAAACTTTGTTCCGCCATAATGTTGAGCGGCGCAAACCGTTTTGCTTCCGCAAAACGCCTCCCACCCACAAATCCTCTTCAGGGTTTCTGTGATAAAAAAATCTGCCAGAATTAAGGAAATTCTGACAGATTTTCTGGCGCAGAGAAGAGGATTTGAACCTCCGGACGGGGTTAGCCGTCACACGATTTCCAATCGTGCGCCTTAAACCGCTCAGCCATCTCTGCATAGGCTTGAAATCAAGCATAAATATGATATAAAATAACTTACAAAAAATCAAGCAATTTTGAGCTTCAGTTTTAATATTTAATAAAAATTTTGCTCCTCTGTCTGAAAACTTCTTTACTCCGTTGTCGTTTCGTGATAAAATTATCCAAAACATATAAACTATTAACGGAGCTTATAGCAATGGAACTCACTCAGAAACAGAAGATGCTTGCCGTTGCGCTCTTTACGCGCAAAATCAGAAAAGAGAATACAGCGGCAATACTTATGGTGCTCGGCAGCGACGACGAAATCGACGATCTTGTATGGTATATGGGGCAGCACCCGCAGGCAATGGATGAGGAGCTTGTCGCCGTTGCATATCAGCTCGCCAAGGAGGCAAGGGAAAAGAATGGAAAAAGCTAAGCTTGAAAAATATGCCTATCTTATCGTAAAGAGCGGGCTGAATATACAGAAGGGGCAGGAAGTAGTCATTCAGTGCGGTCTCGACCAGCCCGAATTTGTTGCAATGGTCGTAGAGGAATGTTATAAGCAGGGGGCAAAGCGCGTCACGGTCAAGTGGTCGTATACGCCTGTTTCCAAGCTTAATCTAATTTATCGCTCATTAGAGACGCTCTCGGAAGTGACGCTCGTCGACAAGGCGGAATGGCAGACGAGGGTGGATACTTTAAGTTGCCTTCTCTGGTTGGATTCCGACGACCCCGACGGACTTGCCGGCACGGATAACGAGAAGGTTTCCAAAGCGAATATGGCAAGATACCCCATAATCAAACCTTACCGCGACGCGATAGAGAACAGATATCAGTGGTGCATAGCCTCAGTACCGGGGAAGGAGTGGGCTAAAAAGGTATTCCCCGACCTCTCCGAGGAGGACGCCGTCGAAAAACTTTGGGAGGCTATTCTTTATACCTCGAGGGTGGACGACGACCCCGTTGCCGCCTGGGAAAGGCACAATGCGGATCTTGCAAAGAGGTGTGAATTCCTCAATAAATACAGGTTCGATACGCTTGAATACAGGTCGTCCAACGGTACGGATTTCAAGGTCGGGCTCAACCCTAAGGGCATTTTCTGCGGCGGAGGAGAGACTACGCTCGGCGCGAACGTCTACTTTAACCCCAACATTCCCTCCGAAGAGGTATTCACCAGCCCTGTAAAGGGCAGGGCGGAGGGCAAGGTCGTTGCCACCAAGCCTCTCTCCTATCAGGGCAAACTCATAGAGAATTTCTGGGTGGAGTTCAAGGATGGCAAGGCCGTCAGAGTTGGGGCGGAGAAAAATCAGGATCTGCTCGAAAAGATGATTGCTATGGACGAGGGTGCGGCATACCTCGGCGAAGTTGCGCTCATTGCTTACAATTCGCCCATAAACAACACGGGTATTCTCTTCTACAACACGCTCTTCGACGAGAACGCAAGCTGTCATCTCGCCCTCGGCAGGGGATTTAACAACTGCCTCGAGGACTATGAAAACTACACCAACGAGCAGTGTCACGAGCTGGGTATAAACAACTCTATGATACACGTCGATTTTATGATAGGAAGCAAGGATATGTCGATAGTCGGCGTAACCAAAGACGGCAAGCGCGTCCAGATTTTCAAGGACGGCAACTGGGCGTTCTGACAATAATAAAACCAAAACTCCGCGAAAAAGTTCGCGGAGTTTTTGCGTATATTCAAGCTGATGTTTTTTGGTCAAATAATTTGCAATACGAAGAATTTTAAATATTGCGTCTCCTCTGCACACAGCAGCGAGGGGTGGTCGGGCGCCTGCGTCTTTACCTCGACGCTTCTCACCTGCCTGCCGCTCTCTCGCGCCGCCTCTATGAGCATCTTTTCAAACAGCGGCATCGTCATATAGTGAGAGCAGGAGCAGGTCACAAGAAACCCGCCACTTCTGACAATCTTCATTGCGGTGAGGTTGATGTCCTTATATCCTCTGTATGCGTCCCTGACTTCATCTGCCGTCTTGCAGAATGCGGGAGGGTCGAGAATGACAACGTCGAACTGCCTCTTTGCAGCCCTGAACTTTCTCAGTTCGTCAAAGACGTCGCCGCACAGTGTAGTGATGTTGCCGAGGGAGTTGAGCTCTGCGTTGTCCTCTACGTTTTTCAGGGCGAGGGGGGAGATGTCGCAGGAAATAACTTTCTTTGCAACGGTAGCTGCGTTGAGCGAAAAGCCGCCGCTGTTACAGAAGCAGTCAAGAACTTCGTCTGCATCCTTGCAGTATTTCCTCACGGCAAAGCGGTTTTCCTTCTGGTCGAGGAAATACCCCGTCTTTTGTCCGTTCTTTATGTCTACAAGCATCTTAAGACCGTTTTCCGTAATCTCGCAATAGTCTCCTGTTTTGCCGCGGAGAGCTCCCTTATATTCGGCAAGCCCCTCTTTTTTTCTGACGGCAACGTCGCTCCTTTCGTATATCCCGTCGGGGTGAAACAGCTCTTCAAGGCAATCGGCAATCATCTCCTTTCTCTGGTCAATGCCGAGGGAGAGGCACTGCATAACCAGCACTTTGCCGTATCTGTCGATTATCAGCGCGGGCAGATTGTCCGCTTCGGCGAATACCATACGATAACAGTTGTCATAGCCGAGCTTTCTGCGGTAGTCGTCGGCAGCCTTTATTCGTCTTAAGTATAGTTCTTTGCCGTCCTCCGAATTGTCGCGTATAAAAATCCTCACGAGTATCTTGGAGGCGTGGTTTATGTAGCCCTTTCCGATATATCTGCCGTCGTGGGAGTACACTGTCGCAAGAGAGCCGTTTTTGTCCTTGCCCTCAATTCTTGCGACCTCGTTGGCATAGACCCAGCTATGCCCGGCGACTATGCGCTTTTCTTCGTTTTTTTTGAGATAAATTTCGTATGCCATACTCTAATTTTAACAGAATGTCGTCGCAAAATCAAATAAAAAAGTATATTCGCCATAATTAAGGTGTAAGCGTTTGATTTTTGCCTCGTCATTTGTTATAATTTAACGGTATGAAGGACTTACTCAGGTATTTAAAAAATTATAAGTTGTACAGCGTGCTCGCCCCGCTCTTCAAACTGCTGGAGGCTGGGTTTGAACTTATAATTCCCCTGGTCGTCGCGGCAATCGTCGACAAGATTACGGCGGTGGAGGCGGGCGAGGTGCTTGCGGGTGACGGCACGACGTTCGTCGTCAATATGTGCCTCGTTCTGGTAGGGCTGGGCGTGATAGGTCTTATCAGCGCCGTCAGTGCGCAGTATTTCGCTGCAAAGGCGGCGGTGGGCTTTTCAAAGGAATTGAGAAGCGACCTCTTCGGCAAAATGCAGACGCTCTCCTATTACGAGATTGACGGTCTGGGCACGTCGGCAATGATAACGAGAATGACAAGCGACGTCAACCAGATACAGACGGGCGTCAACCTCGTGCTGCGTCTTTTTATGCGTTCGCCCTTCATAGTGTTCGGCGCAATGGTTATGGCTTTCGTTCTTAGCGTCACGGCAGGCTTGGTGTTTGCAGTTACGATAGCCGTGCTCTTCGTCGTTGTGTTCGGCATAATGCTCGTCACCATTCCTATGTACAGAAAGACGCAGGGCAACCTCGACAGGGTGACCGCCGCCACGAAGGAGACGCTCGTCGGCTCGAGGGTTGTGCGCGCGTTCTGCAAGGAAGGCGAAGAGATTTCAGAATATGCAAGGCGCAACGACAAACTTACTGCCTCGCAGAAGGCGGTGGGCAGAATTTCCGCACTGATGAACCCGCTTACATACGCGATAATCAACGCGGGTATAATCGTGCTCATCTACGTCGGCGCTCTTAAAGTTGACGGCGGAAGCCTGACACAGGGACAGGTGGTTGCCCTTTACAACTATATGTCCCAGATACTTATTGAACTCATAAAGCTCGCTAACCTGATAATTACCGTGACCAAATGTTTCGCGTGCGCGGACAGGGTCAACGAAATTTTAAAGATGAACCCCTCGCTTCGTCATACCGCCAAAGAAGAGCGCAGGGAAGGCGCGCCCTTCATATGTTTCGACGGTGTGTCTATGAAGTACAACAAGGGCGGTATGGAGGCTCTGCGCGACATAAGCTTTACGGTCGAGCGCGGGCAGACGGTCGGTATTATAGGCGGCACGGGCTCCGGCAAGACGACGCTCGTCAACCTCATTCCGCACTTCTATGATGCCTCAGAGGGCGAAGTGCTCATTGACGGGCGCAACGTCAACAGCCTCGGCGACGAGGAGATGAGGAATATGTGCGGCATCGTGCCCCAGCGCGCCGTGCTCTTCAAGGGCACAATAAGGGACAACCTCAAGTGGGGCAACGAGGATGCGTCCGACGAGGACATAATGACGGCGGTAAACTACGCCTGCGCGGCGGACGTCATCAATGCCAAGCCCGACGGGCTCGACGAAATTGTCGAGCAGGGCGGTAAGAACTTTTCGGGAGGACAGAGGCAGAGGCTGACAATCGCCCGCGCCCTCGTCAGAAAGCCCGAAATTCTCATTCTCGACGACAGTGCGTCGGCGCTCGACTACGCTACTGATGCGCGCCTGAGGAATAATCTTCGCCTTCTCGATTACAACCCCACGGTGTTCATAGTCTCGCAGAGGACGAGCTCCATTCACCACGCCGACAAGATACTTGTCCTTGACGGCGGCAGGCTGGTTGGATGCGGAAAGCATTCCGAACTGCTTGAAAATTGCGAGGTCTACCGCGAGATTTACGAGTCGCAGTACGGAAAGGAGGGCGCGTGATATGAAAAAGACGGGTTCTCAGATGCGTATAATAAAGCGCGTAATGAAACAGCTTAAAAGATATATCCCCGCTGTCAGCCTCTCCATATTCCTCGCGCTTCTGACGGTTGTCGGCAATTTGCTCGCGCCCATATTCTTCGGCAACGCAATCGACTGCATTGTCGACGCGGGCAACGTCGACTTCGACAAGATTTTTTATTACTTCATAATCTGCGGCGCTGCGGTTGTGGCAACATCTCTTGCGCAGTGGCTTATGAACGTCATCAACAACCACGTCGTCTACAGCGTCGTAAAGGATGTCAGGGAGGAGGCGTTCGACCGCCTTCAGCACCTGCCGCTCAAGTACATCGACGGACATTCCTACGGCGACGTCGTTTCTCGCTGCGTTGCGGACGTCGACCAGTTTGCGGACGGACTTCTTATGGGCTTTACGCAGCTCTTTACTGGCGTTCTCACTATTATCGGCACGCTCGCGCTGATGTTCTTCTATAACTGGATAATCGCGCTCGCAGTATTCCTCATAACGCCGCTCTCGCTGTTCGTCGCCAAGTTCATTGCGAGCAGAACATACAGTATGTTCAAAAAGACCTCTGCTTTGAGGGGCGAACAGACGGGCTTTATAGAGGAGATGATAGGCAACCTCAAGGTCGTCCAGGCGTTCGGCAGGGAGGACGAAAACCAGGAAAAGTTCGACAGCATCAACGAAGAGCTCACCAAAGCGTCGCTTTCCTCGACTTTTTACTCCTCGCTGACAAACCCCTGCACGAGGTTTGTAAACGCTGTGGTGTATGCCGCCGTTGCACTCTCGGGTGCGCTGACGCTCATCTATCCGTCGGTGTTGCCCGTATCCTTCGGCATAGGCAAGCTCACAACGCTTTTGAGCTATTCCAACCAGTACACCAAGCCCTTTAACGAGATTTCTGGCGTGCTCACAGAGCTGCAGAACGCAATCGCCTGCGCAGGCAGAATTTACGAACTCATCGACGAGCCCTGCGAAATTCCCGACGCGCCCGACGCGGCAGAATTGTCGCAGGTCAGGGGCGACGTCACTTTCCGCGGCGTCAAGTTCAGCTACGAGCCGGAAAAGCCGCTCATAGAAAATCTCTACATCTCCGCAAAGGCGGGTCAGCGCATTGCAATAGTCGGTCCCACGGGCTGCGGCAAGACGACGCTTATAAACCTCCTTATGCGCTTCTATGACCCCGTAAGCGGCAAAATAGAGGTGGACGGCAACGACGTACAGGGTGTGACCAGACATTCTCTCCGCAAGAATTACGGAATGGTGCTGCAGGATACCTGGCTCAAGAGCGGAACTATACGCGAAAACATAGTCATAGGCAAACCGGACGCTACCGACGAAGAGGTGATTGCGGCGGCAAAGGCGGCATATTCGCACAACTTCATAATGCAGCTTGCCGACGGCTATAATACCAGGATAGGCGAGGACGGCGGAAGTCTCTCGCAGGGGCAGAAACAGCTACTCTGCATAACGAGAATTATGCTCTGTCTGCCGCCAATGCTAATTCTTGACGAGGCTACCTCTTCGATAGACACGCGTACGGAGATGAAAATTCAGAGCGCGTTCTCCAAGCTGATGGAGGGCAGGACGAGCTTTATCGTCGCGCACAGACTTTCTACGATAAAGGAAGCCGACCTTATACTCGTAATGAATAACGGCAATATAATAGAACAGGGCACGCACGGCGAACTAATGGCGGCAGGCGGCTTTTACAACAGACTTTACAACAGCCAGTTTGCGGGCTGACGGAGGATTTAAATGTTACAGGTAAACAACGTGTCTTTACAGTACGGCAGCAAAAAACTCTTCGAGGACGTGAATTTGAAGTTCACCAAGGGCAATTGCTATGGCATAATCGGCGCAAACGGCGCGGGCAAGTCGACGTTCTTAAAGGTGCTCAGCGGCGAAATAGAGCCCAACAAGGGCGACGTAACTATGGACAAGAACGAGCGTATGTCCGTGCTTATGCAGAACCAGAGCGCGTTCGACAACGTCACGGTATTGAGGGCGGTTATGCTCGGACACAAGCGCCTTGTCGAGATAATGGACGAGAAGGATGCACTCTATGCAAAGGCAGACTTTTCGGAAGCCGACGGAGTAAGGGCGAGCGAGCTCGAGAGTGAGTTTGCCGAACTCGGCGGTTGGGACGCGGAGTTCGAGGCACAGACGCTTCTCAACGCGCTCGACATAGGCGAGGATTGCTATGACGTGCTTATGGCGGATATGGATGCAAAGCGCAAGGTCAAAATACTGCTCGCGCAGGCGCTCTTCGGCAACCCCGATATTCTCCTTCTGGACGAGCCGACGAACAACCTCGACATAAAGACGGTGCGCTGGCTTGAAAACTATCTTATGGACTTTGAAAACACCATAATCATAGTCTCGCACAACAGGCACTTCCTCAACAAGGTATGCACCCACATATGCGACGTCGACTACGGTAAGATAAATATGATGCTCGGCAACTATGACTTCTGGTATGAGACCAGCCAGCTCCTCGCGCGCCAGCAGAAGGACCAGAACAAGAAGAACGAACAGCGCGCAAAGGAATTGCAGGAGTTCATAGCGAGGTTCGCGGCAAATGCAAGCAAGTCGAGGCAGGCAACCTCGAGGAAGAAGGAACTCGAAAAACTGACAATCAGCGACTTCAAGCCCTCCTTGAGGAAATATCCCTATATCGACTTCAAGTTTGAAAAGGATATAGGCAACGACATTCTGATGGTGGAGGGGCTTACTAAGGAGGGATATTTCGAGAATATCTCTTTCACCGTCCAGCACGACGAAAAGATAGGCATTGTCAGCGACAAGTCCACAACCATTTCAATGCTCTACGACATTCTTACGGGCAAGGCGCAGCCGGACGCGGGCACAATCCGCTGGGGCAAGACAATCTCTACGTCCTATTTCCCCGAAAACAACAACGAATATTTCCAGGGCTGCGAGCTAAACCTCGTAGAGTGGCTAAGTCAGTATTCCTCCGACCACTACGAGGAATATCTCAGAGGTTGGCTCGGCAGAATGCTCTTCTCGGGAGAGGAGGCGCTCAAGCAGGCAAAGGTGCTTTCAGGCGGCGAGAAGGTAAGGTGTATGCTCGCAAAGATGATGCTCGAGGGAAGCAATTTCCTCATATTCGACGAGCCCACAAACCACCTCGACCTCGAGAGCATAACGGCGCTCAATAACGGAATGAAGAACTTCAGGGGCTGTATGCTGTTTACCTCGCACGACCAGGAGCTTATGAACACCGTCGCCAACAGGATAATAGAGATTAACGGCACTAAAAAGTTCGATAAAAACGTAACTTACGACGAATATCTCGACATTGTAACCAAATAATTTAGCTATTCGCGCATATTCGACAATATTGTACAAAAATATTCAAAATAATTTTTAATTATTGTACAAAATATATTTACATCTGCAATTTTGTGTATTATAATTGTCATACGGTCAAAAAAGGAGATAATTATAATGAATTCTTACAAAATTGTAATTTTGGTGAGCAACGACGAATTTTTAACAGAACTTAAAAACTGCCTTGAAAAGCAGGGCAATTTTATCGTTCTCGGCGTCAGCAACAACGGCAATGTAGGCATAGCGCTGATAAATCAGCATCGCCCCGACTGCGTGCTTCTGGATACCGTGCTCTGCGGAGAGGACGGCTTCGGCGTTATGAATTATATAAGGGACAACAACATTGCCTGCAACGTATTTATGATATCCAACTTTTCTGACGACAAGCTTGTCAGCAAGGCGGTGGCGAGGGGAGCGAAGTACTATTTCGTCAAGCCCGTTCCTGCAGAGACTGTGGTTGAAAGAATGGTCGAAGTGCTTGAAGAGCAGTCGCCCGAATACCTCGTCTCGGAACAGATACGCGACAGGCGCAGGGTAAGTTCGCTCGACGAAAAGATAAGCAACATCTTCATCTCAATCGGCATACCTCCGCACATCAAGGGCTATCAGTACCTGCGCGAAGGCATAAAGATGACCATTGAAAATCCCTCCATAATAAATAACGTCACAAAGGAACTATATCCCAGCATAGGCGTTAAATTTTCGACATCGGCGAGCAAGGTAGAGCGCGCTATCCGCCACGCCATAGAGGTAGCGTGGAACAGGGGCAGAGTAGAGGCAATCAACGCCATCTTCGGCGTGAGGGTATACATAGGCAGTGAACGCCCTACCAATTCGGAGTTCATAGCCCTCGTCGCTGATAAGCTCATTCTGGAAGGGCTAATGTGAATATGATGTTTTACATAAAAAAACGCACCCGCAGGGAAATTGCCCTGCGGGTGCGTTTTTATCGTGATTTTAAAGTTGTAAATCAGTCAAGCGTAAAGCTCAGAAAGTCAAAGGCGCTCTTGCCCTCGAAGGTGAAGTACAGCGGCTGAATGCCGTCCGTTCCCGTCCACTTTCCGGAAAAAGTTGCGGGCGACTTGCAGGGGGATATGAAAATCCTCGTCACGGCGGCTCCGTCGGGCGAATTCCGCACGGCAATCATTCCTTCCGCTTTGCCCTTTATGCATACGGAAATCTTGTTCAGCTCGCTTATGTCAAAATATTTAAAGACCGCCGTTGCTCCCTTTCTGAAGTTTGCGATGTACTGGTCGGGGTTGTCCTCTCTGTCTTTGCCGCTCTGCGTAAAATAGGGGTGCAGGCGCTTGATCTTTTTTACTACGCCGTACCAATACGCGCCTTCGCAGGAATAGAGGTTGCAGGCAATTCGCGCCTCGTATGTGCCTTTTCCCTTAAGCGGCTTGCCGTTCAGCCCGCAGGACGTCAGTTCTGCCTGCCTGAACGCGCCGCCCGAAAACTCTATGCGCTCTGCACACGCCTGACGCGAAAACTGGTGCTTGTTGGTCTGGCGGTGGTAGAAGACGTAGTAATCGTCCTTAATCTTAATGAGGCTGCCGTGAGTGTTGCCCAGGTAATTTGCCGCGCCTCTGCGCGTCCTGCCCCGCAGCCCGACGTCGCCTATCGAAACGAGAGTGCCGCCGTATTCAAACTGTCCCAGAGGACTGTCGCTGACGGCGTAGCACAGCTCGTGCCCTTCGAAAGAACTGTAAATGAAGTAGTATCTGCCGCCGAATTTGCGCAGGGAGGACGCCTCGAAGAACTCGTGCCCCTCGTAAGGCGTGCCCTTGCCATCGGCTTTGCCCTTTACGCCTATGTATATCGGTCCCTGCTTTATGGTGAGCATATCGCTTTCAAGCTCGAAACCCATTGCGCCGTGTTCGGACGCCTTGTGCCCGCCGAGCAGTATGGCGGGATAGTTGACGGGACCGAAGCCCGTAAACATATAAATTCTGCCGTCGTCGTCAATAAATACACCTGGGTCAAACTGGAGGGGTTCGTCTTTCTTGCCGAGTACTGTGCCGTCTGCATACTTTACGTAGCCGAAAAACTCATATTTACCTGCGGGCTCGTCGCAGACGGCTACCGAAATCAGTCCGGTGTAGCCGACGAAGTAGTAGAGGTAATATCTGCCGTCGGCGCCTTTACAGACGTCTGGCGCGAACATTGCGTGCATTATGCCGCGCTTGCCGTTCGGATCCTGTCTGCGCCTGTAAATTACGCCCTCATACCTCCAGTCAGAGAGGTCGTCGGTCGGCGCAGACCAGCAGACATAGTCGTTAAGGCAGAAACTTATGCCGTTGAACCTGTCGTGTGAGCCATATATATAGACCCTGTCGCCAAAGATGTGCGGCTCGGCGTCGGGTATGTATTCATATGAAGGAAGATAGGGGTTAAAAGCCTGGTTTTTCATTGTTTGCCTCATATAAATATTAGTTCTCTACACGAAAAATTCTACCACAAAACGGCATTTTTGTCCATATAATTTTGCATTTATGCCGCGTATTGTCGTTTTAAGCGCGCTAATTGCACGGCGGCGCGCAGAAGGCAGCTTTGTTGCATTAAAATTGCCAATCTGTCTGATACTATTGTGTCTGTTTTGCCGCGAGATTAACTTCGCCGCTGGTCGTCAGGCGTTCTCTGGCGGCTATAAAAAATATATTGTTGACTTATTTTCGCCTATGAGTTAAAATAAAGGGGTACAGATAAATTATTGTTAAATAGTTTATCTGCCTTAAGCACAAAAAAGGACTTAAAACCTCTTGTTTTAAGTCCGTAAATGGTGCCGGTGGTGGGGGTCGTAAGGAGCGAAGCGACGGAATAGAGATTGCTACGCGGAGCGTCAATCTCGTCACGTTATTTCGAATATGCCCGACACCGCACAAAAAAAGGACTTAAAACCTCTTGTTTTAAGTCCGTAAATAGTGCCGGTGGTGGGGGTCGTAAGGAGCGAAGCGACGGAACAGAGATTGCTACGCGGAGCGTCAATCTCGTCACGTTATTTCGAAGATGCCCGACACCGCACAAAAAAAGGACTTAAAACCTCTTGTTTTAAGTCCGTAAATGGTGCCGGTGGTGGGGGTCGTAAGGAGCGAAGCGACGGAACAGAGATTGCTACGCGGAGCGTCAATCTCGTCACGTTATTTCGAATATGCCCGACACCGCACAAAAAAGGACTTAAAACCTCTTGTTTTAAGTCCGTAAATGGTGCCGGTGGTGGGGGTCGAACCCACACGGTATCGCTACCACGGGATTTTGAGTCCCGCGCGTCTGCCAATTCCACCACACCGGCGAATTACTGATATATTATATTATAGGACATCTGAAAAATCAAGCTATTTTGAGATAAGGTTAATTATTTTATGGATAAACTTGTTTTAATTGACGGCAACAGCCTTTTGAACCGCGCGTTTTACGCGACGCCGGTATTCACCACTTCGTCAGGTCTGCCCACCAATGCCATATTCGGCTTTGTCAAGTTGATGCTCAAGATAATGGGCGACCTCAAACCTGAATATTTTGTCGTCGCGTTCGATATGAAGGCGCCGACCTTCAGACATAGGATGTATGACGGATACAAGGCTACGCGCCACCCTATGCCCGAAGAGCTCGCCTCGCAGGTAGAGCCGCTCAAGTCGCTGCTTGCGGCAATGAAGATAGCTACCTGCCAACAGGAGGGAATAGAGGCGGACGACATAATAGGTACGCTCTCCAACAGTTTTGACGTTCACAGCTATATCTATACGGGCGACAGGGACAGTTTTCAGCTCGTCGACGACAGGACGGACGTGTTTTTCACTAAGAGGGGTGTCAGCGACCTTCAGAAGCTCTCTGTCTCCAATTTCAAGGAAGAGACGGGGTTAGAGCCCGCCGCCGTCGTGGACTTAAAGGCACTTATGGGCGATAAGTCGGACAATATCCCGGGTGTTGCGGGCATAGGCGAAAAGACGGCGACGACGCTCATAGAGACCTACGGCAGTCTTGCCGACATATACGAAAATATAGACGGCATAAGACCCGAAGGCGTCAGAAAAAAGCTGGAAAGCGGAAGAGAGATGGCTAAGCTCTCCTATTCGCTCGCTACAATCGACAGACATTGCAAGATTGACATCTCCCTTGAAGATTGCAGGACGCCGCAGCGCTATTCCTCCGAGGTTAAGGAGCTTTTCAGACAGTTTGAGTTCAGAAGCCTGCTCTCGCTTGATATTTTTGAAAACGGCCAGGGCGGGGTGAGTTCAACGGGCTATCCCGAAATAGAAGAGCTTGAAAGCATTGAAGAGCTCGACAAGTTCTGCGGAAAAGTCGGCACGTACTTCGTCGATATTGACGATGACGGTGCACAGGTTTATTGTGACGGCAGGCTTGTTTGCGTAAAATGCGAGTTTGACAGCCTGCTCAGCAAACTCTCATACGACGGGCTTATCTCCTGCCTTGACAGGCTAATGGATAATCCCGCGAATACGGTCGTGCTGTTCGACTACAAAAAATATCTGCACGCCAAGCCCTCAGGTTATTGCGCTCATTGCAAGGTGGATGACATATCTGTTTTAAGCTATCTTGCCGACGGCTCTGCAAATGTCAGCAGCTTAAAAGCGCTCTGCGAGGACAAGGGATTAAATGCCGAATATTCGGCTTACGCAATGAGCGCGCTGCACGCCGAATACAACGACGTCCTCAAAGAGCAGAATATGACAGAGCTCTATACGGAGATAGAGCGCCCGCTAATAGATGTGCTGTTTGAAATGGAGACGAACGGCGTAAAGGTGGACAGGGACCAGCTCGACAAGTTTGCCGTAGAATATCTCGAAAAGCTCGACGAGCTCGGCGAAAAGATATATGAAATCTGCGGAAAGCGCTTCAATATAAACTCCCCCGCTCAGCTCGGCGAGGTGCTTTTTGAAAAGCTCGGGCTCAAGTCGGGTAAGAAGAGCAAGACGGGCAAGTATTCGACGAGCGCGGAAATACTCGAAAAGCTCGCGGACGAACACGAGGTCGTGCCCTATATCCTTAGGTACAGACAGTTCCAGAAGCTCTATTCGACATATATCGAGGGGTTCAGACCGCTCATAGATCGCAAGACAGATCTCGTACACACCACGTATAACCAGACGGTGACCACGACGGGCAGGCTGTCCTCCGCAAACCCCAATTTACAGAATATTCCCATAAGAGAGGAAGAGGGCAGGGAACTCAGAAAGCTGTTCATCGCGCGAGAGGGCAACCTGTTCATAGACGCCGACTATTCGCAGATAGAATTGAGGTTGCTCGCGCATTTTTCGGGTTGCAAGGAGCTCATCAGGGCGTATGAAGAGGACAGGGACGTGCACGCTTTCACGGCGTCGCAGGTGTTCAACGTGCCTATGGATATGGTTACGCCCGAAATGCGCAGGCAGGCGAAGGCGGTAAACTTCGGCATAATCTACGGCATTAGCGAGTTCGGACTGTCCAAAAACCTCAATATTCCCGTAAAGACAGCCAAAGAATATATAGAAAAATATTTCGAGCGCTATGGCGCGGTAAAGGAGTATATGCAGTCCAACGTTGATTTTGCGCGTCAGCACGGCTATGTCTCTACAATGACGGGCAGAAAGAGATATATCAGGGAGATAAATTCAGGCAATTATAATCTAAGGCAGTTCGGCGAAAGGGCTGCAATGAATATGCCTCTGCAGGGCACCAGTGCGGACATAATAAAGATTGCAATGGTAAACATCAGCCGAGCGCTAAAGCGTGAAAATTTAAAGACCAGGCTCATTCTTCAGGTGCACGACGAACTCGTGCTAGAGGCGCCCGAAGAGGAGGTTTCAAGGGCAACGGAGATACTTGTAAGCGAAATGGAGAATGCCGTAAAGCTCAACGTGCCGCTCAAGGTAGACGTGCACTGCGGCAAAAATTGGTATGAAGCAAAGTGATGTCAGGATTGCCTTGACGGGCGGCATAGGCAGCGGAAAGTCGACTGTCTGCACTCTTATTGCCGAGCTCGGCTATCCCGTTTTTTCCTGCGACGGAATTTATGCCGACCTTGTGCGCGACAGAAAGTTCGTCGCGGGGCTTGCGGCGGAGTTCGGCGATAAAATAGTCTCTTCGGACGGCAGTCTTGACAGAAAAAAACTCGCCGAAGAGGTGTTCGGCGACGCGGAGAAGCTTGAAAGGCTCAATGCGATAACTCATCCCGCCATATTTAAGGAGATGTTCTCAAGGTCGGCGGGCAAGGGGCTTTGCTTTTTCGAGGTGCCGCTTCTGTTTGAGGGCGGCTATCAGTCGTATTTTGACGGCGTTGTCGTCGTCCTGCGCCGAAAAGAGGAGAGAATTGCAGAGGTTATGCGCCGCGACGGGCTGTCAAGGAAAGAGGTTGAAAGGCGTATGGCAAAGCAGTTCGACTATGATAATGGCTCATTCGACGGCTGCACTGTCATAGAAAACGACGGGGATATCTGCAGATTGAGGCGTAAAGTTGAAAAGCTCGTCACAAAAATATTGCCATAAAAATAATTGAGAAAATTTTAAATTTTTCTCCATATTGCAGCTTTTTTAGCTTGACTTATGTCTTAAAATATTATAGAATATCAATGCTTTTGAAAAGCGGCACGCACTCATGGCGGAATTGGCAGACGCGCAAGACTAAGGATCTTGTGGGCGACCATGCAGGTTCAACTCCTGTTGAGTGCACCAAAAATAAGACACAGAGCTTTGTCTGTGTCTTATTTTTTTTCGTTATAAAGAAAACAACCCCTCAAAGTAGCGGAGGTTGTTTTTTGGAGCATTGTGTGAAATGCTCTCAAAAAACCGTGCAGAAGGGTTGCAGATTGTGTTCTTTCAATTGCGAGGATGAGGGGGTTTACAATGACGTGAATGACCGAAGTCCGAGATAAGAAGAAAGGGCGCAAGAAGCGCCCTTATCCTCGGTTTTGGATTGGAGCTGGCGACGGGAGTCGCGCCTTTAGCGGACGCGCCCCGGTGAACGATGGGTGTCCATCGTTCAGTTTGCGATTGGGCAAAAACTTTTATGTGAATTTAACCTGCGCAAACCGTTTTGCTTCCGCAAAACGCCTCCCAACCCCCGACCCCCGTCGCAAGTCACTTAAACTAAAAAAAGACAACCCCCGAATAACGGAGGCTGTCTTTTTTTGGAGCAGGCGACGGGAGTCGGACCCGCCGTAATCAGCTTGGGAAGCTGACGCCATACCGCTAGGCGACGCCTGCATCAACATATTTAATATATCACATTTTCTTGCAAAAGACAAGTCAAATGACGTCTTTTTCTGTGTATTTAAAGGACAAATTATGCCGAGAGGCCGACTTTATTGCACCTGCGGCAATAAATCTGACTATGCAAGGCGTACTATTACATACAAAGAGAGCAAGTTAAGTACTAACTTGCTCTCTTTTGGTTGAGGTGACGGGACTTGAACCCACGACCTTCTGGTCCCTAACCAGACGCGCTACCAAACTGCGCTACACCTCAGCGCCGTTAACGCTATATATTATACTTAATTTATATTTAAATGCCAAACGATTTTAAGCATTATTTTGATTTTTTTAAAATAATTTTTATAATTTTCCTGCTTTAAAATATTTACATAACGACGCACATAAAGTATAATGATATATATGTGGGCGTTAATTTTGCAGGTATTTTTAATAGGCGTCTCTCTCTCGATGGACGCCTTTGCTGTTTCTGTTACGGACGGTATGTGTTACGGAGATTTGAACAAGCGCAAAGCCATAACCATTCCGCTGACTTTCGGTCTGTTCCAGGCGTTAATGCCTCTCTGCGGTTACTTTCTTGGCTCGCTCTTTGCGGCGTATATCGATGCATTCGACCACTTCGTTGCGTTCGGTCTGCTTTTGATTATCGGCGGGAAGATGGTGCTCGACGGAATAAAAGAGCTTAGAAGCGGGCAAGAAGAGGTCGCCCCGAAGAAATTTACCTATCACGAGGTAGCTCTTCAGGGCGTTGCGACGAGCATTGATGCTCTCGCCGTCGGACTTACGCTTGCAATGACGGGCATAGACAATGTGAGCATCTTCGGCTATGTCTCGCTTATAGGCGTTACGACGTTTGTGCTCAGCATCGTCGGGCTCATCATAGGAAGAAAGGTGGGCAAGCTGTTCAAGAACAAAACTTGCATTGCCGAAATCATCGGCGGACTTGTGCTTGTCGGCATCGGTCTGAAAATACTCATAGAGGGCGTCATTGCCTGAGCGCCCGTTCAATCTCTCTCAATATGTTAACGTTGCCGCACTTGGGGACAAATCTCTCCAGTGCGGTTTTTAATTTTTCGTCGGCGACGAGCGCGTCGACCTCTTCCGACAGTCTCTGCGGCGTCAGTTCGCTCTCGTGCAGTACTCTGCAAAGTCCTGCCGATCTGAAATATTCAGCATTTTCCGCCTGGTCGCCGCGGCTTGAAGAATTTTCCAGCGGAATAAATAAGGTGGGGATGCGCAGCGAAATGAGCTCGTTTGCCGAATTTGAGCCGCAGCGCGCCACGGCATAGTCGCAGGCGGCGTATATCAGCCCCATATCGTCGGCAAATTCGAGCTGGATAAATCCGCGGATTTTGCAGTCCTTTTTGTTTCCTTTGCCGCAGAGATGTATTATATTGTATTTGTTGCAAAGGCAGGCAAGGCGAGCTAACAGGCAATCGTTTATACTTTCTGAGCCGCTTCCGCCGCCGAAAAAGAGTATTGTCGGGCGCATATCGAGCCCGAGCTTGCGCTTGCTTTCAGCTTTATCTCTGCCGAACAGCGAAGAGCGCATAGGTGAGCCGGTGCATACGCCGTTTTTAAAACGCGCGGCGGTGACGGGAAAGGTGGTAAGCACCCTTTGGCACCTGCGCGCCATCAGTTTGTTCGCAAGCCCCGCAGAAATGTCCGATTCGTGCGTGAGAACGGGTATTTGAAGTCTGCTTGCGGCAATTGCGGGTGCAAGACTTACATATCCGCCCTTGCAGAACAGCAGGTCGGGTTTTTCTTCGCTCAGTATTCTCCTGCATTGTCTTATGCTTGCAATAAGTTTGAACGGGATGGCAAGGTTGCAAAAAAATTTGCCGCGCACAAGCTTTACCGCATCGTATTCCGAAAATCTGATGTCGGCTTTTGTGCACAGCTCTTTCTCTATTCCGTCTGTTCCGAGATAGCATACCTCGGCTTTATCCTTCAGTTCGTCGCAAATAGCAAGGTTTGGCGTAACGTGTCCGGCGCTTCCGCCGCCGCAAAACATAATTTTTTTCATCGCAATATTATATTTTCAATATCTGTCTTTTATGTAAGGCGCGGGGAGGATAATAAACAATAATGATTGACAAAGCCGCTTCCGGGCATTAAAATATAGGTATGGGAACAAAGGAAATAATGCTCATATGTGCAGGCGGGCTGTTTCTTGCACTGTTTATTGCATATATTGTGTTTGCCGTAAGGAGAAACGCTAGGCGTAAGGAGGAGAAGATACACCTCGGTTCGGCTTATTCCGACGGCGAAATTGCCAAGATGGAATATGACATTGCCTTTTACGATGTGGATATGTTCGATGTCTCCGCAAAGGAAATTGCCCATCACCAGATGAGTATTGACGATATCGAGACAATGCCCGACAGGCAGGACGACGAAAAGAATGCGGCGCAGGATGCCATTCTTACCAGGGTCGACGACGAGGGCGTGGAGGAGATAACGGGTAATTACAGACCCGAAGAGGAAAACTGAAAAATTATGCCGCATTCCGTCGGGGTGCGGTTTTATTGTACTTCGAACACCATAATAAGCGGCTTGCCGAGTACGGGCATACATAGTGTGAATTTTCCGTTTTCTATGATTGCCGACTGCCTGAATTTAAAGCCGAAAATGCCTAGCTCTGCGGTGAGTTCCTGCGTTTTTTCGTCTACGGTATATTCGCAGGTGTATGCGTGGCGGTTGCCGCCCTGCTTTTTGAAGCTCACTTCCAGCGTTCTTTCGTCAAGGAAAGTTATCGTAAAGTACTCATATTTTTCAAGCAGGTCCTCGTCGCCCAGCCTTGCCGACGTGCATTCATAAGTGTTTATATATGGGTGGGTTAGATCGGTGAGCGTAGAGGTTCTGTCGAATGTAAATGCGCAGGCAAGCATCGCGCACAGAATGAGGGGAAGGAAGATAATAGTTTTTAACTTTTTCATCTAACTTAGAATGGGCAGAAATTGAAAAAATATCTCTTCGCGCGGCAACAAAAGTTGGAGAAATAAAAACCTCCCGCAATCTGCGGGAGGTTGAATTATTATGGGTCAGATTTACGCCTTGCCTATGCAGCCGAAGATTTCCATCTTTTCCTTGACGGTTTCCTTGATTGCGGCTGCGCCGGGAGCGAGCAATTTTCTGGGGTCGAAGCCCTTGCCTACGAGGTCCTTGCCCTCTTCGACATACTTTCTCGTAGCTTCCTGGAATGCAAGCTGACATTCGGTGTTTACGTTTATCTTAGCAACGCCGAGGGAGATTGCCTTCTTAATCATATCGGTGGGGATACCTGTGCCGCCGTGGAGGACAAGTGGCATATTGCCTACCTTTTCCTTGACTGCGGCGAGCGTCTCAAAGGAGAGACCTTCCCAGTTAGCGGGGTACTTGCCGTGAATGTTGCCGATGCCTGCAGCAAGCATAGTAACGCCGAGATCGGCAATTTTCTTACATTCTTCGGGATCCGCACATTCGCCCTTGCCTACGACGCCGTCTTCTTCGCCTCCGATTGCGCCGACTTCTGCCTCGAGTGAGAGCCCGAGCTGCTTCGTAACTGCTACGAGCTCTTTGGTCTTTGCGATATTTTCGTCGATGGGGAGGTGTGAGCCGTCAAACATAATGGAGGAGAAGCCCGCCTTTATGCACTTATAGCAGCCGTCGTATGTACCGTGGTCAAGGTGAAGGGCAACGGGAACGGTGATGTTCATCTCTTCTATCATTGCCTTTACCATAGCGGCAACCGTCTTGAAACCCGTCATATACTTTCCGGCGCCCTCGGAGACGCCTAAGATTACGGGAGCCTTTAACTCTTCAGCGGTCTGTAAAATGGACTTTGTCCATTCCAGGTTGTTGATGTTGAACTGTCCTACCGCATATTTGCCGTCTCTTGCTTTTTCGAGCATATCCTTTGCCGAAACTAATGTCATAAAAAACCTCCGTTAATACATAAATAAATATATAAGACTATGTCTTCGCATATATAAGTATAATTCAAATGTCTGCAAATTTCAAGCATATGCTCGAAAATGTTTTTATTTTTTCGCAGATAATTACATAGCGCGGTTAAAAATGCTCAATAGGAACAATTTAACTGAAAAATACTAAAAATTGTCATTATGCAGGCAATTTTTTTGTATAATTGTTGACTTAAATTGAGGCATTTGATATAATGAATACGCTAAAAAAGATACTAATATTTATTGGAGGAATTCAATATGGCAAATGTAAAAGTTGCTATCAACGGTTTCGGCCGTATCGGTCGTCTTGCTTTCAGACAGATGTTTGATGCTGAGGGATATGAAATCGTAGCTATTAACGATTTAACCAGCCCCAAGATGCTCGCTCACCTTCTGAAGTACGATTCTGCCCAGGGCAGATATAAGTACGCTGATTCCGTTGTCGCGGGTGAAGACAGCATCACCGTAAACGGCAAGTGCATCAAGATCTATGCAGAGAAGGATGCAGCAAATCTTCCTTGGGGAGAGGTTGGCGTGGACGTTGTCCTTGAATGCACCGGCTTCTATACGTCTAAGGAAAAGGCTTCTGCACACATCAAGGCAGGCGCAAAGAAGTGCGTTATTTCCGCACCTGCAGGCAACGACCTTCCTACAATTGTCTACAGCGTAAACGAAAAGACGCTTAAGCCCACCGATACGGTTATCTCGGCAGCAAGCTGCACGACTAACTGCCTCGCACCTATGGCTGCTGCTCTCAACAAGCTCTGCAAGATTAAGAAGGGCTATATGACCACCATTCACGCATATACCGGCGACCAGATGGTTCTCGACGGACCTCATCGCAAGGGCGACCTCAGGAGAGCAAGAGCGGCTGCCGTAAACATCGTTCCCAACTCCACCGGCGCGGCAAAGGCAATCGGTCTTGTTATTCCCGAACTCAACGGCGTGCTTGACGGCTGCGCACAGCGCGTACCCGTACCCACCGGTTCGCTTACCCAGCTCGTTGCAGTATGCGAAGGCGAAGTAGACGCTGCAACCGTCAACGCTGCAATGAAGGCTGCTTCCTCCGCATCCTATGGCTATACCGAGGACGAAATCGTCTCCAGCGATATCGTAGGCATCACCTATGGTTCGCTCTTCGATGCAACCCAGACAAAGTGTATGCCCATCGGCGACGGCACAACCCTCGTAAAGGTTGTTTCCTGGTACGACAACGAGAATTCTTATACCTCCCAGATGGTAAGGACTATCAAGTACTTCGCTGAACTTGCGTAAGTTAAACTGAAATTCAAGGGCTTTCGGGTTTTTCCGAAAGCCCTGTTTCAATTTTTATGTAATAATTTGCGCGGAGGAGGGAAGAAGGTTCTGAATTTCTGCTGAAAGCGGAGGGCGGGGAGCGCCGCTTTCCCGAAATATAAATTTTATTTTCTATTGTACGGAAAATGAGTTGATTTTTATGGGAGTTTGTTGTATTATATTAAAGCTTTAATAAATATGCTTCCGTAGTTAAATGGATATAACAGCCCCCTCCTAAGGGGCCGTTCCGGGTTCGATTCCCAGCGGGAGTACCAAAAAAAGACGGCAAGGATATTTATTCCTGCCGTCTTTTTTGATCTTTTGGGAAAATAACTGAAGTTAGTGTGCGAATATGGCGCGAAAATTTTCGTTTGGCATTTGACATTGCCTCTATTTGTGGTATAATTCATATGTAATATTTTAAGGAGTGAATGTGCAAATGAATATCTGGCACGACATCGATGAAGAGAGAATTAAGGAAAACAAATTTGAAGCGCTTATTGAGATACCTAAGGGCTGTAAGCTTAAGTATGAACTTGACAAGGAAACCGGGCTTCTGAAAATGGACAGGGTGCTGTATACCTCAACGGTTTATCCGGCAAACTACGGCTTCATTCCGCGCACGCTTGCGGATGACGGCGACCCTCTGGACGTCCTCGTGCTCTGCAACGAGAGTATATATCCTATGACGCTCGTCACTTGTATGCCCATAGGAGTTATAAAGATGGTGGACAGCGGCGAACTCGACGAAAAGATCATAGCCGTTCCGCTCAACGACCCGAACTATAAGCATTATTATGACATTCACGAGCTGCCTAAGCACGTCTTTGAGGAGATGATGCACTTTTTCGAGGTATATAAGATGCTCGAGCATAAGGTCACAACCGTAAAGGAGATCTGCCACAAGTACGAGGCTATCGAAATCATCCGTAAGTGTATAAAGGCATATGACGACAAGTTCAAAAAATAAATATTAAGACAGAGAAAGGCAGTGCGGTAAACGCGCTGCCTTTTAACTCTTAAGACATCAAAACAGCCTCCGCACAAATTTGTGCGGAGGCTTTGATTAACCGTTAAATCTTTTGTTTTTCGCCCTTTTTCCTCAAAAGGTCGTCAATTCTGTATCTCAGCTTATATACAACTATCAGCGCACCGAGTGCGACTATTACGCCCGCCGTGCCCCATACGACCGCGGGATTGAAATCGAGGAGGTCGGGGCATCTGACGTTTATCCACATCTGGTTTATGTCGCCCAGCCTGTCGCCGAAGTCCTGCATTACGACGCTCCTTGCGATTACTGTCTCGGGCGGGTACTGTGCAAACGCCTGTCTGCCGCGGCTTATCTGCTCAATTCCCGAATACACGGTGTATTCGATGTCGTTGCCGTATTCCTCGCCGAGCAATTCGGTATGCGCACAGTCGCCGTACAGCTCTCTGTCGAAGTCAATCGTATCGGCGTCGATATAGATAGTATATTCGCCTTTCTCGCCGCCAAAGTAATAACTCACGTCATATTCGAATACGTCCGTTAGTTCCTCGTCGAAATATTCTTCGTCCTCGGGGTCAAACGACAGCCCGTAGTACCAGTCGAAGTAGTCGAACATTGTGTCACCTGCAATCGCCGAGGTATAGCCGATGTAGTACATATTTCTTATCGCGTTGTCGGGGCGGGAGAGGAAGTTGACAAAGGCTTCTGCCGCCTGCTTTCTGTGCGCGTTGCCGTCAATGCCGTCCTTGAGCATTACCCAGCCGTCGAACCATAGATTTGTACACTCGTCGGGCACCGAATACCAGAGCTCCGTGGGGTTGTCCTCATCGCTCTCCGCCTCGTCCATAATATAGACGGCGTCACCCGACCACTGGGGGTTGGCAACTACTTTGCCCGTAATCATATCAGCCTTGCCGCTGTCCGTTTCGAAGGAGTAGACGTTCTCCTTTATACTCTTCAATATGTCCTCCGCCGCGGCGATTGTCTCACCGTCCGTGGCGTTGAGGAGGGAGGTGCGCTCTTCGGCGGTTATATCCCCGCTTTGCAGTTTGTCCCTGTTCAGGATGCTCAACGCGCCGAAATATGCGTCCCTGACGTTGTCCTTGACGGTCACTTGTTTGTAATAGTCCTCGTTGAGGAGGATATCGAAGGAGCTCACGTCGTCGACATCGATGAGCTTTTCGGGGTTATACATAATTCCGACTGTGCCCCACATATAGCAGGAGGCGTACTGCGCCCAGCCGTTGTCGGCAAATATTCCGCTTATATAGGGGGAGACGTTACAGGTATAGTAATTCTGTTGGTTGTCGGCGTCGAGAAAGTCATCCGAATAAGGTTCGACCGCGCCCTCGGCTATCAGTTTCATAATGAGGTAGTCGGACGGACAGACGAGGTCATAGACGTCGCCAAGCTTAAGGCGATTATACAAGTCCTCGTTTGTGCCGAAAGTTGAATATTCTACCTTGATTTCATAGCCGTAGTCCTGGCTGTTGAACCATTCGGTGAAGTCGTCGATTATTCTGTTGCGCCCGATAATTCCGTCCTCCGGATTTTCGGCATAGGGGTTTTCGATATCTATGAGTTCGTCGTCGCCCCAGTCGCCGAGGTCAATATATTCCTCCCAGTTGGCAATCCTGAGTGTCAGCACCTCTTCTGATTTGCCGCAGGCGGAAAGGGGGATGACAGTCGTGCCGAGAATGCCGCACGCTGCGATAACGTACATAAACTTTTTAAGCCCTTTCATCTTTCTTTGCCTCCTTGTGGTTATCCCTGCGCGACAATAAGTTCATACAGACTACGACGGTGACGACTAAGACGAATATCAGCGTGCTCAGCGCCCACAGCGCCGTCTTTACGCTCGTCTGACTGCCTTTGGTGGCGTTGACTACATATGTGCTTATCGTGTCGAAAGCAGAGGGCTTGGTGTAAGTCGTGATGAAGTAATCGTCGAGCGACAGCGTCACTGCAAGCATAAAGCCCGAAAGTATGGATGGTATAAGTTGGGGCAGGACAACCTTGAAAAGTGCCTTTGCGGGACTTGCGCCGAGGTCGAGCGCCGCCTCGTACAGGCTGTTGTCGAGCTGCTTGAGCTTCGGGGTTATAGAGAGGTATACGAAGGGCGCGCTCAATACTGTGTGACCTATCACGAGGGGCACATAGCTGTCCTTGCTTATGCCGAGAAGGATGATTAGAAGCACGCATATCGAAAAGCCCGTCACAACGTCGGCGTTGACTACGGGGATTTCGTTCGCCGCATTTATCATCGTCTTTTTCAGCCTCTTAGAATAGTGTGCGCCCACCGCGCCGAGCGTGCCGAGTACCGTGGCAATCAGCGCCGAGCCGAGCGCAAGCGCAAGCGTGCCGAATATCATTGCGCGGAGTTCGTCGTTTTTCATCAGATTGATATAGTTGTCGAATGAAAAACCGCCCAAATTGCCGCCGACGGTGGTTGCCTCCGTAAAGCTGTAGACGGCGAGTATGAGTATGGGCACGTACATCAGTGCAAGTATCAAAATCAGCCAGATTACAGAGGAAATTCTTATAGCTTTTTTCAAAGTACTGCCCTCCCGGAGTTGTCCTCTCTGTCGGTAAAGCGGTTTGTAACAAGCGTTATTATGAATATTATGACTAGCAGAACGAGTGAAATCATAGAGCCGTTGTTCCAGTCATATGCGCTGAAATAGCTGCCTATAAGGCTGCCCATAATATATGTGCTGTTGTAGAACATATCCAGCACGACATAGTTGGTCATAGAGGGCAAGAGAACCATAGTTATGCCCGAGATTATGCCCGGCACGGAGAGGGGCAGCGTCACCCTGAGAAAGACCATAAACCTGTTCGCGCCGAGGTCGGAAGCCGCCTCCATAAGATTTTTGTCCAGCTTCAGAAAGCAGGTGTAGAGCGGAAGTATCATAAATGGCAGGAAGTCATACACCATACCTATGACCGAATTGAGGAAGGTATAGCGTGCTATGTTGCCTTCAATAAGAGCAAGAACTTCCTTGAGCGCCGTAATTCTCAGCGTGAAGTTTATCCACATCGGGAGAATGAACAGCATAAGGAGAACGTGCTGCTTTTTGAACCCGCTCCTTGCCAGAATATACGCGGTGGGGTAGGCAATTATCAGGCAGACAATAGTCGCAACCGCGGCGAGGAACAGGCTGTATATGAGCGTTCCTATCGTGTTCGTGCTCGAAAAAAAGTTCAGGAAGTTTTCAAACGTAAACTGTCCCTGTCCGTCTGTAAAGGCATAGTAGATGATGACAAGCAGGGGAGCTATGACAAACAGTATGAGGAAGAGGGCATACGGAATGCATAGCTGACTTCTGTTAAAACGCAGTTTCATCTTCAGTCCTTTTCCTCCGTCATCTTGAGCGTCATCTTTATCTTATCCGCGGGGATGATCAGGCTTACATAGTCGCCCGTATTCCACAGGTCGGGGCAGGAGAGGACGTAGTCTTCCTCGTTTTCCTCCGTCCTGACAATATAGCGGTAGTGATCGCCCTTGTATATCATAGAGATAATATTGCCGCATACGCCGCCCGCCGACTTATCGTCGCTCATAGTTATGTCGTGGGTATCCACTTCGACGTTGACTTCCGTTCCCGTCAGGTCGAGTTTCTCGCCGCTTGCGGTGATGAGGTATCCCTCCTCGTCAAGGTGAGAGCCCTTGTACAGCGTCGTAACGTCGCAGTCAAATTCGCCGTCGCCGAATTCAACGGTGTTGTTCTTGGTTATAGTTCCGTCGTATTTGTTGACGGTATAGACCTTGTGCATCAGGTGAATTCCGTCGGGCTTTATCTTCATACCTATCGTAGAGCCTACCTCTGCGGATGAGGTGCTCTGAATTACTATTTCAAACCTGCCGACGGATACGGTTATCTCGTAGTGTACGCCCTTGAACACGGTGGAGAGGACTTTGCCCTTCAACTGACCCTTTGCGGGCTCGCAGATCTTTATGTCCTCGGGGCGGACGACAACGTCGACGAGGTCGTTTATCTCAAATTCGTCCAGACAGTCGAATGTCGCGCCGCAGAAGCGCACTTTGAACTTGCCTGCAACAGTGCCGTTGAAGATGTTGCTTTCGCCTATGAAGTCGGCGACAAAGGTGTTTACGGGCTCGTTATAAATCTCGGTAGGGGTGCCGATCTGCTGAATATCCCCGTCGTTTATGACGACTATCTTGTCTGACATAGTCAACGCTTCTTCCTGGTCGTGGGTGACATAGATGAAGGTGATGCCCAACCTCTCGTGCATCTTCTTGAGCTCTATCTGCATTTCCTTTCTCATCTTTAGGTCAAGCGCGCCGAGCGGCTCGTCCAAAAGGAGAATTTCGGGCTGGTTGACTATCGCTCTCGCAATGGCGATGCGTTGCTGTTGTCCGCCGGAAAGGGTGGTAACGCTGCGCTTTTCAAACCCCTCGAGGTCAACTATCTCGAGCGCCTTTTTGACCTTTCTGTCAATTTCGCTCTTGGGCAGACGTTCTTTCTTTATGTGCGTTCTGTTCTTTTTGTCAGTCACCGTGCGCTCGGTACGCTTTAGTTTTAGCCCGAAGGCAATGTTCTCGTAGACGTTGAGGTGGGGGAAGAGTGCGTATTTCTGGAATACGGTATTTACGGGGCGTTTGTTGGGCGGCAGGTTGCTTATATCCTGACCGCTCAGGAGTATCTTGCCCGACGTGGGCAACTCGAACCCGGCAATCATTCTCAGCGTAGTTGTCTTGCCGCAACCTGACGGACCGAGGAAGGTGACAAATTCCCCCTTCTTTATCTTGAGGTTGAAGTTGTCGACGGCAACCGTCTCGTCCTCGAATTCCTTTCTGACGTCAATCAGTTCGATTATGTTTTCATTTGCGTCCATTTTTCATATTCTCCTTAAAAATTAGGCGGTGTGGAAACCCATATAAATTTTGCCGTCGACTTGCCCGTGTTGAAAATGGCGTGCGACTTACTTGCCCCGTAATAAAAGCTTTCGCCCTTTTTGCATATGTGTTTTGCTCCGTCAAGCGAAATGCAGATTTTTCCCTCAATCACATATCCGAATTCTTCGCCTTCGTGGGGGAAGTCGGCGCCCGTAGAGGCGCCGCTCTCAAGCTCGACGAGTGCCGGTTCCATCTCGTTCTTCTGCGCGTTGGGAATTATCCACCTGAACAACATTCCGCCCTCGCGCTTTTCTACAAAGTCGTCGGAGGAAAAGACAATCTTTTCGTCGTCCTCTTTTTTGAAAAATTCCGAAAGATCTGTTCCCAACGCTGATAATATGTCAATCAGAGTGGCGATTGACGGCGAGTTTAGGTCATTTTCGAGCTGAGAAATGTAGCCTTTCGTCAGTTCGCAGCGGTCTGCAAGCTCTGCCTGGGAGAGGTTGAGCTGCTGTCGCAGACGCTTTATCTTTGAGCCTATCTGCATAATTTTACCTGCCCTGTAATCCATTATTCTGATATAATCTGAAGATTATTAAAATTAAACAAAAAGTTTACTTATAGTAAACTTAAATTGATTATACTTGCCGCGCGCTGCTATGTCAAGAGTTTTGAAGATATAACGGTGTTTTTGCGTGTGCGTAAAATAAAGAAAGGGACGCATCATTGCGATGCGTCCCTGATAAATTCTATATGATGTTAAGCCATTTCGTTGAGCTTCTTGGTGAGACCCGACTTCTTGTTTGCAGCAGTGTTCTTCTTGAGAACGCCCTTGCTCACAGCGCCGTCAATGGTAGCGTAAACTTCGGGTAAAAGTGCGGTAGCCGCTTCCTTGTCGCCCTGAGCGACAACTGCAAGGAACTTCTTGATTGAAGTCTTGACCTGAGACTTAATAATTCTGTTCTGGGCGGTCTTCTTTTCGGTAACTAACGTACGCTTCTTAGCTGATTTTATATTGGGCACTTCAATTTCTCCTTTTGGATGTTTTCAACTTAAATCTTTTGTAATTCTATCATAAAAATTGCCCATTGTAAACTAATTTTAGACGCCTTTTTCAATTTTTTTAATAATATTTTCGCGCGGGTCATATCTTTATAATATGGTAAAATCGGACAAAGTGAGTGTAATTGTGTTTGACAGCGGGATAGGCGGGCTCAATGTGCTGAATGCCTGCGTTAAAAGATATCCGCATTTCGACTACATATATGCGGCTGACAATTTCAACGTTCCGTACGGAATGAGGTCGGCGGAGGAGGTGTTTTCGCTCGCCACCGCAGTGCTTGACGGGGCAATGCAATATCGTCCGACGGCGATTGTAGTCGCCTGCAACACCGTCACCGCGGAGTGCATTGAGCGGCTTCGTGAGAGATATCCCGTGCCGATAGTCGGTATGCAGCCTGCGGTAAAAGAGGCGGCAAAATCGGGTGGCAAATGCGCCGTTCTGGTGACCGAGGCGACGGCGCAGAGCAGTAATTTCAGGGCGCTTGTGGCGGCAAATTTTCCCTCCGCAACCGTATGTCCCTGTCCTGACCTTGCGGCGTATATCGAAGGCAATATCTTCGCGTTGCCTGAAGTTCTGCCAAAAGATCTCGTTGCTCTGCCCGAAAACTGTGAAAGCATTGTGCTCGGCTGCACTCATTACGTCTATCTTGCAGGGCAGTTAAGTCGGGCATATTGCTGCCGCATTTTTGACGGAATTGACGGCACAAGTCGCCGTTTGGGTGAAATGTTAGGGATTTATGACCACCGAGGTGAAATTTCAGGGATTTCTGACCACTGTTTGAGTAAAACAGGAAAAGTAAGCTTTTATTGCGGTAATATTGCCAAAAATAGACGTATTTATAGCGCAATATTCGGTAATCAACCAACCCGAGAACTGTGATAATATCGCAAACTAATGTTTAAGTTAACAAAATAATTTTAAAATCTTGAAAAAATTATCAAATAGTGGTTGACAGTGGGCAAAACGTGTGCTATCATTAAATCACTTATTGAAAAGGGCGTATATTCTATGTTTATGCTGACAGGTGAGTACAATCACCAGCTTGATGCGAAAAACAGAATGAGAATTCCTGCCAAGCTCAGAAAAGAGCTCGGCGATGAATACTATTTCGCAAAGGGCGCAAACAAGTGCATATACGTCTTTCCCAAGGAAGCGGTAGAAGCCCAGTTTGAAAAGCTCAAGGAAATCAAGCTTTCGGAAATCGAAAAGCAGAAGGGTCTCAGGGCGTTCGCAAAGTCGTTCGTTCCCGCGGTAGAAGACGCGCAGGGCAGGGTGATATTGCCCCCCGAACTTCGCAGCCACGCAGGAATGGGCAAGGACGACAAGGACCTTGTCATCTGCGGAACGGTAACGAGGGTGGAAATCTGGTCCAAGAAGGTCTATGACGAATACTTCGCCGGCGAGGATGAGAATTACGATCAGCTCATCGCAGGGCTGGGTATCTGATAATGGCAGGGTTTTCTCATATCCCCGTAATGCTCGAAGAGTGTATGGAAGGGCTGAACATAAAAAACGGCGACATATACTTCGACGGCACCGTGGGGGGCGGCGGACACTCCTATGAAATACTGAAGAGGAGCTCGCCTGACGGAAGGCTGATTGCCACAGACCTCGACGACGACGCGATAGCGGCGGCAACCGAAAGGCTTAACCCCTTTTCAGGAAGGTTTACCATTTACAAATCGAACTACAAAAACTACGAAGAAGTATTTGCTCTTGCAGGCGTGGACAAAGTTGACGGCATACTTCTCGACTTCGGGGTTTCGAGTTATCAGCTCGACAGCGAAGAGAGGGGATTTGCCTATATGAAGCCTTCGTCGCCTCTGGATATGCGAATGGACAAGACGGCGCCCGTTACTGCCGCGACTATCCTCAACGAATATCCGCAGGATGAGATAAAGAAAATACTCTACGAATACGGGGAAGAGCGGTTCGCTCCCCAGATAGCTGCGAACATCGCAAGGGTTAGAAAGACGGAAAAGCTTGAAACCTGCGGGCAGTTCGTAAAGATAATCGAAGACAGCATACCAAAGAAATTTCAGCAGAACGGACCCGCGTCGAGGAAGAGCTTTCAGGCGATAAGAATTGCGGTGAACGGCGAACTCGACGGACTGTATGAATGTGTCACGGGATTGACCGGAAGGCTGAAGGCAGGAGGAAGAATAGCCATACTTACTTTCCACTCGCTGGAGGACAGGATAGTAAAGAGGGCTTTCAAGGAACTTGAAACAGACTGCATATGCGATAAAAGTTTACCCGTTTGCGTATGCGGCAAGAAGAAAGAGATTGAAATAATAACAAAAAAACCTATTGTGGCAACTGTAAAGGAGATGGCGATAAATTCCCGTTCAAAATGCGCCAAACTCAGGATTGCCGAAAGAATAGTCAGTGATAAGGCTTAAGGAGAATTATTATGGCAGCCGATACCCCCGTTATGGAAAGAACGACAAATGAAAAGGTTTTCGCGCGCAGCTATACCGGCTACGGACAGGCGGACTATGTCTCGGAACAGGCACACAACGCAAGAATAAAGGATACATACGCAAGGCTTATCGATCCCAACAACAGCCTTGAGGATGTCTTTGCACGCGAAGAAAAGGCAATGGCGAGACCTGTCGAAAATACGGTGGCGGAAGCTCCCCGCGCGGAAGCAGTCCGTGCAGAGGCGCCCTATCTCGTACACAATGCAAGGGCTACGGCTGACATATTCCGCGCAAACAGCGCATATAACAGAGTTGGAAGCGTCGCTCAGGCGGAAGTTGCTGCCTATCCCGCAGAGGAGGACGAAGACCTTCGCCCTACTTCTACGACTATACAGTATCAGACGCTCGACGAAGCAAAGAAGGATACGAGGGTTTACAGCGTCAGCGAGAGCAAGCGCGCAATTCTCGGCAAGAAGGAAAAGACCATAATCGCCGTTTTCGTGGCTGTGGTAATTGCCCTTCTCACGCTTGTCGTGATCAACTCCGCGGTAATCGCAAGTCTTGAGGATCAGATTGCATCTGTACAGAGCAACATCGATACCGTCAGGGGTGCCATTGCGGGCGTCAACGCGAGCATCAGCGACATAATATCCGAAGGTGCTAAAAGTCTTCTGTACAAATAATCTGACGGAGATAATAAAATAAATAACCAACAACTATCGGTAACTGTTTTACAAAAGAGGTTATTGTCAGTAATTCTGGCAATAGCCTTTATTTTTTGCATAATTTTCGCCCGTTTTTTCTATATTCAGGTCGTATGGGGCAGGGAACTCGTCTGGCGCGCGACAGACCAGTGGAACAGGGAAATACCGGTAATTGCAGAGCGCGGCCTCATCACCGACAGAAACGGGGAGTTGCTTGCAGGCAATCGCCCCACGTATTCGGTATTCGTCCGCCCCAATGCCGTGAAAAACAAAGAATATGCTTCGACCGTTCTTGCGGGGATTTTCGGTACGGACGCCGAGGCGCTCCTCGAAAAGCTCAGCTCCGACAAAGTGTCGGAGATAACCGTCGCGCGGCAGGCTGAAAAATCGCAGATAGAAAAGCTCGTGTCGTACGGGTTGGAGGGCGTCTACTATGCGGGTGACAACTCGCGCGTATATGCCTACGGTGACGCGCTCTGCCAGGTGCTCGGCTTTACTTCATCGGACGGCAGCGGCGTTACGGGGCTCGAAAAGTACTACAACTCGCTGCTTTCGGGCGAAAACGGAGAGATTATGTACACGACAGACATCGTCGGCGTGGAGACAGAGGATTGTACGATAGTCTATCGTCAGGCGACGGCGGGCGACGGGTTGAGACTTACGATTGACATAGACATTCAGCTCTCCGTCGAGGACGCGATACGCTCCGCATATGCCTCGTCGGGTGCAAAGAGCGTCTCCTGCATAGTGCTCGATCCGCAGGATTTCGGCGTGCTCGCAATGGCGAACTACCCCTCGTACGACCTCAACGACGTGCCGAGGGAGAACACCGAGCTTCTGAACGAACTGTCGAGGAACGGCATTGTCTGCGACATATACGAACCCGGGTCGACCTTCAAGATTATCACCGCCGCGGCGGACATAGAGGAATATCTCAGGGGCAACGCGAATGCCTTTTCGACCTCCTACATATTCAATTCGAGCAGGACGAGGACGGTGGGCGGCACGACGATAAAGTGCTGGTCGGACCACGCAAACGGCAAACACACCGCACAGACGCTTGCCCAGGCACTCAACAATAGCTGCAATCCCTGTTTTACGGATATTGCGCTCGCACTGGGTACAGATAAGTTCTACGAATATCTCACGGCGTTCGGGCTGGGCAACGTTACGGGTATAGACTTTTCGGGCGAGGCATTAGGTATGCTCGTTCCGCAGTCTCTCGTAAGAGATTGCGACCTTGCCCGCATAGGCTTCGGTCAGACGATAGCGGTTACGGGGCTTCAGCTCGCCTGCGCGGCGGCAGCGGCAGTCAACGGCGGCTATTACTATACGCCGCACCTCATAAAGGGCATAGTCTCTTCAGACGGTTCGGTGGCGGAGGAATATCAGCCCGTCTTAAGACAGCAGGTGATAAGCGAAAAGGCGTCGCGCATTCTTGCGGAGATGCTCGAGGGCGTTGTAAGCGACGGCAGCGGCAAGAAAGCATATATAGAGGGGTACAGAGTGGGCGGCAAGACGGGCACCGCGCAGAAGTACGAGGACGGTCACATAGCAGCAGGCAAATATGTCTCCTCTTTCGTCGGGTTTTTCCCCGCCGATAATCCGCAGTATCTCGCCCTCGTCATAGTCGACGAGCCTCAGGGTTCATATTACGGCAGCACCGTCGCCGCGCCCGTCGCGCGCGAGATATTCACGGACATAATAAATATCAAAAATATTCAGCCTTTCGGGTGATTTTATATGAAACTCAGTCAGCTATTTTCTAACATTGCATATGAAAAGATGATCGGCGACGGCGAAGTCGAGGTCAGGGGAATTTGTACCAATACGCAGAACGTAAAAGAGGGCGACCTGTTCATATGTTACGGCGGAACCAACTTCGACAGCCATAATTTTGCCGGGGAGATAGAAAAATCGGGCGCGGTTGCCGTCGCCTGCGAAAGGGATATCGATTGCGCTCTTCCCAAGGTGATTTTAAGGGGCGGCAGGGCGTCGGTGGCGACGATTGCCGCGGAATTTTTCTTCCACCCCGAAAAGAAGCTAAAGCTTATCGGCGTCACGGGGACAAACGGCAAGACGACTACAACGTATATGCTGAAGAGCATTTTCGACCAAAAAGGTTATAAATCTGCCGTAATCGGCACGCTCGGCGTGCAGTACGGTGATATATTTGTATCGCCTCAGCTAACTACCCCCGACCCGGTGTTTATGTATTCTCTTTTTGCGGATATGGTAAAAAGGGGCGTGGAGTACGTCTTTATGGAGGTCTCCGCACACGCAATCTATTTCGACAAGATTGCCGGACTCAGGTTCGAGGCGGGCATCTTCACCAACTGCACGCAGGATCACCTCGACTTCTTCGGCGATATGAAGCGGTACGCCGCGTGCAAAGCGAGCTTTTTTGAGAGCGGCAGGTGCAAGCTTGCCGTGGTGAACGCCGACGACAGGTTGGGGCTGAAGCTCCTCAAGGAGTGCGACAACGCCGTAAGCTACGGGTTGGAAAACCCTTCGGACAGCTTTGCCGTGAACATCGCGGAAAGCCTGGGCGGTTGCTCTTTCGTCATCAATCTTTCAGATGAACTCTATGAAGTCAATCTCAACCTCGCGGGCAGGCACAATATATATAATGCCCTCGCCGCGGCTACCTGCGCGCATATTCTCGGCATAGACATCGGCACGATTGCGGATGGGCTGAATAGTCTCAGGAGCGTTCCCGGAAGGTTGGAGCGGGTGACGTCGCACAACGGCGGCGAGGTGTTCGTCGACTTCGCGCATACGCCCGACGGGCTTGAAAAGTCGCTGTCCGCGCTTAAAAAATTGTGCCGCGGCAAGCTGTATTGTCTCTTCGGGTGCGGCGGAAACAGGGACGCCACCAAGCGCCCCGTAATGGGCAGAGTGGCGGCAAAACTCGCCGATTTCGTCATAATTACGTCGGATAACCCGAGGTACGAGGATCCATACGATATAATAAGCCAGATAGAAAAGGGCGTGGAGGAGGTCGGCGGCAGGTATGTGTCCGTTACCGACAGGGAAGTGGCGATAGAATACGCCCTCAACATAATCTCCCGCGGGGACGTCTTGCTCATTGCGGGCAAGGGCGGCGAGACATATCAGGAGATAATGGGCGTAAGGCACAGTTACTCCGACAATGATGTAATAAAAAAACTTATTGGATGAATATATGAAAATTTATCTTACGGCATTTCTGGCGGCGTTTGCGGCATCGCTCATCTTGACGGCTCTGCTCACGCCGCTTTTAAAACGGCTTAAAGCGGGGCAGTACATTCTCGGCTACGTCAAGGAGCACAAGGACAAGGGCGGTACGCCGACAATGGGCGGCTTTGCATTCATAACCTCTGTAATCGCGTTTGCCCCCGCGTTCTACGGCGTGGGCGACAGAACGGTAAATTTGACCCTCGTCATAGTCGGCGGCTTTATGTTCGTTGGCTTTCTCGACGATTTTTTAAAAATTTACAGAAAGGACAACCAGGGGTTAAAGCCGTACCAGAAGATAATTTTTCAGTCGGCGATAGCTCTGATTGCCGCAGTCTATTGCTATATGAATGGTCTTACAGTCCTTGAAATTCCCTTCGGCGGCGGTCTTTCTGTCGATATCGGAGCGTGGGTAATCCCGCTTACTCTCTTTGTCTTTCTCGCCATGGTAAACTGCGTCAACCTCACGGACGGGCTGGACGGATTGGCGGGCGGCACGTCTGTGGCGTTCCTTGTCGCCCTCGGACTTCTGTCCTGCGTCAGAGGGCAGTTCTGCGACATTTTCTGCTTTCTCGGCGCGGGCGCGCTCGCCGCTTTTCTCGTGTTCAACACAAATAAGGCGGCGCTGTTTATGGGCGATACGGGTTCGCTGGCACTCGGCGGGCTGATTGCCTGTCTGTGTGTCTTTTCAGGCAACACGCTTTACGTGCCTGTAATCGGCATAACTTTTGTACTTTCAGGCATATCCGTCATAGTGCAGGTAATATACTATAAGCGAACAGGCAAGAGGATATTTCTTATGGCTCCGCTTCATCACCATTTCCAGATGAAGGGCTATTCGGAATGTAAAATTTCGTACGTGTACGCTCTTGTCACGGCATTGGCGGGAATAATCTGCCTGCTGTTTGTGTGAGGTTAAATGTATTTCGGAAATCAGAAGTTTATGGTCGCGGGGCTGTCGCGCTCGGGCGAAGCCGCCGCGCAATTTCTCCTTGCAAGAGGCGCGAAGGTATGGGTGTATGACGACGTGGTGACGGATACCGTCGCCGAAACGGTCAAAAAACTACAGGACAAGGGGGCGAAAGCGGTCTCCGCCGAGGAGCTTTCGGACGCAGTTGCGGAGTGCGACGTCCTCGTCCTAAGCCCGGGGATACCCATAGACAACGCCTTGCCTATCGCATTCAGAAAGGCGGGCAAGAACATAATAGGCGAATGTGAGCTCGGCGCTATGTTCATAAAAAGCAACGTCATAGCCGTCACCGGCACAAACGGCAAGACTACGACGGTGACTATGATTGACTGCGCGCTCCGCGCGTGCGGCAAGAACAGCATACCTTGCGGCAACTACGGCAATCCTCTCATAAACGTCGTCGGCGAGCTTGGGTATGACGACTTTGCCGTTGCGGAGATATCTTCTTTTCAGCTCGAAACGCTGTTCAGCTTAAGACCGCACATAGCCGTCATAACCAACATAACCGAAGATCACTTAAATCGCCATTACAATATGGAGAACTACATCTTTCTAAAGAGCAAACTCATACGCTCTCTCAGAGAAAGCGAATATGCCGTCTTGAACTACGACGACGAAAACGTGAGAAAGCTCGCCTCCTCGACGAGGGGCAAGGTAGTGTGGTTTTCCGCCTGCCGCCAGACAGACGGCGCATATGTTCAGGACGGAGCCGTCTGTTTCAGGGGTAAGCCCTGTTTCCCCGTCGCCAAACTTGCGGTTGGAGGGGCGCACAACATACTCAATGCGCTTGCGGCGACGGCGGTCTGCGGTCTGCTCGGGCTGGATATGTCGCTCGTCGCGGAGGCGCTCTGCTCTTTTAAGGGCGTCAGGCACCGCACCGAACTCGTTAGGGAGGTGAACGGCGTGGAGTACATAGACGACAGCAAGGGCACAAATGTCGACGCTACGCTAAAGGCGGTTGCAAGCCTAAAGCGCCCCGCGGTGCTGCTCGTCGGCGGCAAGGATAAAGGGTACGACTATGGCGTGCTATTTGAAAACATTGCCGAAAGCAAAGTCATTCACGTCATAATTTACGGTGAAAACCGCTTCAAAGTTTCCGAGGCGGCGCTAAGGGCGGGCTTTTACACCTTTTCTATGTGCACCGACTTCTGTTCGGCGGTTAAGCTTTCGTCGCTTGTAGCAAAGAGCGGACAGTGCGTTTTGCTCAGTCCCGCAAGTTCGAGCTTCGACGAGTTTTCGAGCTTTGAGGAGAGAGGCGACAGATTTGCCGATATAGTCGGCGGGCTTGCCGATGACAGAGCTTAAACGGCGGAGCAAAGGGAGGACGCGCGGCGACATACCGCTCCTGTGCTGTGTGTTTGCGTTGGTGGCGTTCGGCTGCGTGATGATTTACTCTGCAAGTTCGTACGTCGGCAGGGTGGAATACGGCGATGAGTTCTTCTTCGTCAAAAAGCAGTTGGTCGGCGCCGTGTTGGGCGCCGCTGCCTTTGTCAGCGTGCAGTTCTTCGACTATGAAAAGCTCAAAAAACTCAAATATCCCGCCGTGATAGTCGCGGCGGCGATGCTCGTACTCGTGTTTGTTCCCGGGGTGGGCGTCACCAACTACGGCGCGACGAGGTGGATAGGCTTCGGAGGGTTCACGCTGCAGCCGTCGGAGGTGGCAAAATACGCCTTCGTCATCTTCGCGGCGGCACATTTTGCCGAACACGCAGATAAGGTCAGGACGTTCCGCGGAATACTGCCCGTCCTTGCAGTCGGACTGACATTCTGCGTACTGATAATTGCAGAGCCGAATATGTCCATAACTATGTGCGTCGGACTTCTGATGTTGGCAATGGTATTTCTTAGCGGCACCAATTTAAAGACGTTTGCGCTCATTCTTCTGCCCTTTGTGCTCGCCGTGCCGCTGCTCATAGTGCTCGAACCGTACAGATTGCAGAGGCTCAGCGCCTTTCTCGACCCGTGGGCGTCGCCTAAGGACGAAGGATATCAGCTCATCCAGTCGCTCTACGCGCTGGGCAACGGCGGAATGTTCGGCGTAGGACTGTTCAATTCGACGCAGAAATATCGCTTTCTGCCCTTCGCCGAGAGCGATTTCATTATGTCGGTAATGGGTGAAGAACTGGGCTTTTTCGGTCTTGCCGTCTTTTTTGCCGTCTGCATTTTCATAGTGGTGAGGGGGCTTAAGATAGCCAGAAACGCCCGTACCTGTTTCGGCTTTCTGTTGTCGGCGGGCATAACGCTGGTCTACGGCATACAGGTGGTCATAAACGCGCTGGTCGTGAGCGGCACCATACCGCCGACGGGCTTGCCGCTTCCGTTAATTTCAAGCGGAAACACCTCGCTCATCATAACTGTGGCTTCGATGGGGGTATTGTACTCCGTATCAAGGAGCAATTAACAAGGTTGGCGCAAACTCCATATAATGAATTAGGCGGCGTGTGAAAGAGCGACAAGTTGCTTTTGTCGTTTTTTTGCGTGCTGCCTATTATTTACATACAGGGAGTCATTATGGATAAGTACATAATAAACGGCGGTAACAGGCTCTTTGGCACAATTAAGGTGCAGTCTGCAAAAAATTCGGTACTTCCCATACTTGCCGCAACCGTGCTCACGGACGAAAAGGTCACCCTTTCAGACGTGCCCGACATAACCGATGTCCGCAATATGATAAGGATTTTGGAATGTCTGGGTTGCAGGGCGCAATTTGACGGGAACAACGTCACGATAGACAGCTCTTCTGCCGTGAGCTATGAGATACCCAGGGCGCTCGCGCACGAGTTGCGTTCGTCCGTCTTTCTGCTCGGGTCGGTAGTATCGCGGTTTCACAGGGCGAAGATTGCCTATCCCGGCGGGTGCGACATAGGATTAAGACCGATAGATCTGCACCTGAACGGGCTCAAACGGCTCGGCGTAAAGATTGACGAGCGCAACGGGTACATAAGCTGCAGATGCGACAGGCTGAGGGGCAACGAAATTATGCTCGACTGTCCCAGCGTCGGCGCTACGGAAAACATAATGCTTGCAGCGGTCGTCGCCGAGGGTACGACGATCATAAAGAACGCCGCGCGCGAACCGGAAATAGAGGACTTGCAGAATTTCCTCAACAGCGTCGGCGCAAAGGTAAAGGGCGCGGGCAGCGGAACGATTGCAATCGATGGGGTAAAAAGGCTTGGCGGCGGCGTATATAAGCCCATTGCCGACAGGATAGAGGCGGGAACTTTTCTCATCGGCGCGGCTATGTGCGGCGGCGAAGTGGAACTTGACGGAGCAAACGGCGAAATGTTGAGCTCTCTTTTGCATAAACTTGACGAAAACGGTTGCAAAATAGCCGTCGGAAATGATAAAATAACTATAAGCAGCGACAGATTTCTCCGCTCTGTCAAGAGCGTGGAAACCCAGCCGTATCCCGGCTTCCCCACCGACCTTCAGGCGCAGATGACTGCGCTCTGCACTCTCTCGAAGGGCAGTTCGGTCATTACCGAAAATCTGTTTGAAACGCGTTTCAAGTTTGTGCCCGAACTAAAGAAGATGGGTGCCGACATAACCGTTGCGGACAGGTGTGCTTTCGTCAGCGGGGTAGAGCGGCTGAGGGGCGCCACGGTGGTGGCGCAGGATCTCCGCGGCGGCGCCGCGCTCGTGCTTGCCGCGCTTGCGGCAGAGGGCAGAAGCGAGGTGCTTGACATATCCCACATTGACAGGGGCTACTCCGACCTCGAATACAAACTCAGGGCGGTCGGAGGGGATATAGTCAGAAATTCAGTATAGAACTATGAGATACGTAAGAAAAGTAACGGCTTTGATATTGTCGATAATATTCTGCGTCGCACTCGTCGTCGGCGTGGGCGTCATCTATGCCGTTAAAAACGTCAACGTCACGTACATAGACTATTCGGGCAACAACGACGAAGAGTATGCCGCGACGCGCGAAAACTTAAATAAACTCAAGGGCACGCAGCTCATCTTTCTCGACCTCGGTGACATAGAGGAAAGGCTGGGTGACAAGTCGACCATTGCGGTGGAGAGCTTTGAAAAGATATACCCCTGCACGGTCAACATCGTCCTGCGCGAGAGAATGGAGAGCTTCTACACCCGCGACGGCGCGTACTGCAATCAGTATGACGACAGGGGCAACCTGATTAAGACCGTTCAGGCAACGGGCGTTCCCCTGAACGGGCTGGACGGCAGCCCCGACATACTCATTGACGCCGACGAGAAATTTATCGTTCCGATAGCCGAGCTCTGCAAATACTTCAAGGAGGAGTTCGGCGCGCTCCGCAGCCTTGTGGAGAGCGTGACTGTTCACCCCGGCGTCGAAAATGCGGCGATAATCAAGCTCAGAAGCGGAATGTCTGTTGCAATAAAGGACTGGCAGACAGACGGAGAAAAGAAGATTTCCAAGGCATACCTCGAATACTGCGCCGCGTCCGACAGCCAGCGCGTTGACGGGATAATCACGGTGGGGGCATAGGCAGCCTTGCTTCAAATTGCTATCAATTTCGACATATACGACCCGTTTTTTTATTTCGGGTCGTTTTTTTTGCACATATCAGTTGACAAGATTTATACACTATTATATAATTTAAAATAGTTAATCAGACAATTTTTTTACGGCAAGGTGACTGAAAGTGCGACAAAGAAGCATAGCCGTGCTCGATATCCGCTCTTCGGAGATATGCGGCGCGGTGGCAGAAAAAGGTGTAAATAACACTTTCATAATTAAGGGCAAGACGATTTGCGCTTACGACGGCTATGCCGAGGGGGAGCTGCTCGACATAGACAACTTCAACAAGGTCATTGCCGATGTCATCAGGTCGACGTTTGCGCCCTACGGCGGGTATATAAAAGATCTCTTCATCTCCGTTCCTGCGGAGTTTTCGGAAGTAAGGCTCACCGACAAGGTGCTCACGTTCAGCGGATCTCAGACAATTTCAAGGCGGCACGTTTCCGCGCTGGACGAGCTGTCGCAGCCCGCAGACGAGGAGGGAATGACCGTCGTAAAGTCTGGCGCGCTCTACTATGTGCTTTCGGATAACCGCAACATAATTGACCCCGTCGGCTCTGTCAGCGACAGCTTAAGGGGCAGGTTGAGTTTCTATGTGGCAAAGACGGCATTTCTTGAGTGTACAGCAAGGGCAATCGGCAAGTGCATCTCGGTCAGAAACCTCCACTGGATACCCGAAATTTACAGCCAGTCGATGTATCTTTTAAAGCCGTCTGTAAGGGACGGCAGGGCGCTTATTATGGACATAGGCAACATCTCTTCGTCCTTTTCCGTGGTATGCGGCAACGGCGTCGAGTTCAGCGATGCCTTCTCCGTCGGCGTCGGTCACATTGCGCTCCTTCTAATGGAAAGTCTCAACATTCCCTATGACGTTGCGGATCACTTCATAAGGAGCGTGAACCTCAACGCCAAGGGAGGTTTTGCCTCTGTCGAGGAGTACAGATCGGAAGGTAAATTCTACAGTTTCAGAACTTCAGAACTAAGGGATATAATCAACGAAGGACTTGACGGTCTGTGCGGCATTATTGAGGAGTGCAGACAGGCATATGTCGGCAAAGACATTTCTTCAAAGCCCATATATCTCACGGGTGAAGGCGTCGGCGCAATCCGCGGACTTACGGAGAGGATATCTTCTCGCCTCGTCGTGCCGGTCGAAGTCGTCGCGCCCAAAGTTCCCTATTATGACAAGCCTCAGTTTTCGTCGCTCTTCAGCTTTATGGCTGCGGCGTTCGACGAGAAGATAAAATTTTCAATCTTTTAATTTTACAAAGAGTTTCGGAGGAAAATCACGATGATAAACGATATGGCAATCAACACGAATATTTCGGGCAAGGCCAGGATAAAGGTGGTCGGCGTCGGCGGCGCGGGCAACAATGCGGTCAACCGTATGATAGACGCAAGCATCGACTGCGCGGATTACGTCGTTGTAAATACCGATTCGCAGATACTTGCGCTTTCGCCCTGCCAGAACAAGATACAGATAGGTTCGCAGCTCACCAAGGGTCTCGGCGCCGGTGCCGATCCCGATGTGGGCAGAGCTGCCGCAGAGGAAAGCAAGGATATCCTCACCGAAGTTATCAAGGGTACCGACCTTCTCTTCATAACCGCAGGTATGGGCGGCGGTACCGGCACGGGCGCTGCTCCCGTAATTGCCAAGATTGCGAGAGATATGAAGATACTTACGGTTGCCGTCGTCACCGAGCCCTTTGCGTTCGAGGGCAAGAAGAGGCTTGAAAATACCGTTAAGGGGCTTGAAAATCTCAAAAAATACGTAGATACGCTCATCGTCATTCCAAATGATAAGATACGTACCGTCGTCGACAAGAATACGTCTATGGTCGACGCTCTCCGCGTCGCAGACGAAATACTCAAGCAGGGCATAAAGGGTCTTGCAGAGCTCATTGTCAATCCCGCACTCATCAACCTCGACTTCGCGGACGTCAAGACCATTCTCAAGGACAAGGGCATAGCTCACCTCGGCGTGGGCGTCGCAAAGGGCGACAACCGAATTATTGAGGCCGTCAGGGTGGCGGTTAACTGCCCTCTTTTGGAGACGACCATCGAGGGTGCACGCGGCGTCATACTCAATGTCGTCGGCGGCAACGACCTCACCTTCTCGGAAGTTGCTGACGCTGCAGAGCTTGTAAGGAGCGTAGTCGACGCGTCCGCAAACATCATCTTCGGCGCGAGAATTGATCCCAACGTTCAGGATGAAGTGGAAATAACCGTCATTGCAACCGAATTCAGCGGCTATGACAACAAGCAGCCCGAAGAGCAGCAGCGCGCATACACTGCTGGACAGATTTACAACCAGCAGCCCTATAATACCCAGAGGATGTCCGTCAACGAGCCCTATTATTCCCAGGCGCGCACCCAGCCCGTTCAGCCTGTACAACCCATACAGCCTGTTCAGCCTGTTCAGCCCGTGCAGAATGTCCAGCCCGTACAGCAGGTTCAGCCTGAAATCGAGCGCCCTGCGGACAAGTCCGTGCCCAAGTTCGCACAGCTTCTTCACCGCTTCGGCAGGCGCGACAAATAACTTTATAGTGCAGTTAAAAAGCAGTTCTGTAAGTAAGAACTGCTTTTTTGCGCTTTTTTTGCATAAAATTTAATATTTCGCGTCCTTTAAACATAGAATTTACTATGCAGAAAAATTATGTCAGCGATTGCGGAAGTTTTTATTTTGTCGGCATCGGCGGCGTGAGTATGAGCGCACTTGCCGTTCTCCTTGCTAAAATGGGCAAGAAGGTGGGCGGCTGTGACCGATGCGACAATTCGTTCACCCGCAGACTTGAAAATATGGGTATACCCGTCGTCGTTGGCGACGCGGGAGATGACATAGCAGACTATGAGGTGGTTGTCTTTACTGACGCTGTGCCCGAAAACGACAGGTCGCTCCTGGCGGCGCGCCGCAGCCGCCTGCCCGTTGTGCCGAGGGGACAACTCCTTCAGATGCTCGGTCAGTCTTTCAGGAATGTCGTTGCCGTCGCGGGCTCTCACGGGAAAAGTACCTGCACGGCGATGATAGCGCACATTTTTGCCTTTGCGGGTCAGGCGTTTGCCTGTCACATCGGTGCGGAGGACAGAGAATTTTCCAACGCGTATATGTGCGGCAGGACGTATTTTGTCACCGAGGCGTGCGAATATAAACGAAATCTTCTTCATCTGAAACCCAAGATAGGCATCATTCTAAATTGCGACGCAGACCATCTCGACTGTTACGGCACAGCGGAAAATGTGCGGGAGGCATATGCGCAGTTTGCGGCTCAGAGCGTCTGCGCGATAAAGCTTTACGGAGAAATGCAGAAAGCCGAAGGCATAACCTTCGGCTTTGACAACAGGGCTGATTATTTTGCAAAAAATCTGACGGGAAACGGGGGCAGATTTTCATTTGAACTGTATGAGGGAAAAAGCGCTCTCGGTCAGATAGAACTGAAAGTCTGCGGAAAGCATAACGTGCTCAACGCTCTCGCCGCCGCTGCCGCCGCTCGCCTCTGCGGTCTGTCGTTTGAGGATATAAAGGGAGGGTTAGAGGCGTTTGAAGGTATTTCCCGACGATTTGAATATATTGGCAGGATAAACGGAGTGACCTGCATTGCCGACTACGCGCACCACCCGAACGAGATTAAGGCTGTGCTCAAGACGGTAAAGCAGGTCAGAAAGGGTAAAATCTTTGTTATTTTTCAGCCGCACACATACAGCCGTACAAAGCTTCTCTTCAAAGAGTTCGTAAACGTGCTGTCAAATATAGAACATCTTCTTATCTACAGGACGTATGCGGCGAGGGAATATTACGACGACGCGGGTAGCGCGCTTACGCTTTCCCGCGCGGTAAGGCGCAGCAGATATGCCGACGGGATAGAGGGGATATGCTCTTTTGTAGATGGGGCGGGCGCAGATGACACCCTGCTCGTGCTCGGCGCGGGGGATATTTACGACATTGCCCTTACGCTCGTCGACCGTTAAAAATCTATGGACCTTCCTGACTTTATGCAGGCATAGACGTAGTCGACGAACTGTTTTGCCCTTCTCGGCGATCTGCCGCCCTTGACAATCGCCCAGCGCTCTGCAAGTTCGGAAAGCCTGTCGGCATCCATTGTAATCGAAAGGTCTGCGGCGAGCTGGCGTACGATTGAGAGGTATGACGTCTTGTCTGTTGCAGAGAACATCACGGTTATGCCGAACCTGTCGGAGAGCGAAAGCTGCTCTTCGAGCAGGTCAGAGGGGTGCACGGAATTCTGTCTGTCCGAAAAACTCTCCTTTACGATGTGTCTGCGGTTGCTCGTCGCAATTATCATCACGTTGTTCACCGCGCCCGAAACCGAGCCTTCGAGGGCGGCTTTGAGCGTGGACAACCTCTCGTCGTCCTCCTCGAATGAGATGTCGTCAATGAAGATAATAAATCTGAGCGGTATGTCGGCGACCAGTCTCTTGATGTCGATTAAATTTACTATGTCGCGCTTGTCGACCTCTATAATCTTCAGCCCTCCGCCCGCAAACAGGTTGAACGTGGCGTGCACGGTGGAAGATTTGCCCGTGCCCTTGTCGCCGTAGAGCAGCATATTTGAAAAGGGCAGACCGTTGACGAAGTCGGACAGATTGTTTTTGATTACCGCCTTTTCGTTCTCGTAGTCCTTGAGTTGGTCGAGAGTGGTGGACGATACGGCGCTTATCGGCTTGAGGTCGCCGTCCCCAAAGGTAAAAGCGCGGTTATAGATGAACTTCCCGTAGCCGTGCCTGCGGTAGAACTGCACAATGTTTGTCGCAAAGTTGTTGGAAAAGTCTATGTTATATGTCTTTAAGTCGTCGCCGAGCGAAAAGCTGTCGCAACCTTCGACGACGGAAAAGAGCGAGTTTATCGCGTCGACGTCGGCAAGATATGCCTTTTTTAGGTATTCGGAGGGGTTTCCCGTACGCGTACAGCAGACAGAAAAGGCGTTCTCGTCGGTCAGTATGAGTTTCTGCACATACGCTTTCAGCGATGTCTCCGCTCCGCGGTTGAAAACTGCTGCTGCCAGGTCGTTCAGTTTTTGTTCTGAAGGATTGCCCTCGTATGCGGTAAGCGCGTATTTGGAGAGCGCAAGCACTATTTCGTCGCTTTCAAGTCCGCGCAGAACGGTAAGACTGTTAATGATTTTATTCATAAAAATATACTCTCTCGTATAAAATTTAATATATTATACATTAACTCTCGCAAATATGCAATTTTTTTGAGTATTTTTTTAATAAATTGACATATCGCTTGACTTAATAAAATTATGAGAATATAATTAGGCGTGAACTAAAATTCCGGAGGAATTATATTATGTCTAAAATTTATTATCAGTCCGACTGCGACATCAACGTTTTGAAGAACAAGACGGTTGCAGTTATCGGCTACGGCAGTCAGGGTCACGCACACGCGCTCAATCTCAGGGAGAGCGGCGTAAACGTCATTATAGGTCTCCACGAGGGCGGCAAGTCCTGGCCCAAGGCAGAGGCGGCAGGCTTCAAGGTTTATAACGTTGCGGAAGCTACCAAGAAGGCTGACGTCGTTATGATACTCATCAACGACGAAAGGCAGGCAAAGGTTTACAAGGAGAGCATAGAGGCGAACCTCAAGGAAGGCGCAGCCCTCGCGTTTGCACACGGCTTCAACATTCATTTCAAGCAGATAGTTCCTCCCAAGAACGTGGACGTATTTATGATTGCGCCCAAGGGTCCCGGACACACCGTCCGTTCCGAATATCAGGAAGGCAAGGGCGTTCCCTGTCTCGTCGCAATCGAGCAGGATTATACCGGCAAGGCGCTCAACGTCGCGCTCGCATATGCTGCCGGCATCGGCGGCGCAAGGGCGGGCGTGCTTGAAACTACCTTCAAGTGCGAGACCGAAACCGACCTCTTCGGCGAGCAGGCAGTTCTCTGCGGCGGCGTAACCGCGCTTATGAAGGCTGGCTTCGAGACGCTTGTAGAGGCAGGCTATGACCCCAAGAACGCATACTTCGAGTGCATTCACGAGATGAAACTTATCGTTGATCTCATCTACAAGGGCGGCTTCTCTATGATGAGATATTCCATTTCGGACACGGCTGAATACGGCGATTACGAGACGGGCAAGCGCCTCATCACCGAGGAGACCAGGAAGGAGATGAAGAAGGTGCTCGAGGAAATTCAGGACGGCACTTTCGCTTCCAAGTGGATTGCAGAAAACAACAACGGCAGGGCTCATTTCAACGCAAAGAGAGCACTTGAAGCTTCCCACCAGCTTGAGGAAGTAGGCAAGGAAATCCGCAGTATGTATAGCTGGAACAACGACAATATCATTGCAGCAGAAGAAGGTAAATCCAAGCTTTGATTTATTATAATTTAGAAACAGGGTGCGTCCATAGTTCGGGCGCACCTTTTTTTATATTTTCGACTTGCATTTTGTTGTAATTTCGGCGGCGGAATGTTATAATATAGAATAGCAAAATGTTATCGGGAGATGGTTGCCGTGGGCAAAAAAATTTTCAACGACAAACAATCTTATATATTGACGAGGGAGACGCTTGGTATGACGCTCTTGCTGTTCACCGCCATAGTCACCGTCATTCTACTTACAAATAAACTCGTGTTCGGTTCGATGGGTGCGGCGATCTGCACCTTTATGTACGGAACTTTCGGCTATGGCAGCTTTCTTGTCGTGGCTCTTTTGGCATATCTCGGGCAGGGGCTCGTTTTCGGTAAGAAGATTAAGCTCAAGGTGCGCACGATTGCGCTCATTGCGCTCACTTCGCTTTGCCTTTTTCTGCTTTTTCACTCTGTAACTACCAGGGATTTCCCCCTTGAAGGCTACGGCAAGTACCTTTCGGAGTGCTATCTCGCCGCGTCGCAGGGCTTTTCCGGCTATACATTCGGCGGAGTAATCAGCGGTCTAATAGTCTATCCGATTGCCAGGGTGATGACATTTATTGCAGCATACGTAATTTTTGCCATTTTGTCGGTCCTTTCGGGCTATGTCACCTTCCTGGCGCTCCGTAATGCCTATCTCGGCAGGAGCGTTGCCCGTTCAGCAAAGAGGAGCGACGAGGTCAGAACAGAGGCTAAGCCCGCTCAGCCCGCAGCCGAGGTGACCGACAACCTCTATACCGTAAACGAAAACCAGGAAATAGTCTCTTCTCCGCGCGCTGCATACCCCCGGTATGCCCAGCCCGAACAGGAGCCCGTGCAGCCCCGCACTTCGCCTGCGTACAGCAGTGCAGGAAGGTCGCCCGAGCAGAGGGAGGCAGATGAGGAGAAATTCTCCCGCGAAAAGCTGGGCAGAAAAATTCTCTTCGAGCCGGGTGAATTTGCGGCAGAGAGCTATCGTCGAAATATGATTTACAACGAGAGCTCCTATTTCAATCATCCCGTTCGCAGCAACGATGACTATTGGAGGAGCTTTTCAAGCGACAAGCCCGCAGAAAACAGCGGCGCGCAGACTGACGGAAGCCAGTCAGGCGGCGTTCAGGGCGGCACGTCATATACACAGAATTTTGCTAAAAATGCAGAAAATTCACCCGTTTCGGGCAATTCTCCTACATATATATACGGCGACAATCCCGTTCAGAACCTCGGCTCGCCCGAGAGGAACGTATACCAGAGCTATTCTGTCGGCTCCGACAGTCTCAACTCTTCCGACGGTTACGATGAGGGCGAACAGGAGTTAGATAACGATACCGAAGTTTCCGTGGAGCTGGACGACGAAATTACAGCGCATTCCGAACCAGAGGATAATTCAAGGTCTTTCAGCGGTAATTTCAGTCAGAATAATGCCACCAACTCGTTCGGACATAACAGCGGTTTCAGGCAGGAAAATAATTCCAACCCGTTCGGTCAGAACAGCGGTTTCAGGCAGGAAAATAATTCCAACCCGTTCGGACAGAACAGCGGTTTCAGGCAGGAAAATAATTCCAACCCGTTCGGACAGAACAGCGGTTTCAGGCAGGAAAATACTCCTAACCCGTTCGGTCAGAACGGCAGTTTCAGACAAGCTGATGACAGCAGTTTAAGGCAGTCAGCGGCGGAGAGCACGTTCGGCGACAGTTCGTCGTTCGACGGCAGGGGCAGGTCGGAGGAGATCAATGACCGCCTCAGTTCCGTTCGCCAGGTGCCCGTAAGACCTGTCCAGCCCGAGCGCGGTGAAAACGAAATATACTCCGCACGTCCTGAAAACGGCGTTCAGCCCGAACAGCCCGCAAGTTCTGCGCCCTCCCGCGGCGACAGAAACAGCCTATTTAATCTGTTCAGTTCGTCAAATCCCAGGCTGGGCAGCGAAAGGAACATAGAGCCCGACGTCTCCGCGCTCTCTTCGCGCGACAGAAGCAGGGACGGCGTTTCAAGGGAAAATATATTCGACAGCGACGATGACGACACACTCTTCGGCGGCGGTGACCTTACCCCCGACAGGGGACTTGCGCGCGGCGGAATTCGCAGCACAGGTTCTTCAGACGCCTCCGTTCGCGGCGTTTCCAGACAGACTTCGGATGGAAATATCCGCCAGACTGCGCCCTCCAAGCCGATCGTACCCGAAAGCGACGGGCAGGATGAAGTTCAGCCCGTGCAGCCCGTGCGCCCCGTACTTCGCGGCGGCGACGGCTTCGGCGACAGTATGACAGAGCCCGTAACGCCCGCACCCGTTCCCGAGCCCGTCAAGGAAGAGCCCCCCAAGCCCAAGCACGTTTGGAAAAAATATGTGCGTCCTTCGCTCGACCTTCTGGACGACTATCCCGAAAACAACAACGTAAATACGGCGGAGATAGAGGAGAGCAAGCAGATAATCTGCGATACTCTCGAAGGTTTCCGAATTGCCAGCGAGATTTCCAACGTAGTGGTGGGACCCGCCATTACGCGCTATGACGTCATAATCAAGGACAAGACCAACATCAAGAACGCCCTCAAGTACAGGGAGTCCATTGCAATGGCGCTTATGAAGGAGAACGTCAACGCCTACCTCAACTATTCTAAGGGCGCAATCTCCGTAGAAGTGCCCAATTCGTCGCGGTCTGTCGTCGGGCTAAAGGGAATACTTGCAAGCAGCCAGTTCATAAACAGCAAGCCCAACTCGCTGTGCTTTGCGTTCGGTAAAAACGTGGACGGCAAGGTCGTCTGCCCCGACATAACCAAGATGCCCCACCTGCTCGTCGCGGGTACTACGGGCAGCGGTAAGAGTATCTGCCTCAGCGCACTCATCATAAGCCTGCTCTATAAGTACGGACCGGAGGATCTGAGGTTCATTCTCGTCGACCCCAAGCAGGTTGAGTTTATCTCCTACGATAAGCTGCCCCACCTTATGATAAACGAGATAATCTATGACGTCGACAAGGCGATTAAGGCGCTCAATTGGGCAATCAAGGAGATGGAGCGTCGTTATCAGCTCTTCAAGGAGATGACCGAAAAGGGCATCGCCACAAAAAATCTGAGCGAGTACAACGCCCACCTTGAAGAGGGCGAGGAAAAGCTTCCCAAGATTGTCATCATTCTCGATGAATTCGGCGACCTGATGCTTCAGGCGAAGAAGGACATAGAGGGCAGAATTATAAGGCTTGTGCAGAAGGCGAGGGCGTGCGGAATACACCTCATTCTCGCAACCCAGCGCCCTTCGGTAGACTGCATTACAGGTCTCATAAAGTCAAACCTTCCCACGAGGATAGGTTTCAAGGTCAACTCGTTCGATGATTCGCGCTGCATATTCGATATCGGCGGCGCAGAAAAACTTCTCGGCAAGGGCGACTGCTATTTCCGTTCTGCGGAAAGCCCGGAGCTTGCCAGGATTCAGGGGTGTTTCATTGACACTCCGGAGGTTCAGAGGGTTACGGACTTCATCAAGCAGAATAATGAGACCTATTTCGACCAGAGCGTCTCCGACTTCATAAATACGGTGGAGGAGCCTCAGGACGCTGCTGCCGAAGATACGTCGGGCGGCGTAGAGACAAAGATAGACGACACCTTTATAAAGGCGCTCAAGTTCTGCGTCACAAGCAATCAGGCGTCGGTTTCGATGATTCAGCGCCGTTTCCCCATCGGCTATATGAAAGCGTGCAAGATAATCGACTGGATGGAAAATATGAACTACGTCACCCAGTCGGAGGGCTCCAAGCCCAGAAAGGTGTTGCTCTCCAAAGAAGAATTTGTAAGGACATACGGAGAAATTGATGATTGATTTCCGTACAAAGAAGTTCGGAATTATCTCCCTGGGCTGCGATAAGAACAGGGTTGACAGCGAAAAACTTCTGCAACTGATAAAACAAAGAGGATGCTCGCTTACCGACGATGAGTCGGAGGCGAACATTCTCATAATAAATACCTGCGCCTTTCTCAATCAGTCGAGAAAGGAGGCGATAGAGACCATCGTCGGCTGCGGCGCGGAGAGGAGCGAAAACCTCGAAAAGATTGTCGTGACGGGCTGTCTGCCACAGAAATATGTCGGCGAAATTTTTGAAGGGCTGCCCGAAGTTGACGTCTTTCTCGGCATCGACGACTATGGTTCTCTCTTCGACGCGCTTGAGATGTCTTATGCGGGCGACAGGGTGAACTTTGTAAGTAGGGGCGAAAATCCCTATGTCTCCGACAGAGTTCTGACTACGCCCTGTCACTATGCCTACCTTAAGATTGCCGACGGTTGTAACAATTTCTGCACATATTGCCTCATTCCCAAGATAAGGGGAAGGTACAGAAGTTACCCCGTAGAGGAGCTCTTGAAAGAGGCGGAAAATCTCGGCGAGATCAGGGAACTCATTCTGGTAGCGCAGGACGTCTCGCGCTACGGCACCGACCTGTACGGCAAAAAATTTCTTGTAACTTTTTTGAAAAAGTTGACAGCACTTGTCAACATTAGTAGTGTAAGATTACTGTACTGTTATCCCGATATGATAGACGACGAGTTGATTGCCGAGATTAGGGATAACCCCAAGATAATAAAGTACATAGATATTCCTCTCCAGCACAGCGAGGACAGGGTGCTGAAACTTATGAACAGGCGCGGCACGAGGCAGGGATATCTCGACCTCATAAAAAAGCTTCGTGAAAATATACCTGAAATAGCTATTCGCTCTACATTCATCACGGGTTTCCCGACGGAGACGGAGGAGGAATGTGATGCGATGTGCCGTTTCCTCGAAGAGGCGAAGCTGACGAACTGCGGATTTTTCGCGTACTCGAGGGAGCCCGATACGCCCGCATACAAGCTCAAAGGGCAGATTGCCTATAATGTCAAGCGCAGGCGCGTTAAGAAGCTCTACGGGGTGCAGAAAGAGGTCAGCAGCCGCTTTCTCGACAAGTTTATAGGCAGGGGCGTTGAGGTCATCTGTGACGGGATAGACTACGACAGAGGTTGCTTTGTCGGCAGGGCGTATTTTTCCGCACCCGAGATAGACGGCAAGGTCTATTTCAATGCCAAAGAGGCGGTGCAGGGGGAGAGTTACGAGGTCACAATAAAGTCGCACGACGGCTACGATATGTTCGGTGCGACGGGAGATTATCTTGATGAGTGAACACAACATAGACAAAGACAGCAGAATGTATAAATTTGTGGCGGGCAAGGGCGTTTTAAATCTTCCCAACCAGCTCACGCTGGCGAGAATGATTATGATACCTTTATTCGTTGCTCTCTTTTACATTGAATTTTCGGGGCACTATTTCGCGGCTCTCGCCGTGTTTGCCCTTGCGAGCTTTACCGACTATCTCGACGGGCATCTTGCGCGCAAGTACTCGCTCGTCACCAATCTCGGCAAATTTCTCGACCCCATAGCCGACAAGGTGCTCGTTGCATCGGCGACTGTTATTCTTCTCACAAAGCCAGAATTTTTCACGATTTATCTCGGTGAATGGGCGCTTATTGCGGCGGGTTGCTGCGTCGCGCTCATACTTGCTAGGGAAATGATAATAAGCGGCTTCAGAATGGTCGCCGCAGACGCCGGCATAGTCATTGCTGCCGACAAGGTGGGCAAAATAAAGACGGTCTGTCAGGATCTGAGCATCGTTATGCTTCTCGTTTACGGCGGTTTTGCAGAGTTTTTCGACGGAGCGGGCATAAGCGCGCTCAACTATGTCGGGCTTGCACTCTTTGCGCTTGCATCCCTGCTGACTGTCATTTCGGGAATAAACTATATAGCCAAAAATATTGAAGTACTAAAGAGATGAATTGCTCAAAATCACGGCTTGCTATGCTCATCTTCGATACCCGCCGTTCTCTCACCTTTTCAGTCGGGGAGGAGTGGGCAAAGAAGCTTGCGGCAAGCGGCTACTATTTCGACAAGATAAGCAAAGTGGCTTTCGACAGCGAGGACGAGATTGTCAGGGCTATAGGTGACTGTGCGCAGAACTATGAAAATGCGCTCATTCTCTGCCCAGCGAGTATGGAAAATACCCTCAAAAATTACATTTCGGGGTTGTGCGGAGGTGCTTTCGACGCCGTCGGCATATTGCGCGCGCAGATGTTCAATGCTTTTGTTGCGCTTTCGGACAGTGCAAACCGCATCACGGCGGAGGACATTGCCGCCGTGCTCAACGACTTCTACGGCGAGAACTTTGCAAGGTCGTATATCCGCTTTGTCGGCGCGCCATATCAGCTCATAAACGACGCGCTCGGCCAGACAAAGAATATGTGTTCGGAGGCAAACTCGCAGGAAATTCTCTTCAACGTCGAGGAAAAATTCGGCGATTTCAGAATGGAGATTGTCTACTCCGACGTCACTCCGAAGATGCTCATCGACAGGATAATCGCGCTCATAGTCTCCAAACTCGGCGACTATATCTACGCGCTGGAGGATATCGAGCTCGCAGCCCAGCTCATAAGACTCTTAAAGCTGCGCAGAATGAAGCTGGGCATTGCGGAATCGTTCACGGGCGGCGGCGTAGGCAAGCGCATTGTGGATATTGCAGGCGCCTCGGAGGTGTACTTCGAGGGGCTGAATACCTATTCAAATGCAGCCAAGATGCAGCGGCTGGGCGTAAAGGAGCTGACTTTAAAGCAGTGCGGAGCGGTTTCGGCAGAGGTTGCCTATCAGATGGCGGAGGGCGTGCTCTCCGCGGGCTGCTGCGAGGTCTCGATATCGACGACGGGAATTGCGGGTCCCGCGTCGGACAATACGTCCAAACCCGTCGGACTTGCGTTCATAGGCGTTGGCGTGGAGGACGACATAGCCGTCTACAAATTCAACTTTGCAGGCGATAGAAAAAAGGTGACGGAGACGGCGATAAATCAGGCGCTGTTCCTCGCATATAAACGGTTAAAATAATTAGGAGAATATAGATAATGAACGAAGAAAAACTCAAAGCGCTGAACTCTACCATAGCAATGATAGAAAAGCAGTACGGTAAGGGCGCCATAATGAAGCTCGGCGACGACAACGTCAACGCTGAACTCGAAGTCATTCCCACGGGCTGTATTTCGCTTGACCTTGCCCTCGGCGTGGGCGGCGTTCCCAGAGGGAGAATACTTGAAATTTTCGGACCCGAATCCTCGGGCAAGACGACGGTAGCCCTTCACATAATTGCCGAAACGCAGAAGATGGGCGGCGTTGCGGCGTTCATCGACGCGGAACACGCGCTCGACGCCGTGTATGCAAAGGCGCTCGGGGTAAAGATTGACGAGCTCTATATCTCTCAGCCCGACACCGGCGAACAGGCACTCGATATCTGCGAATCTCTCGTCCGTTCGAGCGCGGTTGACGTCATAGTCGTCGACTCGGTTGCGGCGCTTACGCCTAAGGCGGAAATAGAGGGCGATATGGGTGACTCTCACGTGGGACTTCTCGCAAGGCTGATGTCGCAGGCGCTCCGCAAGCTGACTGCAATAACCAACCGTTCCAAGACCTGCGTAATATTCATCAACCAGCTCAGGGAAAAGGTAGGCGTAATGTTCGGCAACCCCGAAACGACGCCGGGCGGCAAGGCGCTCAAGTACTTTGCTTCCGTCCGTCTCGATATAAGGAAGGCAGACGCTCTGAAGAGCGACGGCGAAATTGTCGGCAACAGGGCAAAGGCAAAGGTAGTCAAGAACAAGGTTGCGCCGCCCTTCAAGGTCGCGGAGTTCGACATTATCTACGGTGAGGGTATCTCGCAGGAGGGCTGTCTTATCGACCTCGGCGTGGACTATAACGTCCTCACCAAGAGCGGCGCGTGGTTCAGCTATAACGACGAAAAACTTGCAAACGGAAGGGAGAAGATGAGGGAATACCTTAAGGCAAATCCCCAGATTGCGGCAGAGATAGAACAGAAGATAAGGGAAGCGCATAAGGCTTCGCTCAAAAAGACGCAGGACGACTGATGCGATACGGATTTATTAAGGTCTGTGCGGCGACCGTAAAGGTAAGAGTTGCCGACGTAAAATTCAATACGGCGAACATAATTTCCGCCATAAAGAGCGCGAATAGAGAGGGTGCACAGCTCGTTGTTTTTCCCGAGCTCTGCGTAACAGGCTACACCTGCGGCGACCTCTTTAACCAGCGCGCGCTCACAGATGCGGCGGAGGCAGCGCTTTCAGATATCGCTTCGGCTACGGAGGGCGCTTCGGCGCTTATCTTTGTCGGTGCGCCTGTTTTGAAGGACGGAAAGCTCTATAACTGCGCAGTCGCAATCACGGGCGGAAGGATAATAGGCGTCGTGCCCAAGAGCTTTCTTCCCTCCTACGGGGAGTTCTACGAGCGCAGACACTTCACTCCCGCGGAGAGCTACAATTCTGCGGTGGTGCTGGGCGGCGACGAGGTTCCGTTCGGTACTGATATCATTTTTACTGCCGAAAATCAGCGCGATTTCACAGTCGCGTGTGAGATATGCGAGGATCTCTGGGTGCCCGACAGCCCGTCTGTAAGACATTGTAAGGCGGGGGCGAACATAATCGTCAACCTCTCCTGCAGCGACGAGACGGTGTGCAAGGCGGAATACCGCAGGGAACTTGTCAGAATGCAGTCGGCAAAACTCATAGGCGGCTATGTCTACTGCGACGCGGGCGACGGCGAAAGTACGACCGATATGGTCTTTGCCGGGCACAATCTCATCTGCGAAAACGGCAGCGTGCTCGCAGAGAGCAAGCTCTTTGAAAATTCCCTTGTGTACGGCGAAATCGACGCTGATAAGCTCGCTGCAGAGCGTCAGAGGACGGCAAATACCTATTTCAGCGAGTGCGACGGCGAAAATTATTGCCTTGTCGGCTTTCATACAAATGCAAATAAAGGTCAACTTACGCGTTATATTTCCACGCAACCTTTTGTGCCCGCTGAAAATGAAGGACTTTCGGAGCGCGCGCAGCTTATACTGACAATGCAGGCAAAGGGTCTTGAAAAGAGACTTGAACATACCCGCTCGGCTACGGCTGTCATTGGCATATCGGGGGGGCTGGACTCTGCGCTTGCCCTGCTCGTCTTAAGAAGGGCGTTCATCTCGCTCGGCAAGCCGCTCAAGGACATAATAGCCGTTACAATGCCCGGGTTCGGCACCACGTCCCGCACATATGGCAATTCCAGAAAACTCATCGGCTGCGTCGGTGCAACCTTCAGGGAAGTGCCCATTGCCGACAGCGTCAACATCCACTTCAGGGACATAGGGCACGACCCGGCAAAGCGCGATGTGACCTATGAAAACGCTCAGGCAAGAATGAGGACGCTTATTTTGATGGACATCGCCAACCAGACGAACGGTATGGTCGTCGGCACGGGCGACCTGAGCGAGCTTGCGCTCGGCTGGGCGACATATAACGGCGATCATATGTCGATGTACGGCGTTAACTGCTCTGTGCCCAAGACGCTTGTAAAACACCTTGTCAGGGCAGAGGCGGAGATGATCGGGGGCGAGTGCGGCGAGGTTTTGAAGGATATCCTCGACACCGAGATAAGCCCTGAACTTCTGCCGCCCGACGAGAACGGAAAGATAGCGCAGAAGACGGAGGATTTGGTCGGACCTTACGTTCTGCACGACTTTTTCCTCTACTATGCGTTGAGGTGGGCTTTTGCGCCCGACAAGATATATTACCTTGCAAGGCACGCTTTCTGCGGGCAGTTTGACGACGCCACAATTTTGAAGTGGCTCAAAAACTTTTACAGGAGATTTTTCTCCCAGCAGTTCAAGCGCTCCTGCGTGCCTGACGGCGTCAAGGTCGGCTCTGTCACGCTGTCGCCGAGGGGCGATTGGCGTATGCCTTCGGACGCCTCCTGCGCGCTGTGGCTCGATATGCTCGACGACATAAAATAAATATTCATAAGATTTATTCATAACCGCACGATATTGTGCGGTTATTTTCAATGATTACTACATTTTGTTGTCAATTATCATATAATTTCACATTCCGCATATGTATTCAATTAAATAAATTGACATTTATTGAGTATTGTTGTAAAATAACTAATAGGATATAGACTTGCCTTTATCATAAGGTTTTCGTATATATTTCAAATAACTTAATCAGGAGGCTTAAATTATGGCTAATTGTACTTTAAGCTCCCTGTTTCTTGCTGTCGATGGCACGGTAGGACTTGTCGTCGGCATTGTTGTAGCGGTGATAGCAGTCATTGCGGCAGCGGCTTTTATGGTCATCTATCCCAAGAGATATCAGAAGAAGCTCGCTTTGCAGCTACGCGATTTTAAGAGTGAAACCGATAAAATGCTTGAAGAGGCCAATGCCGAATGCAAAGCACTTAAAAAGGAAGCAATTTTAGAAGCTAAGGAACAGGAACTTAAACTGAGAAACGAGTTCGAGAGAGAAACGAGAGAGAAGAAAGCCGAACTCAACAAACAGGAACAGCGCCTTGTGCAGAAAGAAGATATCCTCGACAAGAAGGAGGATTCGCTTCTCAAAAAAGGCGAAGAGATTGAAAAGCAAAAAAAGGATCTCGCGGCAAAAGAGCAGGAAATAAAAAAGACGCAGGACAAGATAAATCACCAGCACGAGCTGATGATACAGGAACTTGAAAAGGTGTCTCAGCTCTCTAAGGAGGAAGCTAAAAAGCTCCTCACCGACGAGATACTTGAAGAGACCAGGCACGACGTTGCAATTCAGGTCAGAAATATAGAGCAGACCGCCAAGGACGAGGCTAATAGCGAGGCGAAGAAGATAATCTCGCTCGCCGTACAGCGCTGTGCGTCCGACCACGCGTCGGAAATCACCGTCTCTGTCGTGCCCCTTCCCAGCGACGATATGAAGGCGAGAATTATTGGACGCGAGGGCAGAAATATCCGTGCGCTTGAAAACGCGACGGGCATTGAACTCATCGTCGACGATACTCCCGAAGTCGTCATTCTCTCTGGATTTGACCCCGTGAGGAGGGAAGTTGCAAGACTTACGCTTGAAAAACTCATCTCCGACGGCAGAATTCATCCTGCAAGGATAGAGGAGACCGTCGCAAAGGTCAAGAAGGAGCTTGACCAGGAGATCAAGGCTGCGGGCGAGAGCGCGATGTTTGAGGTAGGTATTTACGGACTTCACCCCGAACTCATCAAGCTCCTCGGCAGACTTAAATACAGGACAAGCTATGGTCAGAACGTCTATAAGCACTCCATAGAGGTTGCAAACCTCGCCGGACTTATGGCTTCAGAGCTCGGACTTGACGTCACGCTTGCAAAGCGCGCAGGACTTCTCCACGACATAGGCAAGGCTGTCGACAAGGAGCAGGAGGGCACGCACGTCCAGCTTGGCGCGGACATTGCCAAGAAATACAACGAAAAGCCCAATGTGGTCAACGCCATTGCCGCACATCACGGCGATTGCGAGCCTAAGACAATAGAAGCAGTTCTCGTGGCTGCGGCGGATGCCGTTTCGGGCGCGCGTCCCGGTGCGAGAAGAGAGACGGGCACGAACTACGTCAAGCGCCTTGAAAAGCTCGAAGAGATTGCGGGCAGCTTCAGCGGCGTTGAAAAGACGTATGCAATTCAGGCGGGCAGAGAGGTCAGGGTTATGGTCAAGCCCGAACAGATTGACGACGCCCAGGCTATGTTCCTCGCAAAGGACATCGCAAAGAAAATTGAGGCGGAGCTCGAATATCCCGGACAGATTAAGGTTAACGTCATCAGGGAATCCCGCGCCGTCGAGTATGCAAAATAACAGACAGACTATATCGGGGTCGGCTCAGCGCCGACCCCGTAATCATATGAAGCGCTAAATAATGAAAAACCGCCCGCGGTGCGGGCGGAAAATACAATAACTCAAGAGCCCCCGGAATACTCCGAAGGCTCTGTTTTTTACTTTACTATGAGATAGAACGTCAATGCGAATATGGTAATATTCAGCACTGTAACCGAGGGGATAACCATATATTTCAATATGTCGCTCATCACGGTGAAATTGGCGTTCAGCAGGAATGCAAGCACGCAGATGATGAGTATGCAGATAATGGTTATGATGATGCTGCGTATAAGATATGCGCTCGTCGTCGGTTTTGCGCAGTTTGCGCCGTAGCCCTTTAGCGCCATAAGTCCGAATACCGCGAACTGTATAACGCCGAGCGACAGAATGACGGAGGGATATATCCAGTCTATCGTCAGCTCATCTATGAATATCGCACAGAGCACAAATTCTATTATGGTGACAATGAGCACAATTAGCGCGCTCTTAAGCATTGTAGTTCCCTTGTTGTAGACCGTCTTTGCAGTCGCGCGGTAAGAGGAGTGGTAGTCGGTCGAGGGCATTACTTTTATGCCGTCGGAATTGCCTCTGTCGACGATTGGCGAGCCCTGCGGTCTCGTCTGCCTGTGCGGAACCTGCTCTGCGTTGCAGGCGTTAAAATTCGCCTGTACGCTGCCGTTTGCAAGCGCCTTGTTGAATATGCCGTCAATCAGGTTCTTATAGTCGCGCTCGGGGGCGGGGCGGTTGCCGTAAATCATATTGGGCGCGCCCTGCGGTTGTTCTCGCCTTTCCTCGCTTTCCCTTGCGGGTACGGGCTCGGAAATGAGCTTTAAGTAGTTTTCGTGCGCGCGCCTTCTCGCCTCTTCTTCCGCCTTGAGCTTCCGGTTATATTTTTCCTGTGCCTCAATCGCCGCCTGAACATCGGCATTTACGCTCTGCGGCGATGTGCCGTATACGCCTGTGTTTTCCTGTGCAGGCTGTTGCTGCGGTGCGGCCTGATTTGTCGGCGGCTGTATGCCGAGCTGTGCGGCATAGAGTGCGCTCTGTTCTGCCTGCTGCGGCGACATCTGAGGCACCTCCGTCGTCACGACGGGCTGCTGCACAAATACGGGCTGTTGCACGTAGATCGGCTGCTGTACTATGACCTGCTCCGCGGGAGCGCTCTGCGATGTCTGTTGAGCGGTCTGCTCTGCCGTCTGTTGATTTGACTGAGCGGCGGTCTGCGGCTGCTCCGGCTCGCCGTCGGGCTTTAAGTGGGGAACTCTCGAAACGCTGTCCCTGAGTATTGTAAAGTCGACGGGGGTGGGGGCAGGCTGCGTAAAATCAAAGGCGCGATCTGAAATGAGGTTGTCGATGATTGTCCTCGAATATTCCCACTCGGCAAGGTTCTTTTCGGTCATCTCTTTGCCTATCTCGGTGAGCGTGAAATATTTCCTTCTGCCGCCTGCGGTGACGTCATCCTTCTTCCAGTATGCCTTTATGTAGCCCTGCGTCTCAAGCCTCTTGAGTGCGCTGTAAAGCGTCGGCTGTTTGAGCGTGTACTGACCGTGGCTCTTCGCCTCTATGTCGTTCATTATTTCATAACCGTACTTGTCGCGCTCGTACAGAGCGCGAAGTATGATTGTGTTTATGTGTCCTCTTATGAGGTCGGCGCTGATGGAGGAATGGGCGCCTTCGTCATCCTGCGCGGGTTCATCCCCATCGCGGCTTTCTTCAGTAGTGCTTTCCGCGTCGTTATCGTCCTCGGGGAGGGCGATTTCGGTCTGTTCCTCGTCGTCATTCAGGTTGTCGTTTTCAAATTCTTCGCGCATAGTCAGATTATCTCCAATTATTGAATATATTTTATCACAACGGGGTGTATTTTGTCAATATTCTGTAAAATAAAAAGTACTATGTCACACATAAATGCTGCATTTTTTGAGTATTTATTGGACTTTGAGTGTCAAAAGTGCTAAAATTATATATAATACGATATCAAAGGTGAAAAAGTGTACAGACATTGCAAGACATATGAAATAAGATATACAGACGTCGACGTGTGTGACAGGCTTAAGCTTTCGGCGCTTCTTTCGCTTATGGAGGAGTCGGCGTGCCTTTCCGCGCAGGAACTCGGCTTCGGATACGACGCTCTGAAGCCTAAAAATTACGGCTTCATTCTGGTCAACTGGTACGTCGAATTGTCGCGCACAATTTCGTTTGGCGACAGTCTGACTATTGTCACGTGGCCAATTAAGCCGGGGAAGCTCGCCGTGTTCAGAGATTTCGAGTTCTTCATCGGCGAGGAGAAGGTCGGCGTCGCCACCTCGAGGTGGTGCCTGATCGACCTCGGCAACTTCTCGATGTTGCCCGCTGCGGCGGTATTCAATCCCGAAATCGTCTACAACGAATGTCGGTCTACGGACTTCAATTCGTGGAAAATTCCCGAAATTACGCAGGGCGAGCTCGCCTATTCCAAGTTTGCTTCTTACTCGGACTACGACCACTACAACCACGTCAATAACACTAAGTACGGCGATATACTCATCGATGCGTTTTCCGTCGAAGAGATGAAAGAGCTTGAGCTCCGCACTGTTCAGATAAAATATGTGAAGCAGTGTAAGTACGGCGAAAAGCTCGACATCTTCAGGCATCGTTGCGATGACGGCTCGTGGCTGGTCGAAGGCAGGGTCGGCGGCGAACTCAGGATACAGATGAAGGTGACGTTCGGTGGATGAAATAAGGTATTCCGTCATCCGCAGCGCCCGCCGTTCGTTTTCGGTGACCGTAAAGGGTGACAACAGCGTAGTTGTCCGTTGCCCATTAAGGGCGACTGAGCGGCAGATTGTCGACTTTGTCGGCGAAAAATCGCGCTGGATAATCAATTCCGTCCGTAAAAACGAAGCCAAGCTCGACAGATTTTCGGAAATTATCTCGCTCCGCAAGGTGCTTGTCAAGGGCAAGGCTGTGTCCGTCACGTTCGGCGGTGTCGACTATATCGGCAGTGATTTTGCTTCTTTCAGGGACAGACGTCATATCAAGAGTACGCTCGTTTCGGCTCTCGGCGGCGAATTTTCGCAGGTGTACGAAGAGGTCGTCCGACTGACGACGCTCTCGGCTAAGAGCATCTCTTTCAGAGAGTATAAGGCGCGCTGGGGCTGTTGCGACGCGAGGGGGAATATTGTTTTTAACTACAAACTTCTGATGCTTGACGAACGTTTCTGGCGCTATGTCATATTGCACGAGCTGTGCCATACAGTCTATATGAACCACTCCGCAAAGTTCTATTCTCTTATGGAAAGCTATATGCCCGATTTCAGACGCATAAGGGCGGAACTCAAGGAATATTCGCCTGTCGCCGCGCTGTGAAGTTTTGCGGTCTGTCTGTCTTTTAAATATACACAAAAAGTTTGTTTTTTGTATATTTATAAATATATACACGTTTATACTGTAAATTTATTCATTTTTATCGACATATTTTTCAATTATTGCGGTAATTTACTTGACTTAAATATATTATATATTGTATAATACATCAGGTTGCTTGAGAAAGCGACCTGAAATTTTATATCAGAGAGTTTTGAATTATGGCAGACAAGATTAAAAAGGTTGTACTTGCGTATTCTGGCGGACTTGATACTTCTATCATAATCCCCTGGCTTAAGGAAAATTACGATAACTGCGAAGTTATCGCTGTTTCCGGCGACGTCGGACAGAGCACGGAGCTCGAAGGGCTTGAGGAAAAGGCACTCAAGACGGGCGCATCCAAGCTCTATATCGAGGACCTCAGGAAGGAATTTATCGAAGACTACATCTATCCCACGATGAAGGCGGGTGCGGTCTATGAGAACAAATACCTTCTCGGCACTTCGTTTGCAAGACCTATTATCGCAAAGAGAATTGTCGAGATTGCCAAGAAAGAGGGCGCAGATGCCATCTGCCACGGCTGTACGGGCAAGGGCAACGACCAGGTTCGTTTCGAGCTTACCATTAAGGCTTTCGCCCCCGAGATGAAGATAATCGCGCCCTGGCGCATATGGGACATAAAGAGCAGGGACGAGGAGATTGACTATGCCGAAGCGCATAACATTCCCCTCAAGATAAACAGGGAGACTAACTATTCCAAGGACAAGAACCTTTGGCATCTTTCGCACGAAGGTCTTGACCTCGAGTCGCCCGCAAACGAGCCCGACTACGACAAGATACTCGAACTCGGCGTATCGCCCTGGAAGGCGCCCGACAAGGCGACCTATGTCACCATTCACTTTGAAAAGGGTATTCCCACCGCAGTCGACGGGAAGAAGCTCGGCGCGGTCGAAATCATTGAAAAACTCAACAAGATCGGCGGCGAAAACGGCGTAGGTCTTGTCGATATGGTTGAAAACAGGCTTGTCGGAATGAAGTCGAGGGGCGTGTATGAGACGCCCGGCGGCACGATTTTGTACACCGCCCACGAACTTTTGGAGTCCATCTGCCTCGACAAGGCAACCCAGCACTACAAGCAGCTTATTGCAATCAAGTATGGCGAAATGGTCTATGACGGACAGTGGTTCACTCCGCTGAGAGAGGCTCTCGACGCGTTTGTCGACAAGACGCAGGAAACTGTTACGGGCGACGTGAAGCTCAAGATCTACAAGGGAAATGTAATGCCTGCGGGTATGACTTCTCCTTATTCGCTGTACAGCGAGGATATCGCAACCTTCGGCGAGGACGATTGCTATAACCAGATGGATTCCCAGGGCTTCATCAATCTTTTCGGACTTCCCATAAAGGTAAAGGCGCTTCTCGACAGCAAGAAGTTAAAGTAATGATAAAAGTTTTCATTGACGGCAAAGAGGGTACGACGGGATTACAGATCTATGAACGCCTCGAAAAGCGCGGTGACGTAGAGATCATCGTGCTGCCCGAAGAAAAGAGAAAGAATATAAATGCGAGAAAGGAATGTCTCAACTCCGCGGATGTGAGCTTCCTTTGTCTTCCCGACGCTGCGGCAATTGAAGCAGCGTCGCTTGTTGAAAACCCCAGGGCGAGAATTATCGACGCGTCGACCGCGCATAGAACTTCAGATGGTTGGGTATACGGCTTTCCCGAACTCTCTGCAGAGCAGAGAGAGGCGATTTCCAAAGCAGGCAGGGTGGCAAACCCCGGCTGCCACGCGACAGGCTTTATCTCCCTCGTCGCGCCGCTCGTGAAGGGGGGAATTGTTCCCGCAGACTATCCTTTCGTTGCAAATTCTGTCACGGGATATTCCGGCGGCGGAAAAAAGACGATTGCCCAGTATCAGGACGCCGAAAGAGATTATACTTTGTCATCGCCCAGACAGTATGCGACGGGACAAATGCACAAGCATCTGCCCGAAATGGTGAAGGTGTGCGGCCTTGAATATGCCCCGATATTCAATCCGATAATTTGCGACATCTATAGCGGAATGTGTGTTACAGTACCTATATTTTCGCGTTTTATGACAAAAAAATACCGTGTAAAGGATATTAGGGAGTACTTTGCAGAGTACTATGCGTCGCATAATTTCATAAAAGTGATGTCCGAAGAGGCAGTTTCGGGGTATATCCCCTGCAATCATCTGTGCGGCACGAACAATATTGAAATATATGTCGGCGGCAACGACGAGAGAATTTTCCTTGCCAGCGTCTTTGACAATCTCGGCAAAGGTGCGTCCGGCGCGGCTGTCCAGAATATGAACATAATGTTCGGGCTTGACGAGAGGACTTCGCTTGTCTGAGTGCGACTCGGCTTCAGCGGAAAGGTCTGCATTTGGCTGTGCTGTTAAATGGGTGCAGTAAGTCTTTATGTGCAGTTCAATTCCGGTTTGTCATTTGATGCGTAGTTTGAGAGATAAGTTGCGGTGCGGTGACAGTGTTTGTTTTCAGCAACTCAGCGGCGGACTGATATATATTCACTTTTAATTACTTTTTTTCTTTTTTCTGTCTGCAATTGACATATACATTTTTTAGTTATATAATATTTAAAATATATTTAATATAGTATGGTTATCAAAGAAGTTAAGGGCGGTGTTTGCGCGCCTGCAGGTTTCAGGGCAAACGGCATACACTGCGGTATCAGGAAAAACAAAGCTAAGAGAGATTTTGCGCTCATAGTCAGCGATGTGCGCGCTTCGGCTGCGGGCGTCTATACGAGCAATCTCGTCAAGGGCGCACCGGTAATAGTCACAAAGAAGAATATAGCCGACGGCTATGCACAGGCTATAATCTGCAACAGCGGAAACGCCAATACCTGCAATTCGGACGGTATTGAAATTGCGGAGAAGATGTGCTTGCTCGTCGAAAAGGTCGGCGGTATATATGGTGGCGACGTCGTGGTTGCTTCTACCGGAGTTATCGGGCAGAAACTGGTAATTGACCCTATGGCCGACGGTATGGAGGAGCTCTGGAACGGGCTCGGCGACAAGAATGACTACGCGGCTCAGGCAATAATGACTACGGATACCGTTATGAAGTCGGTTTCCATAAAGTTCAGACTGGGCGGAAAGGTGTGCAAAATGGGCGCAATCGCCAAGGGCGTCGGTATGGTTTGCCCTAATATGGCGACAAATCTGATATTTCTGACGAGCGACGTCAATATTTCGCCGGAGATGTTGCAGCTTGCGCTCAGCAATGACGTAAAGAGTTCTTTTAATATGATAAGCGTCGACGGCGACCAGTCTACGAACGATACCTGTTGTATTCTCAGCAACGGCTTAGCGGGGAATGAAAGAATTGAGAGCCGAGGCGCGGATTTCACAAGGTTCTGCAAGGCGCTCAACTACTGCACGGTTAAGCTTTCAAAGATGATTGCAAAGGACGGCGAGGGCGCTACAAAGCTCATAGAGTGCGAAGTGCGCGGCGCGAAGAGCCTCAAGATTGCAAGGGTTGTCGCAAAGACGGTCATAAAATCATCTCTCGTAAAGGCGGCAATGTTTGGCGCGGACGCCAACTGGGGGCGCGTTCTCTGCGCAATCGGCTATGCGGGCGTCGACGTAGACGTTGAAAAGATTGACGTCGACTTTGCGTCTGCCGAGGGTGAACTGCCCGTGTGCAGGGGCGGCTACGGCGTCGATTTCAGCGAAGAGCTCGCAAAGAAAATCCTGCTTTGCGACGAGGTGCAGATAAAAATCGACCTCAACGACGGCAACTACACGGCAACCGCGTGGGGCTGCGACCTGACATATGATTATGTCAAAATCAACGGCGATTATCGCACCTGATTATAAATCGGGACCAATTTTAGCAAATTATAACGGGACAATATAGATGGATAAGCAGGAACAGGCCGAATTTTTAATAGAGGCGATGCCCTATATTAAAAAATATTTCAATAAAATTCTTGTCGTCAAGTATGGCGGCAATGCGATGACCGACGAAAAGATAAAATCGTCGGTTATGCGCGATTTGGTCGTCTTGAATATGCTCGGGATAAAGGTCGTGCTCGTTCACGGCGGCGGTCCCGAAATTTCTGAAACCATTAAGGCGTTCGGCAAGGAGAGCAAGTTCATAAACGGGCTGCGCTACACTGATGCCGAGACCGCCGAAATCGTGCGTATGGTGCTTGCCGGCAAGGTCAACAAGTCGCTCGCCGACCTCATTGAGAGGAACGGCGGCAAGGCAATCGGCATCTGCGGACAGGACGGACATATGCTCAAGTGCGTTCCCGCGGACGAAAAGCTCGGCTATGTAGGCAAAATTACCGAAGTTAAGACCGACATAATTTCTGACATTTGCAATCTCGGCTATGTGCCCGTAATTTCCACCGTCGGGTTCGACGATGAAGGGCATATCTACAATATAAATGCGGATACCGCTGCGGCGGCGATAGCAGGCGCGCTCAGCGCGGAAGGTCTTATTTTGATGACCGACATCAGGGGGCTGCTTGAAAACAAGGACGACCCCGATAGTCTCATTAAAAAAGTTTTCGTCTCGGATATTCCCGCCCTCGTAAAGCAGGGAATAATCTCCGGTGGCATGATACCTAAGATAGAATGTTGCAAAGATGCAATCCGTCGCGGCGTAAAAAAGGTCTTTATTACCGACGGAAGGGTTTACCATTCAATTTTAATAGAGTTATTGTCTGATGAAGGCAGTGGAACTATGTTCGTATAACGGCTGATTTATTTTTAAATCAGTCTTTATTTTAGTCGGAGGAAATTGTTATGAATTCCGAAAAAATCTTTTCGGACGATAAAGAGTTTATCGCCAATACGTATTCCCGCTTCAATGTGGCATTCAAGAGCGGCAAGGGTGCAAAGCTCTACGACTTTGACGGCAAGGAATACGTCGATTGCGCGAGCGGGATAGGCGTTAACATATTCGGCATCAACGACGAGGAGTGGAAAAAAGCTGTCAAAGCGCAGATAGACGACATCCAGCACGTCTGCAATCTGTACTATTCGCTGCCCCAGGCAGAACTTGCCGGGGCGCTCTGTGAAAAGACGGGCGCAAAGAAGGTGTTTTTTGCCAACAGCGGAGCGGAGGCGAACGAGTGCGCCATCAAGGTCGCAAGGAAGTACGGCAATACGAGGTACGGTAGGAACGAGATAATTACGCTTAAAAATTCCTTCCACGGCAGGACAATTGCTACTCTGTCTGCAACGGGACAGGATGCGTTTCACAGATATTTCGAGCCGTTTTTGCCCAACTTTAAGTACGCGGAAGCAGATATGGACGGCATTTTTGCCTGCTATACCGACAAGACCTGCGCGGTTATGGTGGAGGTAATTCAGGGCGAGAGCGGTGTGCACTGCCTTGATTTCGGTTTTCTCAAGGAGCTTGAAAAGTTCTGCAGGGATAGGGATATCCTGCTCATCTGCGACGAAGTGCAGACGGGTAACGGCAGGACGGGTTATATGTATTCCTATGAAGCGGCGGGTATCCACCCAGACATCGTCACTACGGCGAAGGGGCTGGGCGGCGGACTTCCCATAGGCGCCTGCCTGCTGTTCGACAAGTGCAGTGACGTATTTACCTGCGGCGACCACGGCTCGACTTTCGGCGGCAACCCCGTCGTCTGCGCGGGCGCGCTCTCGATAGTCGAGAGGATAACTCCCGAACTTCTGCTCGAGGTGCAGGGTAAGGGCGCATATTTCAGAGCAAATCTCGGGCACATTAAAAATGTCCTCTCCGTGAGCGGAATGGGGCTTATGATAGGCATAGAGACGAGCAAAAACGCAAGGGAAATTGCGGCAAAGTGCCTTGAAAAGGGCTTGATTGTACTGACGGCGCACGACAGAGTAAGGCTGTTGCCGCCGCTTACAATAAATAAAGAAGAAATAAATTTTGCATTGAAAATATTAAATGAGGTAATTTCGCAATGAGGCATTTACTTAAATTACAGGATTTAACCAGGGAAGATATTTTATCTGTTCTCAATCTTGCCGACCAGCTCAAGTTCGAGAGGAACAACGGCATTCAGAAGGACTATCTCAAGGGCAAGAAGCTCGGACTTATTTTCCAGAAGGCTTCCACCCGCACGAGGGTTTCCTTTGAAGTGGGCATCTACGAACTCGGCGGTTATGGTCTTTTCCTCTCCAGCAACGACCTGCAGATCGGCAGGGGCGAGCCCGTTCAGGACACCGCGAGGGTGCTTTCGCGCTACCTCGACGGAATAATGATAAGGACGTTCGCGCAGCAGGAGGTCGAGGACCTTGCAAAGTATGGTTCAATTCCCGTAATCAACGGACTTACCGACTATGCGCACCCCTGCCAGGTACTTGCAGACCTTATGACCATAAGGGAATACAAGGGCAGCTTCAAGGGGCTCAAGATGGCTTTCGTGGGCGACGGCAACAATATGGCAAACAGCCTCATCGTCGGCGCGATAAAGACGGGAATGTCTTTTGCGATTGCCTGCCCCAAGGGATATGAACCTGACGCCGAACTCATCAAGTGGGCAAAGGAAAACGGCGACTTCGCAATAACTACCGACGTTAAAGAGGCTGTGAAGGACGCAGATGTCGTCTATACCGACGTCTGGGCGTCGATGGGACAGGAGAGCGAGAGGAAGAAGAGAGCCGAAGCTTTCAAGAAATATCAGGTAAATGCCGACGCGCTCTCAGTCGCTAAGCCCGATGTGATGTGCCTGCATTGTTTGCCCGCGCACAGGGGCGAAGAGATTACCGAAGAGGTATTCGAGGCGCACGCCAAGGAGATCTTTGACGAAGCGGAAAACAGGCTTCACGCTCAGAAAGCCGTAATGGTCAAACTGCTCAAATAAGTATATCAAGGCTTAAAAATAGGGATAAACATTATATGAAAAACGATAAGGTATATTTAACTCTGCAAAACGGCAGACAGTTCGTGGGACACAGGTTCGGCGCTGACGGCGAGGTGGTCGGCGAACTCGTATTCACTACGGGTATGACCGGCTATGTCGAAACGCTCACCGACCCCAGTTATTACGGTCAGATAGTCATTCAGACTTTCCCCCTTATAGGAAATTATGGCGTTACTCCCGATATGGAGAGCAAAAAACTGTGGGTTTCCGCGTATATCGTAAGGGAAAAGTGCGACGCACCCTCCAATTTTAGGTGCGAAAAGACGCTCGATCGGTACCTCAAGGAGAACGGCATCATCGGAATTTACGGGCTGGACACGAGGGAACTTACAGAAATAGTCAGGGAAACGGGCGTAATGAACGCAAAAATCTCCTCCAAGCCCGTCAAGGACTTTACCGAGATAGAAAATTACCGCATTGTCGGCGCAGTCAGGGCGGTTACCTGCACTCAGCCCGAATACTTCGGCAACCCCGACGGCATAAAGGTGGCGGTATGGGATTTCGGCGCCAAGGACAACATCACGAGGGAGCTTGTAAAGAGGGGCTGCTACTGCGTCAAAGTGCCTGCAACTTATACTGCGGAGGACATACTTGCGCTCAATCCCCGCGGTCTTATGCTCTGCAACGGACCCGGTGACCCCGCAGAAAATACCGAAATAATTGAAAATATCAGAAAGCTTGCGGGTAAACTGCCCATATTCGGCATCTGCCTCGGTCATCAGCTCTTTGCGCTTGCAATGGGCGGCAAGACCAAGAAGATGAAGTATGGCCACAGGGGCGCAAACCAGCCCGTAAAGAGGCTGGACACTGGCAGGGTATATATCTCCAGCCAGAACCACGGATATGAGGTCATCTCTTCCAGCCTGAACGGCGTGGGAAATTTAAGCTATGTCAACGCAAACGACGGCACCTGCGAAGGTTTTGAATATCCCGAACTCAACGCATATACCGTGCAGTTCCACCCCGAAGCCTGCGGCGGTCCCAGAGACGCTTCGTTCCTTTTCGATAAATTCATAAAGAACATTACGGAGGGTAAATACAATGCCTAAGAGAGATGACATAAAAAAGGTTTTGGTTATAGGTTCGGGCCCCATCGTAATAGGACAGGCTGCTGAATTTGACTATGCAGGCGCTCAGGCTTGTCGCGTCCTCAAGGACGCAGGCATCAACGTCGTGCTCTGCAACTCCAACCCCGCAACCATAATGACGGACAGTGCGCTTGCAGACGAGATCTATCTCGAACCGCTGACGACTGAGACGCTCAAGAGAATTATAGTTAAGGAGCGTCCCGACAGCCTTCTCGCATCGCTCGGCGGACAGACGGGTCTCACGCTCGGCTGTCAGCTCGCAAAGGAGGGCTTCCTCGACAAGTACGGCGTCAAGCTCATCGGCGTCAACCTCGACTCCATAGACCGTGCGGAGGACAGAGAGCTCTTCAAGGAGACGATGAAGAAGATAAACCAGCCCGTCGTTCCCTCCGACATCGCTTATACCGTTGACGAGTGCGTGGCAATTGCCGAAAAGATAGGCTATCCCGTAATCGTGCGCCCCGCATACACGCTAGGCGGCGCAGGCGGCGGCGTCGCAAAGGACGAGGAGGAGCTTCGTCTCATCTCCCACAACGGACTTATGCTCTCGCCCATCACCCAGGTGCTCATAGAAAAGTACATCGGCGGCTGGAAGGAGATAGAGTTCGAGGTATTGAGGGACAGCGCGGGCAACGTGCTCACCGTCTGCTCGATGGAAAACTTCGATCCCGTCGGCGTACATACGGGCGATTCCATCGTCATTGCGCCTGCTGTTACGCTTTCCGACAAGGAATATCAGATGCTCAGAACGGCATCGCTCGACATAATCACCGAACTCGGCATAGAGGGCGGCTGCAACTGCCAGTTCGCACTGCATCCCGACAGCTTCGAGTATTCGGTAATTGAGGTCAACCCCAGAGTTTCGCGCTCCTCGGCGCTTGCATCCAAGGCGACGGGCTATCCCATTGCTAAGGTTGCAACCAAGATTGCCCTCGGTTATACTCTCGACGAGATAAGAAACGACGTCACGGGCAAGACGTTTGCCTGCTTCGAGCCAACGCTCGACTACGTCGTCGTCAAGCTTCCCAAGTGGCCCTTCGATAAGTTCCTCTACGCAAAGAGAAATCTCGGCACGAGGATGAAGGCGACGGGCGAAGTTATGGCGATAGGCACCGGCTTCGAAATGGCGATAATGAAGGCGGTAAGGGGCGCGGAAATTTCCCTCGGAACCCTCAATATGCCCAAGCTTGCAGAGCTTTCGGATGAAGAGATACACGCAAAACTGTCTGAAGTTACCGACGAAAGGTTGTTTGTCGTGTTCCAGGCGCTCAAGCGCGGCATTTCCGTAGATGAAATCTATTCGATAACTAAGATTGACGAATGGTTCTTGAACAAGCTCAAAAATCTCGTCGACTACGAGGCGAAGATTGCAGGAAAGGCAATTACAAGGGCAGAATATATGGTCGGCAAGAGGTACGGCTATCCCGACAAGGAGATTGAAAAGCTGTCGGGCAACAAGTTGCCCTGCCACGTCGACGCAACGTTCAAGATGGTCGATACCTGCGGCGCAGAGTTCTCGGCACAGACGCCCTATTTCTATTCGACGTACGACGACAAGGCTCACGACGAGGCTGTTCCCTACGTGCAGGAGAGCCGCAAGAAAAAGAAGAAGAGAATTATTGTCATAGGCTCCGGTCCCATAAGGATAGGTCAGGGCATAGAGTTCGACTACTCGTCCGTTCACTGCGTATGGGCGTTCAAGAGGCTCGGCTATGAAGTTATAATAATCAACAACAACCCCGAGACGGTTTCTACAGATTTCGATACTGCCGACAGACTGTATTTCGAGAGCCTCACTCCGGAAGACGTGCAGAGCGTTATCGACGTCGAAAAGCCCTACGGAGTAGTAATCACCTTCGGCGGTCAGACGGCAATCAAGCTGTGCGGCTACCTCGATAAGAAGGGCATAAGGATACTCGGCACACCCGCCGACAGCGTCGACCTTGCGGAGGACAGGGAGAGGTTCGACGAACTTCTCGAACAGTTCCACATTGCAAGACCTAAGGGACTTACCGTTATGACTAAGGAAGAGGCGGTTCAGGCGGCTGAAAAACTCGGCTATCCTGTACTCCTTCGTCCTTCCTACGTCATCGGCGGTCAGAATATGACAATAGCCTTCACGCAGAACGACATTGAGAGATATATGGACGTCATTCTTGCGCAGAAGATTGAAAACCCCGTGCTCTGCGATAAGTACCTTATGGGGTCGGAGCTCGAAGTCGACGCGATTTCCGACGGCGTGGACGTGCTCATTCCGGGCATTATGCAGCATATCGAGAGGGCGGGCGTGCACAGCGGCGACTCTATCGCGGTATATCCTCCCTATAATCTTAGCGATGCTATGCTCAAGAAGATCGTGGAGATCTCCACAAACCTTGCAATTTCGCTAAAGACAAAGGGCCTTATCAACATCCAGTATCTCATCTATCACAACGAACTGTATGTAATAGAGGTCAACCCCAGGGCTTCTCGTACCGTGCCCTATATTTCAAAAGTTACGGGCGTGCCTATGGTAGACCTTGCGACGAGAATAATGGTGGGCGCAAAGCTCAAAAAGCTCGGCTATGGCACGGGGCTCTACAAAAATTCCCCCTATGTAGCCGTAAAAGTTCCCGTGTTCTCGTTTGAAAAGCTCAACGATGTCAACTCCCAGCTCGGACCCGAGATGAAGTCGACGGGCGAAGTGCTCGGCATTGGCAAGACTATGGAGGAGGCGCTCTTCAAAGGACTTGTCTCGGCTGGCTTCAATATGAAGCACCCCACAAAGCAGAACCCCTCGGGCATTTACTTCACGATTAACGACCAGGACAAGTATGAGATTGTCAATATCGTCAAGAAGTTCGCTGACCTCGGACTTACGCTGTATGCGACCAAGGGCACGGCAAACGTCATAAGAAGTCTCGGTCTGGAGTGTACGGACGTCGCAAGGCTGTCGACTAATGACGAGATAGTCAGGCTTATGGATGAGGGCAAGATTGACTACATCGTCTACACGGGCAAGACGGATATAGAGTCCATAACCAACTATATGGCGCTCCATCATCACGCGATACTGCTCGGCATAACCGTTCTCACCTCGCTCGATACGGCGAACGCCCTTGCGGACGTCATTGCGGGCAGATACAACCAACACAACACCGAGCTCGTGGACATCAACCGTCTGAGGAAGGAAAAGATGAAGCTTTCCTTCTGCAAGATGCACAGTTGCGGCAACGACTATATCTTCTTCAACAATATGGACGGCGGCATCACTTGTCCCGAATCGCTTGCAATCAACTTCTCAGACAGGCACTATGCGATAGGTTCCGACGGCATAGTTATGATTGAAAAGTCTGACATTGCTGACGCAAAGATGTGCGTGTTCAACCGCGATGGCAGCAACGGCGGCATTGCGGCAAATCCCCTTCGTTGCGTGGCAAAATATCTCTACGACAACAAGTTCACGCAGTCAGAGCATATAACCGTTGAAAGCTGCGGGCAAGTAAAGGAACTGACCGTAAACATCTTCAACGGAGTTGCGACCTCGGCTTGCGTAAATCTCGGCAAGCCCTCGTTTAACGGCGCGGACATTCCCTGCAAGCTCGAAGGCGAGGTGATTGACAGGGAGATTGAAGTCGACGGCACGACGATGAAGGTCACCTGCGTCAATGTCGGAATACCCCATTGCGTGGTATTCGTCGACAAGGTGGACGACGTAGACATAGAGGCGCTCGGTCAGGCGATAGTATATTCGGGACTGTTCCCCGAGGGAATATTCGTCGAGTGCGTCAGGATAGTCAATAACATCACCGTCAAGGCGCGCGTATGGGAAAAGGTCAACGGCGAAACCTGGTCTTGCGGCACGGCGGCAGCGGCTTCCGCGCTTGCGGCAATTGCGCTCGGCAAGTGCTCGCAGGGTGAAATCATCACCGTCAAGCTCAAGGGCGGCGACCTGTTCGTAAAGCTCAACGACGACGGAGATGTCGAACTTGACGGTTCGGTCAAGGAATCGTTCAGAGGAATAATCGAAATTTAATGATATATCTCGACAATGCGGCTACGACAAGACCGTATGCCGATTGCCTTGAAAAGGCAAAAGAATATTTAATAGACAAATTTTATAACCCTTCCGCACTCTATGCGGAAGGTTATAATTTGCACAGGGAACTTTCCGAAACTCGCAAAAAAATCATATCTCACGTCGCAAACGTCAACGATTTCGGCATAATATTCACCTCCTGCGGCACTGAAGCGGACAATCACGCGCTCTTCTGCGGCGGAAGGAGAGGGAACGTTGTCACGACGCTCGGCGAACATTCGGCGGTATATTCCTGCACGGCGCGCCTGAAAGAGTTGGGTGTGGAGGTGCGATTTGCGGAGCTCAACGCCGACGGCAGTGTCAACGTTAAAAATCTCCTCGGGCTTGTGGACGCAAATACGTCGCTCGTCTCCGTCATTCACGTCAACAACGAAACGGGTGCGGTCAACGACATAAACGCAATATCGCGGGCGGTTAAGGTAAAAAACGCCCGAACGCTCTTTCATTCTGACGGCGTGCAGTCTTTCGGAAAACTGCCGTTCAGACTTGCGCAGACTGTCGATATGTATTCTCTTTCCGCGCACAAAATCGGCGCGCTCAAGGGTACGGGCGCGCTCATAAAGCGCAAAAACCTCGTAATTGCGCCCTATATCTATGGCGGCGGTCAGGAGGAAGGACTTAGGAGCGGAACGGAGAACGTGTTTGGCATTAAGATGTTAGAATTTGCCGCGCAGAAAAAGTATGAAAACATCTCTTCAGACCTTGAGTACGTAGGCGGGCTCAACAGCCTGATGCGCACGCTTCTCGACGGTGGACTGTTCAAGATAATTTCGCCGGAAAACGGTTCGCCCTATATACTCACGGTAGGCGCATACGGCGTCCGAGGAGAGACAATTCTGCACGAGGTCAACGATAAAGGGCTGATTATAGGCACTGGCTCGGCTTGCTCGTCAAATTCAAAGCTCAGACATTCGCGGGTGATGGAGGCCTGTTCGGTTGGAGGCGAGCTCATCGACGGCATTTTGAGGTTGAGTTTTTGCCCTGAAAATACACAAGAAGAAATTCACGCCGCAGCGGAAATTCTCAATTTTACCGTCAGAAACAGAAGGGACATAATGGCATAATGGAAAAGGTAATAATAGTTCGCTACAGCGAAATACACTTAAAGGGCAACAACAGGGGCTTTTTCGAGCGGTTTTTTGCCGAAAATATGGAAAAATCTCTGCGCGGTATCAGGCACGAGATAAGAAAGCATAGCGGAAGATATCTCATAGAGGGCTTTGACGAGTACCTTGCCGACGATATTTTGGAAAAGCTATCCAGGGTGTTCGGCGTGCACACGATGAGCGTCGCGCTGTCTGTAAATAGCGATATGGGCGAAATCTTCCGTGCCGTATGCGAAGTCGCGCCCGAACGCGGCACTTTCAAGGTCGAAACGCACAGGGCAGACAAGAAATTTCCCCTAAATTCAATGCAGATAAGCGCGCAGATAGGCGGCAGGCTGCTCGACTATAACGACGCCTTGAAGGTGGACATACACAGCCCCGACACCGTAATTGGTATCGACATCCGCGAAAACGGCACTTCTCTCGTATTTAACGGGCTCATAAAGGGTGCGGGCGGTATGCCTGTAGGTACGGCAGGCAAGGGTATGCTGCTCATTTCCGGCGGTATAGACAGCCCTGTCGCCGGGCATATGATCGCCAAGCGCGGAATGAAGGTGGAGTGCATACATTTCCACAGCTATCCATACACGAATATGCAGGCGAGGGAAAAGGTGGAAGAGCTTGCCTCAGTGCTAGCTGGCTATACCTGCGGCACGACGCTGAACATAGTCAAGGTCACGCACATTCAGGAAGAGATACACAAAAAGTGCAACGGCGAATATATGGTAACCCTCCTGCGCCGCTTTATGATGCGCATTGCCGAGAGGGTTGCAAAGAAGCAGGGCTGTCAGTGCCTTATTACGGGCGAGAGCCTCGGTCAGGTCGCAAGCCAGACGATAGAGGGAATGACCTCGTCGGGCAGCGTCGTCGAAAGCCTTCCTATTCTTCGCCCGCTCTGCGGGTTCGACAAGAACGAGATAATTGAGAGGAGCAGGGCTATGGGCGCGTTTGAAATCTCAATTCGCCCCTACGAAGATTGCTGTACGGTCTTTCTTCCCCGTCACCCCGTAATCCGCCCCAAGCTTGCAGACGTGCTTGCGGAGGAGGCAAAGCTCGACGTTGAGGGGCTGATTGCAGAGGCGCTTTCCTCTCTCGAGGTCGTCAAACTGTAACAAAACGCCTATACAATATTATAAATTTAAAGTAAATTGTCGGAGAAAAAAATTCTCCGACTTTTTTTGTTCAAAATGCTTTACTTCTTTACTGTAATAAAGTATAATGTATGCAATAACACGGGTGACATATGAAACATTATCAGGAATATGTGCACGAGCTTTACTCGGCACTCATAAAATTAAAGACCGAAGATGACTGCAGGGCGCTGCTTGAAGATCTGTGTACCTATAAGGAAGTGGAGCAGATGGCTCAGCGCGCATATGCCGCAAAACTGCTTTTAGAGGGCAAGACATATGGCGAGATAATCGCCGAAACCGACATTTCGAGCACGACGCTTTCAAGAATTTCCCGCTCGATAGCGCACGGCAGCGGCGGATACAAGAAATTTATAGATTATGACAAAAAGGGCAAGTAAATGAAGTTCAATCTGAGAGAGGAAGAAGCGCTGAATTTAATAACTGCGCTGTTTGAAAGGCGCGGGTTCGAGCGGTTCAAGTCGGGATGTTTCGAGGAGTATTCGCTCTACAGGGAAAACGAGAGCTTTTTAGTGGGAAAGAACGTCATAACGTTCACCGACCTCAACGGTAGGCTGATGGCAATCCGCCCCGATGTCACGCTGTCGCTCATAAGACGGGCGGAAATCGACAGCTCAAAGACTTCAAAGTTCTTCTATAATGAGCGGGTCTATCGCCGCGCGGCGGGCGTAAGGGATTTTAAGGAAATTTCACAGACGGGCGCAGAGGTCGTCGGCAAGATTGACGGCGTGTGTGAGGCGGAGCTCGTTTCCCTTATGTGCAACACGCTTGGGACAATCTCTGAAAATTACATTCTCGATATCTCCCACGTGGGTTACACTGAAGGGCTGTTGTCCGAATTCGGCGACAGACGGGAGGAAGTAAAGGAATATCTCAGCCGCAAGGACGTGCACGACTTTTTAAAGCTTTCTGAAAGCGCAGGGTTCGGAAGTCGGCTCGTCGGCGCCTTTACCGCCGCGGCGGAGCTTGGCGGAAACCCCGAAAATGCGCTCAAAAAAGCTCATAAAACCGTGCTGAACGTACAGATGAAGCGCGCGCTGGAAGAGCTTGAACTGCTCGTCGGCAGGCTGAACTCTCTCGGGCTGGGCGACAGAATTAACATAAACTTTTCAATGGCAAACGATGCCGACTATTACAGCGGGCTGGTATTTAACGGATATATCGACGGCGTTCCTCACTGCGTGCTTACGGGCGGCAGATATGACAATCTCCTTCATAAGTTCGGGAAAAGGGGCGGCGCCATAGGGTTTGCGGTCTATCTCGGAGAAATAGAGCGTTACTTCAACTGCGACGACATCGCCGTAGACTTCCTCATCATATATGGCGACGACAGCGAGGACAGGGCGCTTGCACTGGCGCAGCAATATCTTTCCTCCGGCAAGTCGGTAAGGCTAAACGGCGACGGAAGCCCTGTATGTTGCTCGGCAAAGAGCATAATTGACCTTACCGAGGGGGTGAAAGGGTGATAAACATTGCATTGCCCAAGGGCAGACTGGGCGAAAAGGTATATAAAATGCTCTCACAAGTCGGCTATGGCTGTGACGAGTATTCGGAGGACAGCCGTAAACTCGTGTTCAAGGACAGCAGCGGCGAGGTCAGCTATTTCTGGGTAAAGCCCGCCGACGTAAGCGTATATGTCGAACTCGGCGCGGCGGACATAGGAGTGGTCGGCAAGGACATATTAAATGAATATGATCCCGATGTCTACGAACTGCTCGACCTCGGGCTGGGCAAATGTTCTATGTGCGTTGCGGCAAAGAATGACTGGATTGACGATATCTCCGTGCCGTTGAGGGTAGCCACGAAGTTTACCCGCACCGCAGAAAAGTACTTCGGCGGGCTGGGCAGAGAGATAGAGATTATAAAGCTCAACGGTTCAATAGAGCTCGGTCCGGTGCTCGGCATCTCCGACGTCATAGTCGACATTGTTGAGACGGGCACGACGCTCAGGGAAAATAATCTCCGCGTATTTGAAAGGATATACGACATAAGCGCGAGACTTATATCCAACAAGAGCGCATATAAGTTCAAAAATGAAGAGATAAGGAACATTGTGGCGAAACTTTCCGAGGTGACGAGATGATTAAACCCATTAAATTTTCCCAAAAGGTTCTCAGCGAGATGCTCACACGCACCGCAGAAGAGGCGACGAGCGTCGAAACTGCGGTCAAAGACATTATAGAAAGCGTGAAGAGAGAGGGCGACGCCGCGCTGAAGGCGTACAGCAAAAAGTTTGACGGCGTAGAGCTTGCCTCTTTCAGGGTTACCGGAGAGGAGTTTAAATTTGCCCGCGGCATTGTCGGCGAAGATTACAGGGCAATTTTGGAGCGTTCTGCAAACAACATCGCAAAATTCCATCGCTGTCAGCTAAGGACGGGGTTTGAAATAGAAGAGGAGGGCTGTATAATCGGGCAGAAGGTAATTCCGCTTGAAAGTGCGGGGCTGTATGTTCCCGGCGGAACGGCGGCATATCCCTCGACCGTGCTTATGAACGCCATTCCTGCCAAGATTGCAGGCGTAAAGCGCATAGTTATGGTCACGCCGCCTTTAAAGGACGGGAGCATCAAGCCGGAAGTGCTCGTCGCGGCGGAGGTTGCGGGAATTGACGAGGTGTATAAGATTGGCGGCGCGCAGGCTGTTGCTGCGCTTGCATACGGCACCGAAAGCATACCCAAAGTCGACAAGATTACGGGGCCTGGAAATATATATGTAGCCACCGCAAAGAAGATAGTTTTCGGAGTGTGCGGAATCGATATGGTTGCGGGACCGAGCGAAATTTTAGTCATTGCTGACGACGGTGCGGAGGCGAAAGATGTAGCGGCAGACCTGCTCTCGCAAGCGGAGCACGACAAGAGGGCGACAGCCGTATTGATAACCGACTGCGCAAAACTTGCAGAGCAAGTTTCAATCGAGCTTGAGAGGCAGGTAAAACTTTTGCCCAGATGCGAAATTGCGGAAAAATCGCTTGAAGATAATTGCAAGCTCATCGTCACGGACAATCTTGAAGAGGCGGTAAGGCTTTCGGACAATCTTGCCCCCGAACATCTCGAACTGTGCGTAAAAAAACCGGAAAAGTTGCTTGATATTGTACACAATGCGGGCTCGGTATTTATGGGTTATAACACTCCGGAGGCTGTCGGCGACTACTATGCGGGCACAAACCACACGCTGCCGACAAGCGGCACGGCAAAGTTCTCCTCGCCGCTCGGCGTAGAGGACTTCATCAAGACGACACAGTATGTGAAGTACACAAGGCAAAAACTTGAAGAGAGCGCAGATGATATAATGACATTCGCGCAGTCGGAGGGACTTACTGCGCACGCCGAGAGCGTAGCAGTAAGGTTAAAAAGATGAGCAGGTTTGCAGATGAGAGCATAGAGAAAATCAGTCCTTATGTACCTGGCGAACAGCTTGCAGACAGGAAGTATATAAAGCTCAATACAAATGAAAATCCCTACTACACGTCGGCAACTGCTGTGGCGGCAATCGACGGGGAGCAGCTCTTAAATCTCAAGAGGTATTCCGACCCCGAAAGTCGCAAGCTCACCGAGGCAATTGCGTCATATTACGGCGTGGACGTCGACAACGTGCTCGTGACAAACGGCTCTGATGAGGCGCTAGCCTTCGCTTTCTATGCCTACTGTCGCAAAGGCGTATGTTTTGCGGACGTGACGTATGGGTTCTATGAAGTAATTGCAAATCTCTTCGGCTGTCCTGTTGAGAGAATTGCCCTCGATGCAGATTTCAAAATTGTGGCGGGTAATTACTTTTCAAAGGCAAAGACAGTCGTCATTGCCAATCCCAACGCGCAGACGGGGATTGCCCTCAGTGCCGACGATATAGAGCGGATAATATCAGAAAATGCCGGGAACATAGTGATTATTGATCAGGCGTATGCCGATTTCGGCGACTTTAACGCAATAAGTCTTGTCGGCAAGTACAGCAACCTTATAACTGTAAATACCTTTTCAAAGTCGCGTTCGCTTGCGGGCGCGAGAGTTGGCTATATAGTAGCCGACAGGGAACTGATATGCGATCTCAAAAAGGTAAAAAATTCCTTCCATCCGTACAACGTGAATGCGCTTTCGTCGGTACTTGCGACAAAGGCGATAGAGGATGACGAGTACTTTTTGTTCTGCGTAAAAAAAATTAAGGCGACGAGAGAAGCTTTTTCGGCAAGTCTGACCGAAAGAGGGTTTGAAGTTTTGCCCTCATCTGCAAATTTTGTGCTTGCAAGACATCCTTCAACAGGCGGCAGGACGCTCTATGAAGAACTAAAGGGAAAGGGCATACTTGTCCGCCACTTCAGTGACGAGAGAATTGCCGACTTTGTGCGCATTACCATAGGCACAGATGCAGAAATGGGCAGATTGCTTGCCGCCATAGATGAGATTATCGGAGAGTGAGATGAGAAGGTCTGAAATATCCAGAAATACAAGGGAAACAAAGATAGAACTTGAGCTCTGCCTCGACGGCGGCGCCTATGACATACAGACGGGCTGCGGATTTTTGAACCATATGCTCGAGCTTTTCGCCGTTCACAGCGGCTTCGGGTTAAAGGTCAGGTGCGTCGGCGATACCGACGTCGACTTTCACCACACGGTTGAGGATGTCGGCATTGTATTGGGTCAGGCGTTTTTGGACGCTATCGGCGATAAAAAGGGCATTGCGCGCTATGCCGACGTCACAATCCCGATGGACGAAGCGCTTGTGCTCTGCGCAACGGACATAAGCGGCAGGGGTACGCTCAACTACGCGCTTAAAATAGAGTGTGCGAAGGTCAGCGACGACAGCGACGAGATCAAATCAAAGTCGGTCGGGCTGTTCGATACCGAACTTGTAGAGGAGTTTTTCATTGCATTCACGCGCGAGGCGAGAATAACCCTCCATATAGTTCAGCTTTTCGGAAAGAATACCCACCACATAATCGAGTGCGCGTTCAAGGCCTTTGCTCGCTCGCTCAAGAGCGCTGTGCAGATCGTCGGCAACGACATTCCGTCCAGTAAAGGTGTGCTTTAAATGATTGCAATTATTGATTACGGAGTGGGAAATCTGTTTTCGCTCAACTGTTCGCTCAAAAAAATAGGCGCGGACAGCGTGGTGAGCGGTGACAGAAAGGTGATAGAAGCTGCCGACAAAATTATTCTGCCCGGCGTAGGCGCGTTCGGCGATGCGGCGGCAAAGCTTAAAGAAAAGGGACTTGACAGGGTAATAAAAGAGGAAATTGCTAAGGGCAAGCACCTTCTTGGCATATGTCTTGGAATGCAATTGTTGTTTGAAAAGAGTTATGAATACGGAGAGCACGACGGACTTGGCATAGTAAGAGGCGACGTCAGACCGCTGAAAGAGCGCGCAGGCGACCTCAAAATTCCGCATATGGGCTGGAACCGATTAAAATTTATGGCGAACAGCTACCTTTTTGACGGACTTAAAGAGGGTGACTACGTATATTTCGTACATTCGTATTACGGAAACTGCCTTGACGACAGTCTTATTGCAACGACCGACTACGGTTTTGACGTCACGGCGGCAGTACAGCGAGGCAATGTATGCGGGGTGCAGTTCCACCCTGAAAAGAGCGGCGACGTCGGTCTGAGGATACTCAAGAATTTTGTTGAAATTTGAGGAAAGAGAATGAAGATTTTTCCCGCTATAGATATAATCGAGGCAAAAGTTGTGCGCCTGAGCGAGGGCGACTATTCAAGGCAGAAGAATTATTCGCTCACCCCGATGCAGGCTGCGGAGAGCTTTCTTGCGGCAGGGGCAAATCATCTGCACGTAGTAGACCTCGACGGAGCAAAAAGCGGCAGGGCAGAAAATGCCGCAACCATTGAAAAGATCGTCGCAAAGCTCAATATGTTTGTAGAGGTTGGCGGCGGAATACGCTCGTTCGAGAGTATTGAAAATTATCTCGATGCTGGAGTGAAGCGCGTAATTTTGGGTACAATTGCCGTAAGAGATTTTTGCTTTGTAGAACGCGCTGTGGCGAAATTCGGTGACGCAATCTCCGTCGGTGTAGACGCAAAGAACGGCAAAGTTGCGATAAACGGTTGGAAGGAGATTACAGATATAAATTCGCTTGATTTCTGTAAAAAGTTAAAGGGAGTTGGCGTAAATCACATAATTTATACAGATATTGCAAAAGACGGTATGCTAAACGGCACAAATATAGCAATTTACGAAGTACTATGCCAGACAGAGTACCCTGCAATTACCGCATCTGGCGGCATAACTTACCTTGATGAAATCAAAAAACTGCGCGATTTCGGCGTCTACGGAGCAATTTTGGGAAAGGCGCTGTATGAAAACAAACTTTCGCTGAGCGAGGCTGTAAAGATTGCTGAAGGGTGAATTTGACTAATAGTAAAGCGTAAGCGTGATTTGAGTACAAAGCGAAACTGTTCTTTTCAGCCTTATAAAGAATTTTGCTTTTAGCTTTAATTTAAATTTATGCTTTGCATTTTAGGTTTTAATTTTTTATTTTAAGGAATAATATCTATGTTGGCAAAGAGAATAATTCCCTGTCTGGACGTAAAGCACGGCAGGGTTGTAAAGGGGACGAATTTTTCTTCGCTCAGGGACGTCAACGACCCCGTTGAACTTGCGGAATTCTATTCGTCAAGCGGTGCGGACGAACTTGTGTTTTACGATATTGTGGCAAGTGCGGAGGGGAGATCGCTCTTCTGTGACGTTTTAAAAAGAGTTGCAAGCAGTGTCTTTATCCCGCTTACGGTCGGCGGCGGCATCAATTGTCTTGATGATTTTGATACCGTTCTTAAGTGCGGCGCCGATAAGGTGAGTGTAAACAGCGGCGCAATAAAAAATCCGTCTCTTATAGGCGAGGCTGCAAAAAAATACGGCGACCAGTGCGTCGTGCTATCGATGGATGTCAAGCTCTGCGATGATGGATATAGGGTCTTTTCCCTCGGCGGGAGGGTAAAAACCGGGCTCGATGCGGTCGAATGGGCAAAATTCGGCGAAGCTAACGGCGCGGGAGAAATTGTTGTAAACAGCATTGATACAGACGGCGTCAAAAAGGGGTTTGACTTAGCAATGCTCGAAAAGGTCGTTTCGGCAGTAAAAATACCCGTAATTGCCAGCGGCGGCGCGGGCTCTGTAGATGACTTTATTGCGCTTTTTAAGAGCGTAAACGTTGATGCAGGTCTCGGCGCATCGGTGTTCCATTACAGAGATTTTTCAATCGGCGAACTCAAACATAAATTGAGAGAAAGCTGCGTGGAGGTAAGAATATGATTGATTTAGACAGCCTTAAATTTGATGAAAAAGAGTTAATTCCCGCGGTTGTTACCGATTTTTTTACAAAAAAGGTGCTTACAGTTGCCTATATGAACAGGGAAAGCCTTGAAATAAGCATTGCTGAGGGCAAGACCTGTTTCTATTCGAGAAGCAGAAGATGTCTATGGCGCAAGGGCGAAACAAGCGGCAATTTCCAGCACATCGTTTCAATTAAAGCCGACTGCGACAGGGACGCGCTTACCGTCGAAGTTGTCAAGGACGGACCTGCCTGTCATCTCGGTACTGACAGTTGCTTCAACGACTATGTGTTCAGAAGCGGCGAACTGAACGAATTTTCGCTTGACGGGCTCTACGCGCTACTCAAGGGCAGGTTTACGGAAAAGCCGCAGGGCTCATATACTACATATCTCTTCGAGCAGGGAATTGACAAAATTCTTAAAAAAATCGGGGAGGAGAGCACCGAGGTGATTGTTGCGGGCAAGGGCGGCGACAAGGCGGAGACCGTGTTCGAGATTGCCGACCTCACCTATCACATACTCGTGCTTATGGTCTATATGGGTATTCCGCTCGAGGACGTCATCGCAGAACTCTCGAAAAGGCATATAATCGACCACAAGGTAAAACAGCAGAAAATGCAGTGATTTTCGTCGGTTTGGACGGTCATTCGATACATAATGTGTACGGCTGTTACTTTCAATAAAGGACATTTTTACTTCGGAAGGACTTTGGACTTTGACCTTCAGTTCGGCGAAAAAATTGTAATAACCCCTAGAAATTTTAAGTTTTCTTTCAGATATGAAGGGCTGTGTGAAAAACATTTCGCCATAATCGGTATGGCTGTCGTATCAGGCGGCTATCCGCTGTACTTTGACGGAACGAATGAAAAGGGGCTCTGCATAGCGGGGCTGAATTTCGTCGGGAATGCTGTCTATTCAGAGGAGAAGGATGAGACGAGCGGTGCAATAAATCTGCCGCAATTTGAATTTATTCCCTGGGTTCTTTCCAAATTCGGCAGCGTTTCAGAGCTGAAAAACGTGCTGGAACACGTAAAAATACTCAAAGAGCCGTTTAATGAAGGGCTTGCCTGCGCGCAGCTTCACTGGATAATCGCCGACCGCGAGAGCTGTATTGTCGCCGAATATGTAAAAGGCGGAATGAAGGTGTACGATAATCCCGTCGGCGTTCTGACGAATAATCCGACGTTCGACATTCAGATGTTCAATCTGAACAACTATATGGGGTTGACGAGCGGCGCGCCTTCGGATAGATTTGCGGATGGGCTGAGCCTTAAGGAATACGGCAGGGGGATGGGCACCCTCGGGCTTCCGGGCGACCTCTCGCCGCAGTCGCGCTTTGTCAGGGCGGCTTTCGTCAAGCTGAACAGCGTCTGCGACGACCTTCCCGTCGCCTGCGTAAATCAGTTCTTCCACATTCTTGCCAGTGTTGACAATCAGAGAGGGTGTTGCCGCCTTGAGGACGGCAATTGCGAGATTACGCAATATTCATCCTGCTGCGACGCTGACGAGAGTGTTTATTACTACACGACATATACAAATCACAGAATTTCCTCCGTTGCTCTTAGGGCGGAAAACCTCGACGGCGAAGAGGTCGTCTGCTATGAATTGCTCAAAAACGAGGATATTTACAGCCAGAACGGCTGAAAAATCGCATAAAGACGGGCATTGCCGACGCAATGCCCGTAATTTTATTTTGTAAATCGTTTTCTGCAATAGCTCTTCTTGCCGCAGTTTGGGCAGCGTAACTTTCTTTTCAGAATGGTATGCGGCCCCATTACATATTCTTTCATCGTCGGCACGAAACGCTGACCGCATTGGGGACATTCGAACACGCCCGCTTCCCTGTCGAGCACGCAGGCAACACCTATGCCTATTACATATATAATTATTGCGAGGACGATGAGCACAATTCTCAGCCAGGTCTGCATTTCAAGCAGCCCCGCAACGAGCAGGATGGGAGTACCTGCAATTATCGAGAGTGTACCGACCAAAATTGAAAGTATTAGTTTCTTTTTCGCTTCGTTTTTCTCTTTTATCAGATTGATTATCGTCTCTTCGGCTTTGGAAAAATATTGTTTTTCGTCGAGTTTTTGTCCTGCCAGCAGCTCGTTTACGGATATTCCGAGTATTGAACACAGCTCCGGCATTATACCGACTTCCGGCAGACCGCAGCCTGTTTCCCATTTGGAGATTGTCTTGTCAGACAGTCCGAGTTTTTCGGCGAGCTGTCTCTGCGTCAGGTTTTTGCTCTTTCTCATTTCCTGAATGAATTTTCCCGTCTTGATTTGATCCATTATTTTTGCCTCCTTGCAAGAGTATTTTACAGTAAATCATTTCGAAATAAAACCCACTAACCGTAGAGTTTGCAAAAATCCGAAGGAATTTTTATGGATTTTTGTTGTAAATAAGAGTATTTACCGAATGAGCACGGCGGTCTCGCAAAGCGTAGGGAAAGGCGCTTTGCTCGGTCACCGTTCGCACGAAACGGTTGTGCTCACTCATCTCAACAACAGGTGCCTGTTGTTGAGAAGTGTTGTTTCGTCGGGAGACAGCCCAAGCCGAGAGGGCTGCCCAAGTCGTCGGTATAGCCCTTCGACCTGCGCAACTTTGGTTGCTTGCTCGTTGCCTCGAATCCTCGTTGGTCGTCCCCGAGACGCCTCACGCTGGCGCTCGGCGGGTCTCGGTCTCTCCGCGACACACGAAAGGTGGGTGACCACCTTTCTATGAAATGTGCCGCTCGTCCCACAACTCCTGTAGTATCCTATAAAAAATTAACAGCATTGCTTAACAAAGCAATGCTGTTAATTTGGTGCACCGACTTACCGCAAAAACGAACACGGTAATATACAAGGTAAACAAACGGGAATTATATTGTGCGGTAGAATTGCCGCTGTCGGACTACAAACTATATGGAAAACAATTAGCCGCGCGGGGTTGACGGCTCGTCAGTTTTCTTGTCGGCTGATAAGGCTGTCATTGCGCTCTTATAAATGCGCTTTGACAGCCTTTTGGCTTGCTCTTTATCGGGCGGTAATTCCGCATATATATTTTTGTCTTTATCGTCGAAATAAATGACGGTTAAGCCGTTTGGTATTTTACTCATAATAAATACTCCTTGATTTTATCCCACCCATACCCACCCTAAATGGTACAGCGCGGTTATTTTATCCAAATTGTTACAGTGTTACGGGGTGGACTATAAAAGTAATACTAATAATTACTTATTGTCGATTGCTTTTTGCACAATAATTTTTTCCGTCCTTTACGTTTATTAAAAATTTACCTTTGCATTTCGGACAATAAATTTCTATTGTAGAGCCGTAGCCAGCCTTGAATAATTATACCCACATTCGGGGCATACAACGTAATATTTCATAACTTGCATTTCTCAATTAAGTTTGCTATAAATTGAAATTTATCTCAATTCCTTTACAAAGTAAATCATATCTATAAGCAGTATTCCACACTCGTAAATCGGGTGGTCGTAATTATCAGTAAAAAAGTTTTTAACTGTATGCGAACGTTTAAACCCACATTTCTCATAAAACGGAACGGTTAGCGGACTGTTTCCCGTACCAACTTGTAAAGTATTATATTTTTCCTTGTAATGCTCACAAACGAAATTAACCAGCCTTTGACCATAGCCTTGTCGCTTGAATTGCGGTTCTACGGCAAGATTTTTAATTTCCAAAACTCCGTTTCCCTCGTCGCAAACTACGATTTCCGCCTTTACGCCGTTATCGTTAAGAACATACATAGTACCTCTATCGAGATATTTTTCAATCATATTTTCTTGCTCGTCGGCGAGTAGTAACAATCGCACATAATCACGTTTATTATTTACTTGATATATTCTCATTGCTTTCTCCGCTAAATTACTGTTTATCGTACTGTCATTATAGCTAAAACAAAAGTAATTTTCAAGTATATGGTTACAATAAACGACTTAATAATAAATATTCCGATAATTTTTCTTGTTCTATTTGTGATAAAATCAATATGAGATTATATATTCTTTCTCATAAGAATTTAGTAGTTTTGTTATTCGCTTGTGCTTACCGTCTGGGGACGGAATACGCCGCCTTGCCAAATGGTAAAGGGCGACGATTTATCTCCCGTAAGGCATAAAACCGTCGTCGCCTACGGCGCAAACCCTTGACAATTTGCCTGCGGCGGCATTTTTTGCCGGTTAAGACGGTAAGCACAAAAGCGAACAACAAAATTTTTAAGCCGCAGTCCGCACACACGCAGACCGCGCAAAGGAGTAATTAGTATGAAGAACGCAGTCATTTACGCACGTTTCAGTTCACACGCGCAAAATGAGCAAAGCATTGAGGGACAGTTAGCCGAATGTTATAATTTTGCGCAACGTAACGATTTACGCATTACGCACGAATACATTGATAGGGCTTTAACAGGCGCGACGGACAAACGCCCCGAATTTCTGCAAATGATTGAGGACAGCAAGCGCAAAGGCTTTCAGTATATCCTTGTATATCAATTAGACCGTTTCGCACGGAATAGGTACGATAGCGCAACCTATAAGGCAAAACTGAAAAGAAATGGCGTTCGCGTACTCTCGGCGAAAGAGAATATCACGGACGACGCAAGCGGAATACTCATTGAAGGCGTATTAGAGAGTATGGCGGAATATTACAGCGCGGAGCTTTCGCAAAAAGTCAAGCGCGGTATCGCTATGTCGGCATCTAAATGCAAGTATTTCGGCATTTACACCTTTCAAGGCACAGAGATAAAAGGCGGCGTTCCGCAGATAATCGACGAACAACTATTCGAGGAAGTGCAAGCGGTATTGCGTAAATACGCCGCCGCACCCTCGCGCGGTAAAGCGGTTGAAGAATACATATTGTCGGTCAAATTGATATGCGGACTTTGCGGGCATAAAATGACGGGCGTGAGCGGCACAAGCCGAAACAAGACAATGCACAATTACTATAAATGCGGCGGCACGTCAAAGCAAGGTTGCCGCAAACGTGCAGTGCGCAAGCAGTTTATTGAGGACGAAGTTATCAATGCCATTGTGGGCGCACACGGCGTTTTGACGGGCGAATTTATTGATATGGTCGCCGCAGAAACGTATTTACTCATACAAGACGAACGCAACGACAGCGAAATTAAACGCATTGAGGGAGTAATTGCGGACAATCAAGCGGCAATCAATAATCTAATGCAGGCACTTATGCACGGCAAGATTGCAAACACGATTTTAGCGCAAATCGAAAAGTTAGAGAACGAGAACGCCGAGCTAACCGCGACGATTGAGAGCGAAAAGGCGTTGCAAATCGACTATTCATACGCCGATATTCGCAAGTGGTTAGAGTATTTCCGCACGCTGGACTATTCCAAGCCGAAAAACCGCAAGGCACTAATTGACACATTTATTTACCGTGTTGTGCTGTATGACGATAAAATGAAAGTGCTGTTTAATCTGAAAAGCGGGCAGAAAAACGAATTGCTTTTGAACTTGATTTTCCCCGATTACCCCCACGGAAACGGCGGCGAGGACGGAAACAGCACAAAAGAAAAAGAAACCGCAAATGCGATTTCTCAATCCGGGTGTTCGTATACCCCTGTTTATGGTGCGGATAACAGGAGTTGAACCTGCATGGTCGCCCACTGGAACCTGAAACCAGCGCGTCTGCCAATTCCGCCATATCCGCGAATAACAAATCAATTATAAAGAAAATTTTTTGTGCTGTCAAGCAAATTTCAGGACATTATTTTCGACGTGAAAATTTTGATAAATAAGGGTGTTTGAATATTACAAACCGTCCGGGTAACCTCACAAATTCATAACAAAAAATAAATTTAAGTTTAAATTTACCCGAAGCGGCTTATTTTTGGTATAATCATCTTGAAAAACATAATTTTACAAAATTATGGCAAAAAAATTACAGGAGATTTTTTATGGTTTTTAAACTTGATTACGGCATTTGCGACAGCGTTGAAAAGCTTGAAGCAGAACTGAAAAGAGTAAGAGAAGCGCAGAAGATCTATGCAACCTACACCCAGGAGCAGGTTGATAAGATTTTCCTTGCCTGCGCAACAGCGGCAAACAAGATGCGCATCCCTCTTGCCAAGCTCGCAGTAGAGGAAACCGGAATGGGTGTGGTAGAAGACAAGGTCATCAAGAACCACTACGCAGCCGAGTACATCTACAACAAGTATAAGTTCACCAAAACCTGCGGCGTGATTGAAGAAGATAAGTCCTACGGCATCACCAAGATTGCTGAACCTATCGGCGTAATCGGCGCGGTCATTCCGACGACCAATCCCACATCAACGGCAATCTTCAAGACCCTGCTCTGTTTAAAGACCAGAAACGGCTGCATTATAAGCCCTCATCCCAGGGCTAAGGGTGCGACGATAGCTGCCGCAAAGGTCGTCTATGAGGCTGCGGTAGAGGCGGGCGCTCCCGAAGGCATAATCAGTTGGATAGATATTCCCTCGCTTGAGATGACGAATATGCTTATGGCAAGCGTTGACACCATTCTCGCAACCGGCGGTCCCGGAATGGTAAAAGCTGCTTATTCAAGCGGCAAGCCTGCCCTCGGCGTAGGCGCGGGCAATACCCCCGCAATCATCGACGAGAGCGCCGACATTCTCCTTGCGGTCAGCTCGATAATTCACAGCAAGACCTTCGACAACGGTATGATATGCGCTTCCGAACAGTCGGTAATCGTTGCAGACAAGATCTATGAAAAGGTCAAGAAGGAGTTTGCGTACAGGGGTTGCTATTTCCTCAAGGGAGAGGAACTTGACAAAGTAAGAAAGACGATTATAATTAACGGTGCGCTCAACGCAAAAATTGTCGGACAGAGCGCATACAAGATTGCCTCGCTTGCGGGCGTAAAAGTACCCGAAACGGCAAAAATTCTCATCGGCGAGGTTGAATCCGTAGAACTTTCCGAAGAGTTTGCGCACGAAAAGCTCTCGCCCGTGCTCGCAATGTACAGGGCGGCAAGCTTTGAAGATGCGGTTGCTAAGGCTGAAAGACTGGTTGCGGACGGCGGTTATGGACACACTTCGTCCATCTATCTCGACGTCCCCACGGGTCAGCACAAACTTGAAATCTTCCGCGAGGCAATGAAGACCTGCCGTATTCTCGTCAATACTCCTTCTTCGCACGGTGGTATCGGTGATCTCTACAACTTCAAACTCAATCCTTCGCTTACGCTCGGCTGCGGTTCGTGGGGCGGCAACTCGGTTTCCGAAAACGTAGGCGTTAAGCACTTGCTCAATATTAAGACCGTCGCTGAAAGGAGAGAAAATATGTTGTGGTTCAGGGCACCCCAGAAGGTATATTTGAAGAGAGGCTGTCTGCCCGTCGCGCTTGACGAGCTCAAGACGGTTATGGGCAAGAAGAGGGCGTTCATTGTCACGGATACGTTCCTTTATAAGAGCGGTTTTACTTCCTGCATAACCGATAAGCTCGACGAAATGGGTATCAAGCACTCGACTTTCTTCAACGTCGCCCCCGATCCCACGCTTGCGTGCGCTCTCGAAGGCGTTGAGCAGATGAGAGCATTCCAGCCAGACACGATTATCGCGCTCGGCGGCGGCTCCGCAATGGACGCTGCAAAGATTATGTGGGTTCTCTATGAGCACCCCGAAGCAGACTTCCTCGATATGGCAATGCGCTTTGTCGATATCAGAAAGCGTGTTTATACCTTCCCCAAGATGGGAGAGAAGGCGTATTTCATAGCAATTCCCACTTCGGCGGGCACCGGTTCGGAAGTTACGCCTTTCGCCGTAATTACCGACGAAAAGACGGGCATCAAGTATCCTCTTGCAGACTATGAGATTATGCCCAATATGGCTATTATAGACACAGACCTCCATATGTCCGCACCTAAGGGACTTACCGCGGCATCGGGTATTGACGCTGTTACGCACGCGCTTGAGGCGATAGCTTCAGTGATGGCTACCGACTACACGGACGGTCTTGCTAAGCAGGCGCTCAAGGTAATATTTGAATATCTCCCCAGAGCTTATGACAACGGTCAGACCGACTATGAGGCGAGGGAGAAGATGGCAAATGCCGCAACTATGGCGGGTATGGCGTTCGCAAATGCCTTCCTCGGCGTATGCCATTCGATGGCGCACAAGCTCGGCGCGTTCCATCATCTGCCCCACGGCGTGGCAAACGCGCTTATGATTGATGAAGTGCTGCGCTTCAACGCTGCTGAAGCACCCGCGAAGATGGGTACGTTCAGCCAGTACGACCATCCCAAGACGCTTCGCCGCTATGCAGAAGTTGCCGAAAGCCTCGGTTTCGGCGGCAAGAACGACGAAGAAAAGCTTGAAAATCTCATAAAGGCAATCGATAAGCTCAAGGCTAAGGTCGGCATCAAGAAGACCATAAAGGAATACAATATCGACGAGGCAGATTTCCTTGCCCGCCTCGACGATATGGTGGAGCAGGCGTTCGACGATCAGTGCACGGGCGCAAATCCCCGCTATCCGCTTATGAGCGAAATTAAAGAGATGTACCTCAACGCTTACTACGGCAAAAACTGAATTGATACAGGAGGAAATAGATTATGAAATTAGACAATTTGGTTGCTTCCCGTCCCGATAAGGAGATGTACAGAACCGAAGACGGTTTTGTTAAGCTTTTCAATGCTGACTTCTCCAAGGCTGACATCTTGAACGAGGCTCTCAATCAGGCGAGAGTTGAGGAAACCGATCTCAATATACCCAAGATCAAGGCGATAGAGGTGGTGAACGGCAAGTGGGCTATCGTGATGGACTACATCGATGGCAAGACGCTCAGCACGCTTATTAAGGAAAATCCCGACAAGCTCGACGAATATCTCGAGTTCTTTGTCGACCTGCAGATAAACGTGCTCTCCAAGAAAGTTCCTATGCTCAACAAGCTCAAGGATAAGATGAATGCAAGGATAAGCGCGGCGGATCTCAATGCAACGACGAGGTATGACTTGCATATGCGTCTCGACTCTATGCCCAAGCATCTCCGCCTTTGCCACGGCGACTTCCACCCCAGCAACATAGTCATAACCGAGGACGGTACGCCCTATATAATCGACTGGTCGCACGCGACCCAGGGTAACTCTTCGGCGGACGTTGCGAGGACTTATCTTGAGTTCTATCTCGAAGGTAAGGACGAGCTTGCGGAAAAGTACCTCAATCTCTACTGCCTCAAGACAGATACGGCAAAGCAGTATGTCCAGAAGTGGATACCCATAGTTGCCGCATCAAGGCTTACTAAGGCAAAGGAAGGAGAAGAAGCGTTCCTTCGCAGATGGATAGACGTTGTGGATTATCAGTAATTTAGGATAAATCTTAAAGCCGCGAAACCAGTTTTCGCGGCTTTAACTTTTTTGTTTACAATAATTTAAAATTTCCTGTAAAATTTTTGTATTTTTTCCCTAATCGGTCTTGAAATATTTATTGCATTGTGATAAAATGAATTAGGTATTGTATGAGAGTAATTTCTTTTACCCTGGAAAACTGCTCAGGGGTAAGAGAAGTTATGCCGATTTATGGCGGTTTTGCAGGTTAAAGGCATTAAGGAGCCCGCTATTGAATTGTCGGCGGCGACGGCGCCGCGTCTTGGAGTATGGAGTTTTCCCGCATCAGTTGACTCCGTGAAGCATATACCGACAACGGCAGTTTTCGACCTAAAAACAAATTTGTCGCTTAAAAGCGTATCTGTCAGGGGCGGATAATCGAGAGCGACTTGTTTATATTAAATTAAAATAATTTTATTGGGGGATTTTAGCAATGCTAAGAAAAAAAGAATGTGTTGCAATGTTGCTTGCCGGCGGCCAGGGCAGCAGACTTTACGCGCTGACCAGCAACATAGCAAAACCTGCCGTTTCGTTTGGTGCAAAGTACAGGATTATCGACTTTCCTCTGTCTAATTGCATCAATTCGGGAATTGATACAGTCGGTGTGCTCACGCAGTACCAGCCTCTCGTCCTGAATGAATATGTTGGCAACGGTCAGCCCTGGGATCTCGACAGAACCTTCGGCGGCGTACATATCCTTTCGCCGTACGAGGCAAAGAAGGATACCTCGTGGTATAAGGGTACCGCAAATGCAATCTATCAGAATATCCGCTTTATGAAGATGTACGATCCCGAGTATGTTCTCATTCTTTCGGGCGACCACATCTACAAGATGGATTATGACAAGATGCTCACGGCACACAAGGAATCGGGCGCTGATTGTACGATCGCCTGTATGAAAGTTCCCCTTAAGGAAGCTTCGAGGTTCGGCATTCTCAACACCAATCCCGACGGAACAATCTATGAGTTTGAAGAGAAGCCCAAGCAGCCCAAGAGCGACCTTGCTTCGATGGGCATCTACATCTTCACGGCGTCCAAACTCTTTAAATATCTCGAACTTGACGAGCAGGATCCCAAGTCCGAAAAAGACTTCGGCAAGAACATTCTTCCCGCTATGCTTGCCGCTGGCGAAAAGATGTTCTCCTATCGTTTTGAAGGCTATTGGAAGGACGTCGGAACCATAACCTCCCTGCTTGAGGCAAATATGGACCTCCTCGGCACAGTTCCCAATTTCGAGCTCCGCGACAAGGATAACGTCATTCATTCCAGGAGCCCTCTCGCGCCTCCCGCATACGTTGCCGGCGAAGTTGTCAACTCGCTCATCGCCAACGGCTGCGAAGTTGAAGGCAAGGTAATCAATTCCGTAATCGGCACCAACTGCGTAATCGAAGAGGGCGCTGAGGTCAAGGACAGCGTGCTTATGGGCAACATTGTCGTAAAGGCAGGTGCAAAGGTCAACTATTCGATAATTGACGAGGATGTCACCATAGGCGTCAAGGCAATTGTCGGCGACGTAAAGGAAGTTGCCTGCAAGGTAGAAGGCAAGACGAGCGGAATAACCGTTCTCGGCAGAGGAATTGAAGTCAGCGACGGCGCAAAAGTTGCCGCAGGCGAAATAGTCGATAAGAGCGTTTAAGAGGGGGGAAGAAAAATGAATACAACTGTCGGCGTAATTTTTTCAAGCATAAATGACGAACAGGTGCCCGAACTCACCAAAGTAAGGTCTAAGGGCTCCATTCCCTATGGCGGCAGATACCGTCTTGTTGACTTTGCTCTTTCCAATATGGTCAACTCCGGCATCACTACCGTGGGTATTATAACAAAGAACAACTACCAGTCGCTGATGGATCACCTCGGCTCCGGAAAGGAGTGGGATCTGGCAAGAAAGGAAGGCGGTCTAATTCTTCTGCCTCCGTACAGCGACGAGAGCGAAATGCTCTATAAGAACAGGCTGGAAGCTCTGAAGGGTTCTTCCGCATTCCTCAAGAAGTGCAAGGAAGATTTCGTAGTCATTGCCGACAGCGACGCTGTCTACAAGCTTGACTACAGCAAGGTTATTGAGGCGCATATTGAGCACAATGCGGATATCACACTCATCTATCACGAGCACGAGAGCGCCAACAGCTCCTACATAATTCTCGATACCGACAAGGGTGACAGAGTAAAGTCGATTGAAATCAACGCGCACGCAAAGGGTGTAAAAAAGCACTATATCAACGCGTTTGTTGCGCGCACGTCTTTCCTGCTCAACGTCATACAGACAGCTATCTCCAGGGGCTATACCAGCTTTTCAAAGGACATACTTCTCGCAGGTCTTTCAACCTACAAGATCTATGGCTATAAGTTCGACGGATATTACAGCAACATCTGCTCGCTCGAGACGTATTTCAAGTCCAATATGGATATGCTCGACAAGGCAGTGAGAAAGGAAGTATACGGCGGCAGAGATATCTACACAAAGATAAACGATGCGCCTCCCGCAAAATTTACCGAGACGGCAAAGGTCAAGAATTCGTTAATTCACGACGGTTGCCTCATCGAAGGTACGGTTGAAAACTGCATTCTCTTCCGCAACGTCAAGGTAAGCAAGGGCGCCGTGCTCAAGAACTGCATCATTATGAGCGAGAACCACATCGGCGAAGATTGCAAGCTTTCATATGTGGTCAGCGATAAGGATTGCATAATTGGCGACGGCAGACTGCTTGCGGGCTGCGAAAAGAAGCCCTATTTCATCAATAAGGGCACGCGCATTTAGCATAATATAAATAATATAGTAATAAGGGGAAAACATAAATGGCTGAAACCGTAAAGAAAAAGACATCCACAAAGACAGGTACAGGCACCGCTGCCAAGAAGACGACTACCGCTAGGAAGTCAACGAAGAAGAGTGCAGAGACTGCCGTTCAGGAAGAGATTGCAAAGATTGAAGCGGTCGCTCCCGAAACTTCTGCCGACAAGAAAAAAATTCTCTTCGTCGCATCGGAGGCAACGCCCTTCATACAGACGGGCGGTCTTGCAGAGGTAATCGGTTCGCTCTCGACGGCGCTCGCTGCTACGGGCAAGTTCGACGTGAGGGTTGTAATTCCTCTCTATTCGGACATCAAGAAAGAATACCGCGACAAGTTTACCTATCTCGGCAATCTGTATGTCCATCTCGCTTGGCGTAATCAGTATTGCGGCATCTTCTCATATGAGAAGGACGGCGTGATTTTCTACTTCCTCGATAATGAATTCTACTTCAAGCGTCCCGGATGTTACGGCTATTTTGACGATGGCGAGAGGTTTGCATTCTTCTCGAGGGCGGTTCTTGAAATTATGCCTTTCCTCAACTTCTATCCCGAAGTTATGCACTGTCACGACTGGCAGGCGGCTCTTGCGGCTATATACCTCAAGACAAACTATTGCTTCAGGCAGGAGTATCAGTTCATAAGGTCGCTCTTTACAATTCACAACATAGAGTACCAGGGACAGTATTCCCTCGATATTCTGTCCACGCTGTTCGATATCTACGGCAGATATCAGTACCTCGTGGAGTACAACAACTGCATCAACCTTATGAAGGGTGCGATAGAGGTATCGGAGAGGTTTTCGACTGTCAGCCCCACGTATGCGGAGGAGATCAAGAACCCTTACTATGCTCACGGACTTGACCCCATTGTAAGGAACAATCAGTTCAAGCTCAGGGGTATTCTCAACGGCATAGATGACAAAGGCTACAATCCTCAGCTTGACAGCCATTTATTTGCAAACTACAGCGCGGAGGATATGTCGGGTAAGGCTATCTGCAAGAGTGAGCTCCAGAAGATGCTCAATCTTCCCGTAAAACCCAACACGCCCATCATTTCTATGATTTCCCGCCTTGTAGCGCACAAGGGTCTTGACCTTGTTACCAATGTAATCGAAGAAATTCTTCAGGATGACGTTCAGCTCGTAATTTTGGGCACGGGCGACTATCAGTACGAGTCGTATTTCAAGGATCTGGCAAGAAGATATCCCGATAAGGTGAGCGCAAACATCGTATTCAACGGCGACCTTTCGCGTAAGATCTATTCGGGTTCGGATATCTTCCTTATGCCCTCCAAGTCGGAGCCCTGCGGTCTTTCACAGATGATTGCCTGCAGATATGCGACCATCCCCGTAGTCAGAGAGACCGGCGGTCTCTATGACAGCATCAAGCCTCTCTACAACGGCTATACGTTCTCTAACTACAACGCGCACGATATGATGTATGTCATCCGCGAGGCAATTTACGATTATAGAGATAAGGAAGTATGGCAAAAACTTATGTATAACGCCGCAACCTCCGACTTTAGCTGGAAGAAATCGGCCGAGGAGTACGAGGCGCTTTATATGGAGATGCTTAAATAATTTTACAAATCATTTTATAGGAGAACAGAATGAGCAATACGGCTATTACCGAAAAGGAAGTCAAGGAACTTGTTAACGGTAAACTTGCAAGGTATTTTGGCGTAAGCCCGACCGAAGCTTCCAAAGATCAGCTTTATAGGGCTGTTGTTATGAGCGTGAGGGATATCTTACTGCAGAAAAGACAGCAGTTCTATAAGAAGTGCAAAGCAAAGAGAGCAAAGAGAGTATATTATCTGTGTATGGAGTTCCTTCTCGGGCGCTCTCTGAAAAACAGTTTATTCAACCTCAGCGCAACCGATGTGTTCGCCAAGGCAATATCATCTTACGGCGTTTCGCTTGAGGATTTGTATGAATTAGAACCTGACGCTGGTCTCGGTAATGGCGGTTTAGGCAGACTTGCAGCTTGTTTTATGGATGCGCTTGCATCGGGAAATTATCCCGCAATGGGCTATTCGCTCCGCTATGAATACGGCTTGTTCAAGCAGAAGATAGTTGACGGCTGGCAGACGGAACTTCCAGATGTATGGCTGCCCGGCGGCGAAGTCTGGCTCACTCAGAGAACGGATAAGTCGTTTATCGTCCGTTTCAACGGCAGAGTTGAAGAAGTTTGGACAGAAAACGGCGTTCAGATAAACTATGTAGACACTAAAGATATCGAGGCTGTTGCCTACGATATGATGATTTCCGGTAAGGACAGCGAGGCGGTTTCGGTACTGAGGCTCTGGAAGGCTAAGCCCGTTCAGGACTTCAATATGAAGCTCTTTTCACAGGGCGATTACTATCAGGCGATGTCTGACGATAATGATGCTGACGTGCTTACTAAGGTTCTCTATCCCGCCGATAACCACCTCAACGGCAAGTCGCTCAGGCTCAAGCAACAGTATTTCCTCTGCTCGGCGTCTATTCAGAATATTATTTCTGACCATCGACGCAGATACGGCGACCTCAGAGATCTCCCCAAGCTTGCGGCAATACATCTCAACGACACGCACCCTGCAATGGCTATTCCCGAACTTATGAGGATACTTGTCGACGAGTATTATTTCAAATGGGAAGAGGCGTGGGCAATTACGACAGCAACGTGTGCATACACAAATCATACAGTGCTTGCAGAAGCTCTTGAAACCTGGTCGGAAGACCTCGTTCAGAGAACTGTTCCCAGAATTCATTCTATCATTCAGGAAATCAACAGAAGAATGTGCGAAGAGCTATGGAACGCATATCCCGGCGAATGGAACAAAATTGCGAGGATGTCGCTCATTGAGCATAACCGCGTAAAGATGGCAAACCTGTCCGTATATGGCAGTCATAGCGTAAACGGCGTTGCAGCGCTTCACAGCGACATAATCAAGAAGTCGATTTTCAAAGATTTCTATGAATTTTCGCCCGAGAAGTTCGGGAATGTCACCAACGGCATTGCATACAGAAGATGGCTTTGTCAGGCTAACCCCGAACTCACTGAGCTACTCAGCGATTGCATAGGCAACGGCTTCATTCACGACAGCGCAAAGCTCGCTGACTTCAAAAAGTTTGAAAACGACGAAAGCGTTCTCAAGCGTCTTGAAGAAATAAAATCTATCAAAAAGAGACAGTTTGCCGAGTATGCAAAGAAGAAGCAGGGCTTCGTCATCGACCCCAATTCGATATTCGACACGCAGGCAAAGCGTCTGCACGAGTATAAACGCCAGCTTCTGAATACGCTAAACATAATCGACACATATCTCGACTTGCAGGAAAATCCCGACCTCAATATTCAGCCCAAGACATATATCTTCGGTGCAAAGGCAGCTCCCGGATATTCGATGGCAAAGCAGATAATTAAGCTCATCAATTTCCTTGCGGCTGATATCAGAAAGCATCCCAAGATAAACGAAAAGCTCAACGTCGTCTATATGGAAGACTACAACGTCACAATGAGCGAAAAGCTTATGCCCGCGTCTGAAGTTTCAGAGCAGATTTCGCTTGCAGGCAAAGAGGCGAGCGGTACTGGCAATATGAAGTTTATGATCAACGGCGCGCTCACGATAGGTACGCTTGACGGCGCAAATGTAGAGATGGCAGAAGCGGTCGGTGACGATAACATCTTTATCTTCGGACTTAAGTCAAACGAGGTCGACGATATCTGGCGTTCGGGATACAGCTCCAGCAAATATTACAACGATTCCCCCAAACTGAGGCGTATAATAGAGGCACTCATTATAGGTTTTAACGGAGAATCCTTCTCGGATATGGCAAACTATCTGCTGACCGGTTCGCCTATCGCAGACCCCTATATGTGTATGGCAGACTTCGTCTCCTACAGCAGAACGCAGCACCAGATATCCGAGCTCTATGTAAAGGATAAGAAGAAGTGGAACCAGATGTCGCTCCGCAACATTGCGGCTTCGGGTTACTTCTCGGCAGACAGAAGCATCAAGGAATATGCTGAAAAGATCTGGAACCTCAAGCAGATTACCAAATAATATAACTTAGTAAAAAAGGCGGATAGTTTGCATTATCCGCCTTTTTGAATATTACTATGTCAGACATAATTGCTTAAAAACCACAAAATTTGTGTCTTTTATGGTATCAATATTAGATTTTTCCAGATTAAGCCAGAGTAATATTGAGAAAGGAAGTTTCAGTTTTCATAAATGTGCTTAAATCATATTTCAGCATTAAATTTGTAAAAAAGCCTATAATGTTTCACATTAAACATTTATTCGCCACATATTATGGCACCAATTTATAGAATGCCTTGTCATTTGACGATAAAAGGGGTAGATTTTATGGAAAATTTGTATGCATTTTAGCTGATTTTGCGCCTAATTTATATAAAATTCCGGCTTGAGTTAACGATATTTTTCTGATTATTCAGTAATTTTATTGTAGCGCATTATAAAATTTGTAGTTTGATTTAGTTTTTTCGATAGTTTGTCGATTTATTGATCATTAGATGGCAGGTACGTTATTTTAATTGCTCTGTAAAACGTTCTGTAACGCGTTTTAAAAATATTTGATTGGTTTTTAGACATTCTGCAGAGCAAGTTTTCGTACAATACACCGTAGCCAAGCGTAATGAGAAGCCCGATAATTTTGAAGTTTGATAAATTTGATTTGCTTGCAGATAATGTGGCATTGCATAGGAAATTGCACGAAAAAAATTCTGAAACTTTTCGTATTTTTTCTTAATTGATTTGTACGACGTTTCAGAGCTCAATTTAATTCAGACTTTTTGCCAGGCATAAATAAATTTGAGATTGCTTAAATACATTATATGAATTCAGAATTTCTATTGAGAAACATTAAATTTGTCAAACCCCTCTCTTTTTGCCCTCTTAAACCCCTCTTTATTCGTAAAAGCTGTGTTTTACGAATAGTTCTGCTTACTTCCATTCGGGCAGAAATTATTTTCGAAAGTTTTTCCTCCTTTATAAATCGCCGTCAGAATTACCTGTTGAAGCCCATTTAAATTGTGCACTCCTTTAGTTTTGTTTTCGCGTAACTTAATTTTGAGACGTTGTGCAATATCTGCTCTTTAAGAGTTTCGGTCAGTGCAAATCATTTGTGCTTATAACAAGACCGCCCTCTCTATAATTTGAACTTTTGCTGTCCAAGCATTTATTATACTTGCTTTCGTCATTTATCCGGGCAAAATTCACTAAAATAAATTAGTTCATCTCTTCGTAAAAATATGAATTGACATCTGAATTTTTTTGTAATAAAATCTAACTATGCAGGAAAATTCAAATTATTATTTACAGCGCAATAACCGCAATCTCAAGTCGATTGAAAAGTTGCTTGACGAGGAGTTACCGCCCCTCTGCATTGACTATTTTATGGCGATTGACAGTCAGACGTCTCCTCTTACGCGACTTAATTATGCGCACGACCTGAAGATTTTTTTCAATTATCTGTGCCTTAAAAAGTTCCGCGGAAAGACTGTGAGGGACATCACTTTGCTTGACATCGAGGCCGTTACTAACAGCGATATCGAATATTTCCTCGTATACCTCTCCAATTATGAATACTGCGGTAAGATGCACTGCTGCAACGAACGCGCCAAAGCTCGTAAGCTTTCCTCGGTGCGCGCAATGTTCAAATATTTCTTCAATAAAGGGCTCATTTCGGTTAACAATTCGGCTAAAGTCGCAACTCCTAAGCTTCACGAAACGCCGATTATTCGTCTTGACGGAAACGAGGTTGCAGATATAATAGACATTGCAGAAAGCGGCACGGGGCTATCCCCTCGTCAGAAGTCTTTTCACGACAAAAATAAGGTCAGAGACAGTGCTATTTTAATCCTCTTTTTGGGTACTGGCATACGTATAAGCGAGCTCGTCGGTCTCAACGACAATGATATAAATTTCAGGGATAATTCGTTTATTGTAATCCGTAAGGGCGGAAATAAGTCTATTTTATTCTTCGGAGAAGACGTTTCAGAGGCGCTTAAGCGCTATATCGAATATAAAAAGCAGACTGACCTTGAAAATTACGGCGGCGGTGCGCTCTTCCTCTCCTCGCAAAAGAAGAGAATTACGGTGCGCGCGGTCGAAAATCTCGTAAAGAAATATGCCCAAATAGTCTCGCCGCTCAAAAAAATTTCGCCCCATAAATTGCGCAGCACTTACGGTACGCAGCTTTACAGGGCTACGGGCGATATCTATATAGTTGCAGATGTTCTCGGGCATAAGGATATAAACACTACGAGAAAGCACTACGCCGCAATCAGCGAGGACAACCGCAGGGCTATTGCGGACAAGGTTAAACTCAGAAGGGACGACGACTGAATAATGACGGAAAAAGTATTTATTATACAGCCGATACTCAATGACAACTATAAGACTGTACACGAAGAGGCTGTCGCGCTAATAGAAAGCGCGGGGGCAGCATATGTCGGTACGGCTTACCAGAATATTAAGGAAGTTAACGCCGCCACGTTCATCGGTTCGGGCAAACTTAATGAAATTTGCGCCGAACTTGACGGTATTGATGATCTTACAATATTGTTTAACGGCGCACTCTCCCCCTCGCAGACGCTCAACATTTCGGCGGCGCTCGGCGACAGAAAGGTGATTGACAGGACGACGCTCATTCTCGACATCTTTGCGCGTAACGCCGTGACGAGCGAGGGCAAAATTCAGGTAGAGATTGCCCAGCTCAAGTACATCTATCCGAGGCTTAAGGGCAAGGGCGCGGCGCTCTCCCGTCTGGGCGGCGGCATAGGTTCGCGCGGACCGGGCGAAAGCCAGCTTGAAACGGACAGAAGGCATATCGCATACAGGCTGAAATATCTCGAAAGGCGGCTTGAAGAGACGAAAAGCCGCAGAAGCCTGCAGAGCGACCGCCGCATTAAGGGAAATGTTAAGACAATCGCGCTCGTAGGATACACGAACACGGGCAAATCGACGCTTTTAAACCTGCTGACGGGTTCCGATGTGCTGTCGCGCAACGCTCTCTTCGTAACTCTTGACCCTACAGCAAGGAAACTTGTGATAGACGACGAGGAATATCTGTTGATAGATACGGTCGGTTTTATACAGGAACTGCCGCACGACATAGTCGAGGCGTTCAAATCGACGCTTGAAGTTGCGCTTAGGTGCGACCTCGCACTGTTTGTTGCAGACGCGTCATCCGATTATCGCCTGCAGTTTTCTACCACACGCCAGACGCTTGACGAACTTGGCTTTGATAAAAAGGTGATAAACGTTCTGAATAAGTGCGATCTCGTCGACGACCTCTCTTCTCTCCCTGCCGACTGCGTGCTCATCTCCGCAAAGACGGGTAACGGCATAGCCGCCCTGAAGGAACGCATCAAGACTCAGTTCGAGGACAGATATATCGCCCTTGACCTGTTCGTGCCGTTCAGAAATCTCGGCTGCTATGAAGCATTAAAGCCATATTTAAAGGAAATCAGCAAAGAATTTACGCAGGACGGGCTTAAGTGCAGGGTCAGAACCGAGAAGATGCACGCGGAGAAATTCGCGGAGTTTATTCGCCGCGACTGATTACTCTTCTGGTTCCAGAATGATTTTATCTATCTTTATGACGGCGTCGTCGCGTATGTCCAGGCACTTGCCGCAGTTGTCGCAGATCTTTTCGGGGTCTAAATCGCACCTGTCGCATTCGCCGCAGTCGATACATTCTCTGTCATAAAGTACGCATTCTTTAGAAGTTTTCATTATATTATATCTCCTGCAGATATTATATTTCAAAATTTATTAAAAAACAAGTAAAAAAGTTTAAACATTCGTTTGATTTTTTGATATTTATATGATAGAATAGACAAAAGGAGATTATTATGAGACGTATAGATCGTGACCAACAGGTTCTTGACTTCATTGAAAAGTATATGACTGAAAACGGTTATTCGCCGACGGTCAGGGAAATCTGCATTGCGTGCAATATTCCCTCTACTGCCACTGCGTTCTGCGTGGTTAATCGTCTGGCAGAAAAGGGACTGATTGCAAAAAATAAGGTCGGCGAAAACAAGCGCCGCGCCATTTCCATAAAGCAGAATTCTGTCAAGATACCTCTTATAGGTACTGTTGCGGCAGGTCAGCCCATCTTCGCGCAGGAAAATTATGAAGATTATTTTTCCGTGCCGGTAAACCTTTTCGGTAGCGAAGACCTGTTTATGCTCAACGTCCGCGGTGATTCGATGATTAACATTGGTATGTACAACGGCGACAAAATCGTCGTAAAAAAGCAGCAGACTGCAGAAAACGGAGAAATTGTCGTAGCACTCGTCGACGACAGCGCCACCGTAAAGCGTTTCTTCAAGCGTGACGGAAAAATCGTCCTCCACCCCGAAAACGACAATATGGACGACTTTATCTATGACGACGTCACAATTCTCGGCAAGGTCGTCGGTCTCATAAGAAATTTCTGAAAACAGCTCCATAATTTATCAAAAAATCCGATTTACGCAAAGTAAATCGGATGTTTTGATACATCAGAGCATCATAAGATATGCAATTTCCTGCTGGCTCAATTTTCTGTAACTGCCGCGGTCGAGCCCTCTCAACGTCAGTTCGCCTATCCTGATGCGCTTGAGCAGGGTGACATTCTTGCCGATCGCCTCGAACATTCTCCTTATCTCCCTGTTCTTGCCCTCGGTTATCGTGACGTGAATTTTTGTGTAGTCCTTATTCGTCTCGACGATGTGCGCCGTGCACTTTTTTGTAACATAACCGCCGATATCTACGCCGCTCCTTATGGGGTTGAGCCCTGCCTCCGTGATTGTTCCTTCAATCTTTACGAGGTAAGTCTTGGGCACTTCGTTTGAGGGATGCGTGAGGTGCTGCGCAAGTTCGCCGTCGGTAGTCAGAATGATAAGCCCTTCGCTGTCATAGTCAAGTCTGCCCACGGGGTAAATTCTGCCGACGTTTTCGGGCATCAGGTCGAGCACGGTCTTTCTTCCCTTTTCGTCCTTAACCGAACAGATATAGCCCTTGGGCTTATTTAAGATGTAATATTCGTTTTTCTGCGCCCTTACTTCTCTGCCGTCTACCTTAACGACGTCCTCGCCGCTGACTTCGCAGCCTACCTCGGCAATTCTTCCGTTCACTTCAACCCTTCCCTCGGAGATGAGCCTGTCACATTCGCGCCTTGACGCCACGCCGCAGAGAGCAAGATATTTGTTTATTCTCATAATCACCTGAAAATCATTTAGTACTTACATTATACTATACAAATTTGTGGTGAAAATCAAGTCTTTTGCACTCAAAATTTGCAATTCTGCGATTGCCCCGTCACTTTGCCCGCTGATTGGCAGGACTTTATATTCTATTTCGCCCTCCTTTTCGATGCAAAGCAGGGCGTCCTCCTTCAAAGAGCATCTCTGTCCGTCGCATAAAAATATCAGTTCGGAGGAAATTTTTTCGAAAGAATATGCGCCGAAACATTCCGACAGGATTTCAGCGCTCCTTTCGTACATATCGTAGCAGTTGAGAACGACGCAGACTACATCCATTCCGTCGCGCTCCGCAGACGACACAAGGCATCTGCCCGCCCTGTCGGTATATCCCGTCTTTATTCCGTTTGCGCCTTCAAATGAGTATAACAGCTTGTTTTTGTTGGTAAAATTGCGGAAATCGCCGCTGTATTCCGTAGTGCTGACTACTTTGGCAAAAATTTCATTGCGCATAGCCGTGCGAGCAATGTTGCACAGATCTTGTGCCGTGGTATAGTGATTTTCGTTTGGCAGACCGTTCGGGTTTGCAAAGTGAGTATTCAGAGCACCTATTTCGCCAGCCCTCTCATTCATTCTGTCGACGAATTTTTCAACGCTGCCGCTGTGTATTATCGCAAGAGCAACCGCCGCATCGTTTCCAGAGCGCAGCATCAGACCGTACAGTAGATCGCCGACGGTCAGTTTTTCCCCGCTTTTCAGATAGATGCTAGAACCTTCCGTACCGACAGCCTGCTCGGGAACGATTACCTCCTCGCTTAGGTTCGTTTCTTCGGCGATTAAGAGCGCCGTCATTATCTTTGTAGTGCTTGCCATAGGAAGTTTGCTCTCCGCATTTTTGCTGTACAGCACTCTTCCTGTATTCAATTCCATTGCAATTTCCGCGATCCCGTCAGCATTTGCACTTATTATGTTAGACATAGTAATATGCAAAAATGCAAAAATGAATGTAAATGCAGTAAAAATTGCCGTGATTTTTATGAATTTACTCATCTGTCGTCAGTTTTTTGACCAACTCCCCTGTTTTTTCTATAAGATTGTCTATTGCGTCGTCCGACATCTTAAGAAGTTTACAACCGCTTCCGTCGTCGACGAGAAAGCCCGTCGGCTTAACCGTTACAACCGTTCCGTTACCTCCTGCGAGCTTGAAGCCTTCGGTTTCGCGGAACGTCTTTATGTCGCCGTATTCCCCTCCGCCGCCTAAGTTTACGACCGTCACAGAGGAAAGCGGAATTACCTGAGATCCGCTTATAGTGAGTATTGGCTCGCCTATTACGGTATCCGCCCTTGCAATCTTGTCGAGTGCGAGATTTGGCTTGTCGTATTGGTTTTCCCTTGCGGGCTTTTTAAGCTTTAAATTCATTTAATTTTCCCCTTATTATATAAAGAAAGATGCCTGCGGCAGAAATTATGTTTGCGACGTTCACCGCCTTGAGATAATAGGTGATACTGTCGCCGTCGCAGTTCAGAATAATATAATTTTTAAGTTTTATGCCTTTGTCAGCATAGTTTAACAGTTCGTACACCGTTTGCGTCATCACATTCTGAAAAACGGCGATGCAGGCATTTATTTCCGAATTTATTCCGAAATCTGCAAGCTGAACCACTTTTACTATGCAGAGTTTTCTTATAAGTTCAAAATATTTTATATTGAAACTTCTTATATCTATTGGTATTTCCTTTCCGTTAATGCTCATAAGCTGAGGCTTGTTTTCTATTGTGTTTGCGTTGAATAACGGTAAAAATCTGTACATAGTCAGGTTGTAGGATGCATATTTGTCCGCCGTCGACAAATATATATAATTTACGAGGTGGAAAGGAAAGATAAGCAGCGTGAACAGCGCCGTGCAACCGTAAATAATGAACTCTTCCACAACTCTATTATGTGTACCCGCTTGCCGTTTATGCAGATTTTTGTCGCCGTAGAATTAAATTCTTTTGTTCCGTTCATATTTTCTTTTAGTTTCAATCAGTCTCATTGACTTGTCGTTTTTGTGCAAATCTACGCCTTTTATATATATTTCTGCTTAATAAGAGCATAAAAGCCGCCCGATTTCGGGCGGCTTGTAAATGTGCAAATTCTCTGTAAAGCAAAGCAATAAACGTCTGTTGGGTTATTTGATTTTGATGAGCTCGTCATCGCTTCCGTCAAGGAATTCGGGCAACTCGTATCCGTCCTCTGTGACGGCGGGCTTCTTCTCCTCGGGCTGTTCGCCTTCCTCGTCCTCGCCGGTGTAGACGTCCTTCTTGTAGAGGTAAGCAGAATCTTCTTCTTCCCTCAAAATCGTGTCGTTGAGCTCGGCAATCTGCGCCATAAGCTCTTCATAGTCGGGTAATTCGTCGATTGAGTTGAGTTTGAAGCGCTTGAGGAAGTTATCCGTCGTGCAGTAAAGTATCGGCTTGCCGACGGCGTCCTTTCTTCCGCAGGGCTCTATCATCTGCAGTTCGAGCAGGGTATGTATGGCGTAGTCGCAGCTTACCTTTCTTATATCCTCCAGCTCGCCCTTTGTGACGGGCTGTTTATAGGCAATGAGCGCCGCGCATTCCAGAATTGTCTTGGTAAATTCTTTTTCCTTTATTGGCGTGAGCACGTCGGAGATCTGCTGGCGATAGTCCGGATTTGTCGCAAGCTGGATTTTTCCGTTGAATGTCAGAAGGTGTATTCCGCACTCGCCGCCGTATTTTTCCTTGAGCTTATCTATGCAGGCGTTGACCTCTTTTATGGTGCAGCCGAGTTTTTCAACTATGTATCTGACGGGAACCGCCTCGCCGGAGGCAAAGACAATCCCCTCAATTATATTCGTCAAATTGTTCATCCGAAAGCCTCTCTATATCCGTTTCAGGATTTACTTTGATCTTGATATTGCCGAAAGCCGATAGCTGTTCGACCATTACATACTGGAATTTCAGCATTTCGAGAAGCGCCTGGAAAGTGGTTATGACCTCGTTGCGCGAAAACGACGAAAAGAGTTCGTCAAAATCAAATTCCGACTTCTGTCTTAACTTATCCCTTATAAACTCCACCCTGTCCTGAACGGTATATTCGTCCTTGGGTATTTCCTTAATGTTATTCTTTTCCCTCTGCAGGCTCTCGTTGCGCAGCAACAGATTGGCAAACGCCTGCAAGAGCCCGTCGACCGTGAAATCTCTGTAGACAACCTTGACCTTGCTTATTTCCTTGTCGGGGTCCTTATAGTAATAGCCTATGGTTTCCAGATCTTTGAGTTTAGGGGTTTGCTCTCTTATCAGTTCAAATTCTCGCTCCTTGAGCTGGGCGATGAGTTCTTCCTGCTCTTCGTCGGCGCCGCCTATCTCCTCGCCGTCTATTTCGACAACGGGCACCATCGCCTTTGACTTTATGTAGATGATCTGCGCCGCCATAGCGAGATATTCGCTCTCCTTGTCGACGTCGCGGCTGGGCTGAGTTTTCATAAACTCTATGTAGTCAAGGAACTGCTCCGTCACTTTGGAGACAAAGACGTCCTCTATCCTGATTTTGTTGATGTTTATCAGATGCAACAGTAAATCGAGCGGTCCTTCAAAGTCGTCAAGGACGGTGTTATAGTCTACTATTGATTCAAAATCATCGAAATTTTCGTCAATCATATCGTTAAAATCCAGCTCCAGGCAATCTGTATGGGATAGCCTATAATCTCCCTGGCGAACCAGCCGACATATCCGAGAATGTTGAAATAATTTGCAAAGCTATTGTATTTGGAGACGAAGTTGCAGATAAAGCTCTCTGCAATTAACAGAATGAGTATCATCTGACCGTAATCTCTCAAAAATTTCTGAACGGGGCTAATCTCCCTCGTCAATGCCTCTACCACCCTGAAACCGTCCAGAGGATTGAGCGGAAGAAGGTTGAACACTACCGAATACAGACTGTACGCGAATGTCAGGTAGAAGATGTTTGCAACGAGAGCCTCGAACCTGAACATCGCCTCGTTGGCAAGCGGCAGAAGGCTGAAAGCTTTAACGAGAAGCACATAGGCGAGAAAGGCGAAGAACGCCACAATATAGTTGGCGATAACTCCCGCAACAGCCGTCGTAAACAGCCCCTTCTTATAGTTACGGAAGTTACCGGTGTTAATGGGAACAGGTCTTGCCCACCCGAAACCCGCAACCGCGCACAGCACAAAGCCTGTGGGATCCATATGTTTGAGCGGGTTGAGCGTCATTCTGCCGTTGAATTTAGCCGTCGGGTCGCCGTTTTTATAGGCAACGTAGGCGTGTGCAAACTCGTGCGGGGAAAATACGAATATGACCGCGACGAGGCTTGCAAGATAGTAGATTACGTTATCCATTTATTATTTAAGCCTTTCAGGGATGACGTCGTTCCTGACGATATCCTCGTAATTTTGTCTCTTTACTATTATGTCTGCCTTTCCGTCCGAAACAAGAACGGCTGCGGGTACAAAATTTCTGTTATAGTTGCTCGCCATAGAATAGTGATATGCCCCCGTGGAGAACACAGCGAGAATATCGCCCTTTCTGACTTCTGGCAGTTTTACGTCCGCCGCAACGAGGTCGCCGCTCTCGCAACACTTGCCTGCAATGCTGACTATCTGCGTGCAGGGCGCGTTGACGTCGTCCGCCCTCGCTGCGCAATATTTAGATTGGTAGAGCGCATATCTCGGCGCCTCGAACATTCCGCCGTCAACCGCAACGTACTTCTTGATGCCGGGAATGTCTTTGATTGTGCCGACGGTATATAGCGTTATCCCGCTCTCGCCGACTATCGAACGCCCGGGCTCGATAAGCAGATACGGCTCCGGAAGGTTGAGTTCCTCCGATTTGGACTTTATGCTGCCGATGAGAGCCATAAGATATGCGGCATAGTCCTCTTCCCTGAGCTTGGGGTCGTCGTCGGTGTAGTATATGCCGAAGCCGCCGCCCATATTTAAGGTATCGGCGACAAATCCCGTCTCATCCTTGACGTGCTTAATAAAATTCATCATTTTTTCTGCCGCGAGCACGAAGGACTGTTTTTCAAAAATCTGCGAACCGATATGGCAGTGAAAGCCCTTCAAACTGATATTTTTCAGCGCGAGTACGCCCTTGATTATCTCCAACGCGCTGCCGTCGGATATCGAAAAGCCGAACTTGGAATCCGTCCTCGCCGTCTGCACAAATGCGTGCGTGTGCGCCTCAATTCCGGGGTTAATTCTTATGAGGACGTTCTGCACCTTTTTTCTGTCGCGGCAAATGCCGTCGAGCGCCTGCGCTTCGGAGATGCTGTCCAGAACAATGCCGCCGACGTCTGCCTCAACAGCCTCTTCCAGCTCGCAGAATAGCTTGTTATTGCCGTGAACATAGATATTTTCGGGGTTGAAACCCGCCTTGAGCGCGGTATAGAGTTCGCCGCCGGAAACGGCGTCGCAGCCTATTTTTTCCTGCTGCGCTATGCGGTAGACCGCCTCGCAGGAGAATGCCTTTGATGCATACAGCACCTTGCCGTTGCCGCCGTAAAAGTTGTCAATCGTGTTCTTGTATGTTCTCATCATAGAGCGGATGTACGCCTCGTCAAAGACGTAGAGCGGAGTGCCGAATTGCCTTGCAAGCTCCGTCGCGTCGCAACCGCCTATCATCAGATGTCCGTTTTCAGCCGCCTTAAGCGTTGCTCTTTCGTTCATAAAAAATGACCTCTAATAAAATATCTCTATGATATTTTATCAAAGGTCTGCTTAATAGTCAAATATTTTAATACTCTGTTACATTGCAACAATTTGCGGAGACGTCATAATGCCCAATTTTCAGCAATTTTCCTGAAATTATCGCCGAAATCCGCCTTTAAAACATCCTCCGATGCGACAAGATTTACAGTGTCGAAGATAATTCCGTCCTTATATATTTCGATTATTCCCACCCTGTCGCCCTTGCATAGCGGTGCCTTTAGCTCGTCCAAAATCACATTTATCGTGACGTTCGGCTCTGCGTCTGCCCTTGAAAAAACATAGCTGGAGCGTTCGGGATGAACGGCAATCAGCGCTTTTTTGCCGGCCGTCACGCATACTTGTTCGGGAAGATTTACGTCCCTGTCGAGTACGAGCTTATTCTTGTAGTTTGCAAAACCGTAGTTAAACATATTGACCGCACCGTCGAAGCGGGCGTCGCTCGACTGCGCACCGAGAACAACGGAAACAAGACGCAAGTTATCCCTCACTGCCGTGGAAGCGAGACAGAAGCCCGCTTCTCCCGTATAGCCCGTCTTACCGCCGTCACAGCCCGAATACCTGCGGATAAGTTTGTTGGTGTTAGTCATAGAAGTCGTTCGGCTGTCAGGGTGATTGAAGTCCTCCAGCCAGACTTTGCTGTATCTGAAATATTCGTCGTGCTTTATGAGGTTGCAGAACATCAGCGCGACGTCGCGCGCACAGGAGTACTGCGTGGGCTTGGGCAGTCCGGTGCAGTTTGAAAATAAGGTGTTGCTGCAGCCGAGCTCCTTTGCCTTTTTATTCATTTCGGCAACAAATGTCTGCTCGTTTCCGCACAGACTTTCGGCAACGGCGACGCAGCTATCGTTTGCCGAACAGACGACAATGCTCTTGAAAAGTTGGTCGTAGGTATAGCTAAGCCCGCTCTCCAAAAAGACCTGCGAACCTCCCATCCCTGCCGCATTAGGACTTACGGTAATGCTGTCGTCAAGTGCAATTCTGCCGCTTTCAAGAGCGTCGAATGCCAGAGTGAGCGTCATAACTTTGCAGACGCTCGCAATGGGCAGTCTTTCCAGCTCGTTGGTCTTGAATATGCATTCGCCCGAGTAATAGTCGCAAAGATATGCGCTTTTGCAGCCGTCTGAAAGCGAAAAATCGTCAGCAAAGGCGAATTTTTCATCGGAAGAGGTTATATTTGCGAGCAGCGCAACGCCCATCATCGCGCTTGCCGCCAAAGACAATACAAACTTTTTCATACTAAAAGTCTGCGTCTCTTTAAAAAAATTATACTATAATTATTATGCACCTGAAAACTACATTGATTAAGGTCAGTGCGGCAAGAGAACTTATGAGCGAAAATAATGCAGGAAGCGCAAAGACAATAGGTTTGCAGTTGTCATAGCATAATACCCCTATAAAAAAGAAAAGAAAGAGCGAAACTGCGCAGCAAGGAATGAACACCAGTATTGCCGCAAGCACTCCTTCCGTGAAAAATGCCGCAAACAGCAACGATGCATAGAGCGCCGAAAAGAATGTCTTTATAAAGACGGGTATAAGTACTAAATACTTATTTTTAGTAAAGTACGCGATTAAAAATATAGCGTAAAGATATAAAAGTTCGCTGAAAAAGTGCGCAGCAAATATGCTTCCGTTTTTAAAGTTGAAGAGATAAAATATGTAAATATCGGCAAAATTATAGAAGTAATCATTCAAACCGATAGTTATAAATAGTACTATGCCAGTTATAATTGCCACTAAAATTGTTGCAATTGCCGAAATTATATACTTTTGGTCAATCTTTTGACAGTTAAAAAGCAAAGTCCTCATATATCATTATATGAGGACCGGAGTTTAAAATGAACCGAGCATATTCTCAATTGATATGCCGTACCCCCTTGTGGGATCGTTTATGAATACGTGCGTTACTGCGCCGACAAGTTTACCGTCCTGAATTATCGGACTACCGCTCATTCCCTGCACTATTCCGCCCGTCGTATCTATAAGGCGCTTATCGTCTATCTTTATTACGTAATTTCTGTTGTCTTTGTTTGATTTGTCAGTCTTAATTATGCTTATTTCATATTCCTGCGGAACATTTCCGTCAAGCGTCGTAAATATGCTTGCCTTGCCAATCTTTACGTCCTCTGCACTTCCGTACTTTATCTTTCTTAAATTTGCATAGTCGAATTCCTCATTGACGGTTCCGAATATGCCGCAGCTACAGTTTAATTCAATTTTGCCGTATGCGCCAGAATTGTCGAATATGCCCTTGAGTTGTCCGGGATTGCCCCTCAACCCTTTTTTTACATTGTATATTGAACAACTGTAAAGATTGCCGCCGTGTATTTTTGTCAGTGCCCCGCCTGCGTCAGCGACGGGATGCCCGAGTGAACCAAATTTACCGCTTGCCCTGTCGACATACGTTACGGTGCCAATACCGTTTAAACTGTCCTTTACCAGAAGTCCAAGCTTATTTTTTCCCGAACTCTTATCCTTTACGGGCTCTATGACGACCTTTTTTCTTTCACCCTGCCTTAAAATTGTCAGCTCTAACTGCTTGAATTCTTCGTTCACGAGCGAATTGAGCTGCTCTGCGCTTGTAACGTCCATGTCGTTGACTTTTTCGATTATGTCGCCTGTAGTTATGCCGCACTCTCTTGCAGGATTAGCAATGCCGTCCTCGCTCATTATATCGCATATCCCCACTACTTCTACGGTCTGAGTATTGAGTATGAACCCTGCGGGAAAACCGCCAAGATACAGCTCGTGCGATGTTGCAGCATATGCCGGAGTAGGAGTAAAAGTGAACGCAATCAATAATAGGCAGATTGCGGCAAATAATGATTTAGTTAATCTGTTTAAACGGAACATACAATTATTCTGCTCCGCTGACAACAAAATATGCGGCGAAATTTATTCATTTAGCCGCAATATATTTTAACTGAGTTTTAGTTTCCGAAGTATGCCAAAAGTTCCTTTGCGTGCTCGGTTGCCGCCTCTGACGACGTGCTGCCCGTCAGTCTTACGATTTCCTGCACCCTCTCTTCCGGCGAGAGCCTGCATATTGACGTTACGGTAGTCTTGCCGTCGTCCTTTTTACTTATAAGAAACTGACAGCTTGCCGCAGCGCAGACCTGCGGAAGGTGAGAAACGGCGATAATCTGCGTGTTCCTGCTTATCGCTATAAATTTTTCCGCAACCGCCCTGGCGGTAATTCCGCTTATGCCAGCATCGATTTCGTCGAAAATGTATGTAGATATGCCGTTTATGTCCTTGAGCTGTGTCTTGACAGACAGCATAAAACGGCTCATTTCGCCGCCGCTAATAATCTTGCTGAGCGGCTTAAGAGGTTCGCCTTTATTCGCGGAGAACATAAAACAGATATCGTCCGCGCCGTTTATATCGTTAAGACGTGCCGAATTTCTGTCGAACGGTGCAAATTCCACCTCAAATCTCGCGTTAGGAATGTTGAGGGATTTTAATTCATCTACGACTTTGCCCGTAAACGACCTGCAGGTCTCCTTTCTTATTACAGAGATTTTACAGCAACATTCAAATATCTCGTCGTCTGTAGCCTTGAGCTGTCTAAAGAGATTTTCAATGTTCTCCGCCGCGTCGCTGAGCGCCTCGTACTGCCTTACCGCGTCCTCGTAGAATGCAAGCACAGCCTCTTCGCTGTTGCCGTACTTTCGCATCAGGTTTTTTATGAGCGTCAGCCGCTCTTCAATGTACTGCGCTTCATTTTCGTCGAATGACAGCCCGTCGGCTAAGTCGGAAATAGTCTGACTTATATCCTCCGCCTCGACGCCCAGATTTTCAATTCTGTCGCAGATTGAAAAATATTCGTCCCCGTATGCGGAAATTGACGACATCAGTCGTGATGCCGAGGATAAAAGATCGGTACAGCCGTTGTCGTCGCTCAAAATGCCCCTGACTTCTCCGAGAGCCACGGCAATCTTTTCGAGATTGTCTATGACCTTCTTCTTCGCGCTAAGTTCTTCATATTCGCCGACGCGAATTTCCGCATCTTTAATTTCCTTAATCTGATAGTCGAGGATATCCAGCCGCCTCGACCTCCCCTGCTCGTCGCCGCCCAGCTCGTCTATTGACTTCTTTATCCCGCGTTTTTTTGCGATTAGTTCAGAAAGGGTTGTCTTATGCTCTTTGAGCTGTTCCCTGCACAGTCCGTCGACAAGATCGAGCTGATTTTTTTCGTTTAACAGGTAAAAATGCTCGCTCTGTCCGTGAACGTCGACGAGGTGCGACGTAACTTTCCTAAGCATCGAAGCCGTGACGCTGTTGCCGTTTATCTTTATGCTGCCTTTGCCGTCAAGGGAATATTTCCTCGAAATGACTATAGTGCCATCGCACTCTATGTCCATCTCGCTAAGTTCGCCTATTGCGGCATTATTCGCTTCTACGGTAAATTCAGCCCTGACAAAAGCCTCTTCGGAGCCGTATCTTATGAGATTTTTATCGGCTTTAGAGCCGAGCACGAAGTTTATAGAGTCGAGAATTATCGACTTGCCGGAGCCCGTTTCGCCCGAAAGCACATTGAATTTTTTATCGAACTGGATATCCGCCTCTTCGATTAGGGCGATATTTTTGACGTGCAATCTGTCAAGCATAGCTAAAATCAACCGTTATTTTATGTATTCGTTGAGCCTCGACACAATATCGGGTGTATCGTCGTTGCTGTCTACGACGATAAGTACGGTATCGTCGCCGGCAACCGTACCGATAATCTGCTTTATCTGCAGCGAATCTATGAATGCGCCCGCAGTCGAGCCGTTGCCCCTCATAGTCTTTATTATTATGAGGTTGTTGGCATAGTTAATGCTCTGCACGCACTCACGGAATAGGTTATGCATCTTGTTGTTTACAGCAACACCGTCTCCTTCAATATAGGCATATTTGTACTTTTTTGTCGTTCCTGCGACTTTATACAACTTCAAGTCCTTGATGTCCCTCGATATTGTTGCCTGAGTGACGTTGAAGTTAAGTCGGTTGAGCTCATTACAGAGCTCCTCCTGTGTTTCGATATCCTTTTGGGAAATCACTTCCAAAATGGCAGCTTGCCTTGCGTTTCTGTGCATTATTTACTCCAAATATTTAATTTAATTAAAAGTTTGTCAAAGAAATTATTTTTTGTTGAGGTTATAAATTCCACAAATCTGAGCGACTTTCTTACAGTTACAAAGTCAAAATCATATACGGTATCGACTACCTTCCCGTCGACAATAATGTTAAGCGTGCTGTTTCCGTCAAGTCGGAATATTCTAAGAACGGATTTATCGCTGAACACAATCGGGCGCGAATGAAGCGAATGAGGACATATTGGCGTCATAATCATAGCTTCGAGATCCGGCGTCAGCACCGACCCGCCCGCAGCAAGAGAATATGCCGTAGACCCCGTCGGCGTGCTGACAATCAGCCCGTCGGAAGAGTAGTTGTCAACTGTAGAGCCGTCTATTTCCGCTCGGAGATTTATGGTATTGCTGAAACCTGTTCCCGACGTAGAACGCTGAATGACAAGGTCATTGAGCGCATAGACAACTTTATTGTTGAAAGCAATTTCTATCATACTGCGACGCTCTGTCTGAAACTTCCCGTCGCAGACGAGGCGCAGGGCATAGTCGAATTGTTCCGGCTCGAAGTCGGCAAGAAAGCCCATATGTCCGTAGTTGATGCCGATTATCTTGACGTCATAAACTGCGCACTCCGACGCGACGGAGAGTATGGTCCCGTCGCCGCCGAGAACCATAAGTATGTCAATACCTTTTATGTCGGCGACGCCCTGAACGAGGCGACATTCTATGTCTGAAGCCTTAAGACGGCTCTCTATTTTTTCAAGATGCCGTTTATAGTCCGATTTAAATCGTATGTTAAAATATATGCCGACTATCATATGAATAATTATAACACATAATATACAAATATGCAATAAAGTACGCAAAATTTTTATAATTTTGCGTACTTTAAAAGCTGGTTTTTGGGAACACGTCTTTGCGGCTCTTTCAAAAGCCATATCAGGTACTCAATATTTTTGCCCTGCACTATCGGCGCGGTTGTAAGATTTATCGGCGACAGTCCTGCGGCAACCGAAAAGTCGTAGATTTTGGCGATAATTTTTTTATGTTTTTCCGCGCCTTTTACAATTCCGTTTTTGCCAACGGACTTGTTGTCACATTCAAATTGAGGCTTTATGAGCGCTATTATCTCCCCTCCGCTCTTTATTGCCGAGGCGACCGCGCCGAGAATATATGTAAGCGAGATAAAACTGACGTCGATGACCGCTCCGTCGATCGGCTCGCTGAACATATCCGACGTTAAGTTGCGCGCATTAAAGTTGTCCATCACGACTACGTTCTTTTCAAGCAGGCTCTTGTCGAGCTGGCTTTCGCCGACATCTATGCAATAGACCTTATTTGCGCCGTTCCTCAGCAGGCAATCGGTAAACCCGCCATTGCTGGCGCCGACGTCAAGAAAGACCTTACCGTTGAAGTCAAGTCCGAAATCGGCAACGGCTTTTGCAAGTTTGAAGCCTCCGCGGGATACAAAATTTTCCGCCTCGATAAAGGTTATCTTATCGCTCTCCTTTAGTCGGTATGACGGCGAAACCGCATTTCCGTTTACGAGCACTAGCCCTCTATCAATCGCGTCTGCTGCGCGCGTCCTTGAGGAGAACTTTTCCGAAAGATACTTGTCTAAACGCATTTTTTTATATAGTCGGCGATGTCGTTAACGTTCAGACCATAGTCGTCCATAAGCCCGCCTATGCCGCCGTGGGGCACAAAACTGTCTATATAGCCGAAACTTTTGACTATTTTTCCGCTTTCGGAAAAATATGAACAGACGAGCGAACCAAAGCCGCCTGTCAGCATATTGTCCTCTATGGTTATTATGTTGCACTCGTCAAGGTTGTCAAGCAGCTCGCTGTCGAGCGGTTTTACAAAACGCGCGTTGACTATTTTTACTTTATTGCCGCTCAACTTAACAGCGCGGAAGGCTATGGAAAGCGCCCTCTCACCGCAGGCGAGTATGGCTATGTCGCCGTCGCCATCCTGTAAAATCTCCCACTTGCCGACCTCAATGTCGGCTTCGCCACTGCCGAAAGACTGCCTGCAATCTTTGGGATATCTGATGACGAGCGGGTGTTCGTAGCGTACGCTCATCTCAAGTATCTTTTTAAACTCGTCGCCGTCCTTCGGCACTGCAATTGTCAGGTTGGGAATACAGCTCAAAAACGAGAGGTCGAATACGCCCTGGTGCGTCTCTCCGTCCGCGCCCGAAATTCCCGCCCTGTCGATGCAAATCGTGACGGGTAAATTCTGACTGCAGATATCGACGATTATCTCGTCATAGGAGCGCTGCAGGAAGGTCGAATATACGGCGTAATAGGGCTTGATGCCCTGCGTTGCGAGGGCGGCGCAGAGTATCGTCGCGTGCTCTTCGCAGATGCCGACGTCAATTGACCTGTCAGGATATTTTTCAAAGAAATGTGCAAGTCCGAGGCTGGGCGTCATTGCCGCCGTTACCGCGAAGATGCGGCTGTCCTTTTCGGCAAGCTCTGTCAAGGTCTGCCCGAGGATATGAGAGTATTCTTCTCCCTGCCTTGCGCCCGTTGCGGAGACGCCGTGCGTTCCTTCCGGGTTCTCTTCGCAGAAGGAATACCCCTTGCCCTTTTTCGTATAAATATGCAAAATGACAGATTGAGTTTTTAACTTGTCCTTTATCTCTTTCAGCTTTACTATCATTGCCTCAACGTCGTTTCCGTCGTAAACTCCGTTGTAGGAAAAGCCAAACCTTTCAAAGATGTTGGCGTGTTTTTTCAGCTTCAGATTATGCTGGCTGTCATTGCTTAGAATTTCAAGGTACTCGTGCATACTTCCGACCGTCGGAGATATTGACATCCCGTTGTCGTTTAAAATTACGAGGATATTTGTGTTGAGAGGTTTAAGACTGTTGAATGCTTCATAGACGAGCCCGTTATTGAATGAGCCGTCGCCGATGAGCGCAATTACGTTGAAATTTTCACCCTTTAAATCCCTTGCCTTTGCAATGCCGAGGGCAGCAGAAATCGAAGTGCCGGCGTGTCCAGTGTTATAGCTGTCGTATTTGCTCTCCTCGCGCTTGGGAAAACCCGAAAGCCCACCTCTTTTTCTGATTGTGGAAAAGTCCTTCTCCCTGCCTGACAGCAGTTTGTGGGCATAGCACTGGTGCCCGACGTCAAAGACTATCTTGTCTTCGGGAAAATCAAAGACATGGTGAAGCGCGACGGTCGTCTCCACAATGCCCAGATTGGAAGAGAGATGACCGCCGTTTGTCGTCACCGTCGTAATTATTTTCTCTCTCAGTGTTTCGCACAGCTCTTTGAGCTGTGCGACTGAAAGTTCTTTTATGTTGTCAGGCAAATCGCATTCAAACATTGAATATTTTACCTCAACCTTGACTTTACAAAATCTACAAGACCGTACAGAAATGACACGTCGCAATCAAGTCCGTCGAGTATGGTGTAGCAGTCGTCGCCGATTATGTCCACCCTAAGCTTGCTGCCGTCAATACCGTAAAGGCTTACGGCGGTGAGCTTGCCCTCAGCCTTGTCCTTCCCTATGCTCTTTCCGAGGTTGGAAAAGTCGCCGCAGACGTCGAGAATGTCGTCTGTAAGCTGGAACAGCAGCCCCAGCCTTCTTCCGAACTCTTTGAGTTCGGAATAATACTTGCCGCTTGCAAGTACGGACGGCACTATTGCAGACGCCATTATGAGTTTGCCGGTCTTGTTCTCATATATGTAGTTGAGCACATTTTCATCGGGCTCGCTGTCATTTTCGTGCAGAAGATCTGCGGACTGCCCCGCAATCATACCGTATATTCCCGCCGCGTCGCAGATAAATTTAGCCGCCGAGATGTTCTCGCTGCCTTTGAAGCACTCGCCGAAGAGCAACGAATATGCGGTATTGAGCAACCCGTCGCCCGCAAGCACTGCATTTCCCGCGCCGAAAACCTTGTGGTTTGAGGGCTTGCCGCGCCTGAAGTCGTCGTTGTCCATTTCAGGCAGGTCGTCGTGAATGAGCGAATATGTATGAATGAGCTCCATAGCAATCGCATACGGTGTTATTAACTCCCGTTCAATACCGAGCGCCTGACCCACCGCATACATTATCACTGGGCGTATGCGCTTTCCGCCGAGAAGAATGGAATATTTCATACTCTCTCCCAGCACGGACGGCTGCGTCTCTATATCCTTCAGATATTCACCGAGGCGGGCGTTGAAATAGTTTAAAAGTTCGGAATATCTTTCATTGAAATCTTCAATCAAAGTGCTTACAGGCTCCTTTCCGCTGCGCACACGGTATTGTAGAGTAACATAGTAATCGTCATAGGACCAACTCCGCCGGGAACGGGAGTTATATAAGAGCACCTGCACTTGACGTCCTCGAAGTCGACATCGCCGCACAGTTTACCTTCGGAATTGCGGTTGATGCCCACGTCGACTACAACCGCGCCGTCCTTGACCATATCTGCGGTGACAAATTTAGCCCTGCCTATCGCCGCAACAAGGATATCGGCGCTGCGGCAGATTTCCTTTAAATTTGCCGTCTTGCTGTGGCAGACTGTTACGGTAGCATCGGCATTGAGAAGAAGCATTGCCATTGGCTTGCCAACTATGTTGGAGCGTCCGATCACCACCGCATTTTTGCCCCTGATTTCTATCCCCTCTGCCCTCAGCATCTGCATTACGCCGTTGGGGGTGCAGGCGACAAGACATTTCTCATTCAGACAAAGCCTGCCCATATTCTGCTCCGAAAAGCCGTCCACGTCTTTTTCGACGGGAATAAGGCTCATAATCGCCTTTTCGTCGAGGTGTGCAGGCAATGGCAACTGGACAAGTATGCCGTCCACATTTGCGTCGTTAACGAGGCTTTTAACAAGCTCCTCGACCTGCGCCTGCGTTGCGCTTTCGGGTAGAAAGTTGGCAAAGGATTTAATTCCCGTCTCCTCGCACGCCTTTATCTTGTTTCTGACATAGACCTGCGACGCAGGGTTATCCCCGACGAGAACGACGGCAAGCCCTATTTTTCGTCCGCTCTTCTCCGTAAATTTTTCTGCCCTTAATTTTATTTCGCCGCGGAGACGCGCGGAATGAGCCTTGCCGTCAATCAGCTTGTACATTTCCCTCTCCTTTTTGCCCGACCGAAGAGAGAATGCCCGATATATAGGAAGCACTCCTCTCTGATGAGTATTTAGAAGCTATGTTAGCCGCCTCGTTAAAGGTGACTTTTGCGGGAATATCGGCGCAATACAAAAGCTCGGCAAGCCCTATTAAGAGTATGCTCCTGTCTGCGGGATAAATTCTCTTTTCGGGGAAAGCGTGGGAATGTCTGTCGATAATTTCCGTGAACTCGTCCTTGTGCTCTTCGATTATCGAGAGTATTCTGTCGGCATAACCGATGTCCTCCGCGGTGAGCTTTTCCGCCTTGTACAGCGCATGTTTGAGCTCTGCGCCGTCGCTCTCCGAAAACTGTCTGGAAAATAAAATTTTAAATACTGTCTCTCTTGCTATCGTTCTCATACTGTGCTTTTAAATAGAAATATTCCCTTAAAGTCGTTTAAGGGAATAATTATAAGTTATTTAATCAGATGACCGCATTTTCAGGAAAATCTACGTCCTGAATATGAACATCAACCTTAGCGACCTTGTAATTTGTCATAGACTCTACATTGTGCTTAATCGACTGCTGTATTCTGAATGCCAGCGAGGGCACGTTGTAGCCGTAGTCAACCTTGACGCTGATATCCGCCGTAATGCCCTGTTTATCGAAGGTAAGCTTGATGCTCTTATTCTTCGCGGGGAGAAGGGTTACACCTTCCACCTCGGAGATTGCCAGCGCGACAATGCCGCTGACTATGCCCGAATTATATGAAATCTTTCCTTTCTGAGTAGAATTGGGGTCACGCCTTATATGTGCCATATCAATACTCCTTACAGATTATCTCTTGTCTGGAATAAGTATAACACATATATGTGAATTTTGCAAGTTTTTTTTAAATTTGCGTATATACAGGCATTATAATTATGTTCGTGTCGGGCACGCCGAGCTCGTTTCTGAGGAGGTTGTATACCGAAAGCGCTGTCGTAGCGTCGAGTTCGTCGGTGTTTATGAATACGTTAACGTTATCGCTGTCCATTCCGATGGACACAACCGCATCCGAAAAGCCGAGAGATTTGATCATAGTCTCGATTACGAGTTCGTTTTCCATTATGCCGACTATCTTCATCTTGAGGTCAACCGCCTCTGCATACTTCTCGCTGCCCTCGTCGTACAGCTCTATTATGCTGTCGAGCTGCAGGAGCTCTTCGCTTCTCTTTTCCGTCCTCTCGGAACGGTAGGTGGTGAAGTAGTTCGCCGTCGTTATGGCGTCAGCCTGCGCCTCCGTGTTCCTGTTTACGAGCAGTACGTTGAGCACTGCCGTCAGCGCAAGCAGGAGGACGAGCGACGACATAATAATAACCTTCTTTGTCTTTGTCATAAAAAAATCTCCTTTTAATTCATAGCATAAACAGCTATATTATTTTTATCTATATTCAGCGCCGTAGAGACGACGTTTAAGATGTTGCTTCTGACCATTATATTGTCTGCCCCCTCGCAGACTATTACGACGCCGCGTATGCCGCCGTCGTCGGAGGTAATCATAACCTCTGCCTCGCCCACGCCATCAAGCTCGGAGATGATCCTCGTCAGTTTTATTTCCTCCTCGCTCTTCAGGGTATCAACAGAGTCCGCCGCGCTGTCGCCCGAGCCTGCGTTTATAAGCACTACGGCAAGTATGAGGAGAACTATTAAAACGGCAATAATAAGAATGTTTTTGTTTTCCTTGAGGTACTCAATCGCTCTGTTCATTTACATTTATATTTATATAGCCTAGCTCCTTGAGATATTCCAATATTTTATACTTTGTATCCGCGTCGAAGTCACCCGTCACGGTTACGCCGCTTTCCGCAATGCAGTCGTTTTCGTACACGACGGCTACGACGACGTCGCATTCAAAGCCGAGTTCTTCCGAAATTTTTTGTTCGAGCAGTCTGCTCTGGCTGTCGCTAAGCATTTCGCAGACATATTCATAGTCGATGACTTCATAAGAAGTCTCGTCCGATATGTCGAACAGCCCCGTAATAGGAGATATCAGTACGGTTATTGAAATAATCCTAAGTATGAAGTTAACCGTCTTGTTGAGCTTGCCCTCGGGCACGATATAGCTCATTATGACGCTTAGGAATATCACGCCGAAGGCAGAAAGCAGATATGCCGTCATATAAAGCTCTGTATGCTGTTGGCTATTGCCATAATTACTATGAGGTACATAAACGAAATCATCAGAATGCCCGCGATGACGTACTCCACATCCTTAGAGAGGTCGAAATAAAGCGTATGTATTTTTCCGCCGTCGAGCGGCTGGACAATCGCGCCCGTAATTTTGAGCATAAGCGAGAACGCGCCTATTACTACGAGCGGGCGAATGACTTCGCCTATGAGCAGCATTACACCGAACAACCCTACCGAACTTCTGACTATCGAACCAGCCATCACAATCATATCAATCCCCGCAGAGAGAAAATTGCCGACTATGGGTACGGAGTTGCCTACGAGATATTTTGTTATCTTGAAGAAAATTCCGTTGAACAGCGAGGACGCGCTGCTCTGTACGGTCAGGAATATGCCGAAAACCGCAACCGTTATGCCAATCACCCACTTCATCACCGACTTGATGAGCGACGCAACGCCCGTAAAAGACATTGCGGGGTTGAGCCTTGACATAAAGTTGAGCACTATGACGGCTATCGTACAGGGAAAGATTATGCCGTTGAGTATCTCGATTGCCCCGCCGCTCAGAAAAATTGCCGTCGGCTGAAATATTGCGCCCGCAGAAGAGCCGCCCGTAAGCACGGTAAGCGTAATTAAAATTGGCGCGATTATCTCAACCTGCCTCCTAAGCCTTTCGACGCTCTCAACGGTATCTGCCATAATTCCGACAATGACCGAAGAGAGAATGAGAATTATGAGAGACATACACGCAAGGCGAACTGTGTTAGCAGTAGTCTTTTTAAGCAGTCCGTCCTCCGCGCCCGAACAGAGCGAACATAGTATGGAGATTGCCACAATCTGCGCGAACACGGGCACGAGTGACACTACCCCGTCGAAAATCTTTGAAAGGAGTTGTCCGATATAGTCAGAATAGTTTACGCCGAGGTCGCCTTTTACCAGGTATTCAATAACTTCCTTTGCGTTCGAGCCGTAGGAAGAGAGGATATCGCCCGCATACTCGTCGAGATAGCTCTGCAACTCCTCAAGGTCCAGCCCGTCGATTATCGACTGTATGTTGTCGGTGAGCTGTTCCCCGTCCGACTGTTCGGCAAAGACCGTGCAACAGTTGAAAAGCGAAATCAGAAATACGATTGCCAATGCAACGATTATCGCCTTCAGACAAGTCCGATAAGCTTTATAATGACGTTGAACAGCGAGCGGAATATGGGTATTGACATAACGAATATAATTAGTTTTCCGCATAACAGAAGTTTGTCCGCGATTGTCTCGAAACCGAGCTCCTTTACAGAGCTTGCCGTCAGTTCGACTGCATAGCCTATGCCGACAGTCTTTAAAATTATCCTTATTACAGATTTGTCTATGTTTGTCTGTTCGGAGAAGTTGCGCAGAAATTCCAGCCCTTCGGCGAGGTAGTCGAAGGCGCAGAGCGCAATTATTATGCCGCCGACAGCGACGCACAGCGGCGTCAGGTCGGACTTCTGGCTCTTTAGTACGAATGCCGAAATTGCAGTTATCAGCGCGACCGCGCATATCTTTAATATTCCCATCAGAACAGCTCGAAGAGCTCCTTTATCTGTGAAAACAGGTCGGCAATCATAGATATTACTACCGTAAAGACTATGATTAGCCCGACGAGCGAGACTATCGTCGCTATATCGTCTCTGTCCGATTTTTTCAAAATCTGGCAGATTATCGTTATTATGAGACCGACAACGGCTATTTTCAGAATTATGTTGATATCCATTATGCCAACAATACCGCCACGAGAATACCTGCAAGCAGGCAGATTTTCATATACAGAGAGGAATATTTTTTATAGTCGGAGGCACTCTCGTCCCTAAGTTTTTTGAGCTGGTTTTTCCTTTCGTTGAGGTAGTCAATCTGCGACAGGCTGTCTGTCGTGCCTATGCTCCTCATATATGCGTCTATGAACTGCCCGTCCTCTCCCCCGAGCAACCTCTTGCCGCCGAAAATCTCTTTGACGGAGGGATAGTCCTCGCAGATTTCCTTCAGTCCCACTTTGCCGTACTTGAGGTTTAAGAGCATCTTTTCATTGAATTCATACAACTCGTCGAATACCCTTGCTCTCTTCTTCTTTTCCGCCGACAGAAGCACGCCCAGCAGTCCCGACAGTACTACAATCGCAAATAAAATTAAAATCTTTATCATAAATCTTTGCGGGTTTGCCTATGCCCGTAAGTTCCACATAATTGCCAAAGGGCATTTCAAGGAGTTTTTTCCGGTCCTGAATGTGCGTGGAAGCGAGTACGTCTATGCCGCATTCCGCAGCAATCTCTGCCGCCTCGATATCACCCTTGCCATACAGCTCGTCCGTGACTATCATCTGCGGCTTCATCGTCCTAATTGCGTTGCCGAAGCCGCAGAGCTTGTCGGCGCCGCGGACGACGTCACAGTGCGCGCCGAGGTCGTATCCCCCGCCTTCGCCGGTAGCGGAGATCTCTCCGCGCTCATCAAAGACGAGAATGTTGCCCATCCTTTCGCCCAACGTGCGGCACAGATCCCGCAGGATAGTCGTCTTGCCGAGCCCCGGACGGGAAAAGAGCAATACATTTTTAGAAAAGTCTATTTGTCCGCACTCCGCAATTGCACTCGCACAGCCGCGGACGTCGTGCGGAATACGTATATTCAGCGAAGATATGTTCTTGACCGCCGTGATTTGCCCGCGCTCGGTGACATATTCCCCCGCAATGCCTATTCTTACCCCGCCAACCGTGATGTACGCCCTCTTGAGCTGTTCCGTAAAGGCAAACACGCTGCCGCCCATTGCCACCGTCAGCACGCCTTCGACGTCGGTGCAGACAATTGCGCCGTCTGCCTCCTCACAAATTCCGTCAGTCCCGAGATATCTGTATTCGTCTGCAAGCCCTATTATGACGGGCTGCCTCAATCTCAGCCTGACTTCTGTCACATTGTCAAGTCCTACGGAGCAGAGCGCCCGTCGTATATCTTCGGGCAAAAAGTTCAACCGCATATTCTAATCTATTGCGACTTGTCCCGTTTAAGAACTTTCGGGCATAAAAAAATAACCGCCGGAGCGGTTATTTTTAAAATTCATTATGTCTTTATTCAGTCGGAGTACGCCTCGAGCAGCTTGAGGTTTGCCGCAGCGAACTTCTGCGCCTCCTCGGAGGTCAGCTTTCTGAACGACGACAGCGCAAGCAGATATACGTATTCTGCCACAAACTTCTGCTTTTCTTCGCCCAGCTCCTTTATCTTGCCGATAACGGAGTTTGCCGTATTGACGACGAGCACTTTGCCTATCTCCTCGTCGCTCATTCCGTAGAACTGACCCATTTCGGAGTACCTTCTCATATACTCGTCGACGTTGATTATAGCTGGTACTTCTGCGTTTTTGAGCTGCTGCGTCTTTACGGTCACTTTGTCGTCGCCTATTGCGTTCTTGAATATTTCCGCAATTACGCTGTCCTCTGCGGCGTCCTCGCCCTTGAGCGCGCCCGCGACATCGGCGTCAATTCTCGTGAACTTGTACTTGTCGGGAGCCTTATATTCTATAAAGCTTATGAAGTGGGGGTCTATGAATGTATTGCAGGTAATGGCGTTGAGACCTGCGTTCCTGAACATCTTAATGTACTGCGACTGCTGCTTTTCATCGGAGACATAATAGATAGTATCGGGCGTCTTTGCGCTCTCTTCCTTATTCTCCTTGCCCTCTTCCTTCTTTTCATCTTCGGCTCCTTCGGACTTGGTTTCGATCTCTTCACCCTTGCCGAGGAATTCGTTAATTGTCTTGAATTTGCCGTCGATGTCCTTCCAGATTATTATGTCCTTGACCTTGTCATAGAATTCTGCATCCTTTATGCATCCGAACTTGACGAAGTTTGCAAGGTCGCTCCAGCATTCCTCGAACTTCTGCCTTTCATTCTTGAAGAGTGCGATGAGCTTATCGGTAACCTTCTTCGTGATGTACTTTGAGATGCGCTGTACCTGCCTGTCGTTCTGCAAAAAACTTCTCGAGACGTTGAGGGGGATATCCGGGCAGTCGATTACGCCGTTCAGAAGCATCAGGAATTCGGGTATGACTTCCTTTATGTTGTCGGCAATGAATACCTGGTTGCAGTAGAGCTTTACCTTACCCCTCTCGAGCTCTACCTTGTTCTTCACCTTGGGGAAATAGAGTATGCCCTTAAGTCTGAACGGGTAATCCATATCGAGGTGTACCCAGAATATGGGCGCATCGTAATCCATAAAAGTGTCGGTGTAGAAGTTCTTGTATTCCTCCTCCGTGCAGTCCTTGGGCGCCTTGACATAGAGAGGCTGGGTGGTATTGAGAGGCTTGTCCTTGCCGTCGCCCTTAAAGTCCACATAGATATTGTAGGGCATAAACGAGCAGTACTTTCTGACAAGTTCCCTGATTTTTGCCTCGCTGAGGAATTCGTTTTCCTCCTTTGCGATGTGCATTATTATCTTAGTTCCGCGCTCGCCGCCCTCGCAGGTGTCGATTTCATAGGTGGAATTGCCGTCTGACTTCCACTTTACAGTAGGCGCGTCCGCCCTGTAGGACTTTGTCTCAATCTCGACGAGTTCGGAGACCATATAGGCAGAATAGAAGCCGAGACCGAAATGTCCTATTATTCCGTCGCCGCCCGCCTTTTCATATTTGGAAAGGAAGTCGGAAGCGCCTGAAAACGCAATCTGAGTTATATACTTTTCGACCTCTTCTTCGGTCATACCGATGCCGTTATCGGCTACCGTAAGTGTACCTGAGTCCTTGTCGACGGAGATCTTTATGCAGCATTCCTCACCCTCGGTTTCCGTAGTTTCACCCATAGAGACAAGTTTTTTGTACTTGGTTATCGCATCTATGCCGTTTGCGACAATTTCCCTCAGAAATATATCCTTGTCCGAATAGAGCCATTTCTTTATGATTGGCATCATATTTTCGCTTGAAATCTGTATGTTACCCTGTTTCACTTTAAAATACCTCCGATATGTAACAATATTTTTATAACCTCATAATGTGTATTTTAAACTCAATTCAAGGTGTATTACGCAAAAAAAGGTGATATTTTTGTTTGAATTATATTTTAAACAACGCTGTGCGGGACAATAGCCGCATAATATGTAAAGTCGGTCGGACAATGCGCCCGACCGAAAAATAATAGCGCCTGCCGTCCGACAGGCGCCTATATTATTAAATTGATTAGTTCTTCTTTTCTGCGTTTGCAAGAATTTCGCCGAGAGAAGTGCCGACGGAGATGCTGCCCTCACTCCAGTTGGAGAGCTCTTCGTCGTCCTTTCTGGAAGAACGGCTGTGCTTGCGTCCCTCTTCGCCCTCTGCCTTCTCTGCGCGGGGCTTTCTCTCCTGCTCGGGAAGAAGCGCCTTGATGGAGAGGTTCATCTTCTTTGCCTCGCAGTCGAAAGCGACAATCTTTGCTTCAACTTCTTCGCCTACGCTGAGCACGGTTGCGGGGGTTTCAATTCTCTCGTGGCTGATCTGGGAGACGTGTACAAGACCGTCAATACCTTTTTCAACCTCTACGAATGCGCCGAAAGGAACAATTCTTACGACCTTGCCCTTTACGATGTCGCCTACGTGATACTTATCTGCCGCAAGCTCCCAGGGCTGAGGCTGAAGCTGCTTATAGCCGATAGAGACTTTCTTGTTCTCTCTGTCAATCTTGAGAACCTTGAAGTGATATACGCCGCCGATTTCAAGCACGTCGGTAACTTCCTTGGTGCCCGTCCAGCTAAGGTCGGAGATGTGTGCAAGGCAATCGAAACCGCCTACGGATACAAATGCGCCGAAAGAGGTTGCCCTTTCAACTTTGCCTTCTACGATATCGCCTTCGGAGATAGCGTCGAAGAATTCCTGTTCCCTTGCTTCCTTAGCGGCAGCCCTTGCATCGCGTTCTTCCTGTAAAATTACGCGCTGCGATGCGATGACTTCCTTCTTTCTGTCCTTCTTGATCTCAATCATTCTGAGGCGAAGGGTCTTGCCTACGTATTTGGTGAGGTCCTGAACAAAGCCGGGACGAATTTCCTTTGCGGGTACGAATACCGAATAGCTGCCAAGCTGAGCGACAAGTCCGCCCTTATTGGAGCCGGTGCAGACAACCTTGAAATCTTTGCCTGCTTCTATTTCGGCAATCATTGCCTCTTCTTCTGCGCGTGCCTTAATCATCTTCTGCGAGAGCTTTAAAGAAGGCTTTAATTCGACTACCATCAAATCAATAGTTTCGCCGACTTTGCTTGCATAGTCCTGAGCCGAATAGTTTTCGCAATCGATTTCGTCTTTGCTCAAAACTACCTCTTTCTTTGCAAAGGGCAGGAGAACTTCAAGACCGTCGTCCGTCGCATTGGAAATGGTTGCGGTGACAATCTGTCCTCTCTTATACTTCGATTCGCTGTCGATCTTTGCAACGACATCTGCCATAGAATTCGTTGCGTTTACTTCTGTGTTGTTATCCATCTTTAAAAGAACCTCCCGGGTTTGCGCATTCGGGGTTGACGCCCCTGAAACAATACCTACTTTATTAAAATTTTTAATTTTTTCATATTCAAACTCGTCAGCCGAAGTCAGACGAATTACGTTGTCGCAGTGCTTTTTGCAGATGTCGTAGAGCTTGTTTGTGTTGCTGCTGTTTTTGCCGCCGATGACAATCATCGCGTCGCACTTTAAGGACAACTCCTCTGCCTCTTTCTGCCGACCAACAGTAGTATAACAAATTGTTTTAAAAACGGCAACTGATTTTTCACACAGTTTTTTAATATTTTTTATTATATTCTCAAATTTTTCAACAGAAAAGGTCGTTTGGGCGACTACGCATACATCTTTGTCAGTAATTGCAGACAAATCTGCCTCTTCTCCGCTCACAATCAGCGCGCTGTTGTCGCACCAGCCCTGAAGCCCTATGACTTCCGGATGAGTGGGTTCGCCGCAGATTACTATAAATTTTCCCTCTTCGTGCATACTTCGCACAATCTTTTGTGTATTGTTGACGAATTTGCAAGTGCAGTCAACTACGGTAATGCTGCGCCTTCTGCACTCATCATAAAGGCTGAGCGGCACACCGTGCGAACGGAAGATTACCGTCGCCCCGTCCGGCACCTCTTCAAGGTTATCGACCTGAATAATTCCCCGTTTTGCAATAGCTTCGACCACATCGGCGTTATGTATGATTTCGCCGAGAATATAAGTGTTGTCCGCCGCTATCGACATTGCCGTGTCAACCGCATTCTTAACGCCCTTGCAAAAGCCGCTGTTTTTACCAATAAATACCTGCATATCAGACTTCGTAACTCTTAAACTTGATTTTATGCTTCTCTATGAAGGCAAGGCGCATATTTATTATGGCGTCGCGCAGAACCTTGTCGCATTCCTCTATGTCGGATTTTGTCAGCCTCTTGCCGTAGAATTGCCTGAACTCTATGGGGTCGCCGTAGATAATGTCGCGCCTTCTGAAGAGCTTCATCTTCTTTATCTGCACTACGGGAATAATCGGCGTCTGCGTCTTTATGGATAGCGCCGCCGCGCCGCCGTGGAAAGGCAAAAGATCTTTATAAGAGCGATTTCTCGTGCCCTCGGGATAGATGTTAATTACGCCGCCTTCCTTGAGTATCTTCATACAGCTCTTAATAGCCTGCACGTCGGAGCCGTCACGCTTTACGGGTATGCACTGCACCCTGTTGACCAGGTACCTAACTATGCCGACTTTCCAAAGGCTCTCCTTGGCTACAAAGTGAATGGGCCTGTCCGTCACGCGGCAGGCGTAAGCCATATCGAGGTTAGCATAGTGGTTGCCTATGAGGATGAGCGGACCGTCGTTATATTTTTTCAGGTTGCCGTGCCTTTTGTACGGGAAGAACAACCTGAAAATATACTTTTCAACGAAATGTATCAGCGAAAAAAATCTCTTAAGAGATGTCTTGTCATTGTTCTCTTTGCTTTTCATAATTACATAATATTCTCTCTGCGTTTGGCGGGATCAGATCTTTTCCTCTACCTTTGTCAGTATGAGTGAAACAACCTCGTCGATTGTCATATCAGAAGTATCCACAACCTGTGCGTCGGATGCCTGCTTAAGGGGTGCTACCGCTCGGTTTCTGTCGTGGAAGTCCCTCTCTTCGATTTCCTTCAGGACCTCGTCGAATGGCTGGTCGATGCCCTTGGCAACATTCTCGGCGTGCCTTCTCTTTGCCCTCACCTTGTTGTCCGCCGTGAGGAAGAACTTGAACTCGCAGTCGGGCAGCACGTTTGTGCCGATATCCCTGCCGTCAAGCACGCAGGAAAACTTGGCTGCAATATCGCGCTGAAGCTCTACCATTTTTGTCCTCACGAAGCTGTATGCCGAGACATAGGAGGCAAGCAGCGAGACCTGAGGAGTACGTATCTCCGCAGAGACGTCCTCGCCGTCAAGCAGCGTCACCTGCGCGCCGTTGCAGTAGTCAACCTTAATATCAATCCTGTCGACGATGTTCTTTATGACGTCCTTGTCAGCATAGTCAGCATTCTCCCTCACGCACTTGAGGGCGATTGCCCTATACATTGCACCCGTGTCGAGGTACAGAATGCCAAGCCTCTCGGCGATTATTCTTGAAACGGTACTCTTCCCGCTGCCTGCCGGACCGTCGATGGCAATATTGAGCGTCTTGGTCAGATCCTTGCGGAGCATCTTCGCCTCTCGAAGGTAAATGTGTTTGACCGCCTTAGAACGCTCTACGAGTATCATAACTCTAATACATCTTGAGAGCGAGCCCTCTATCGAGGGTTCGGTCGAGGAATAGAGAGGAAAGCGCGCATAGCCGGCCTCTCTCGCCGCCTTTGCGGGATAGAATGATGTGATGTCCGCAGTACTCGAAAGCATAATGCAGACAACCTCGTCCAGTCTGAGGCTATTTTCACTGAAAATGGCATCCAGCAGTTCCCTAACGCTATCCCTGATGTCCTCCGGACAGTCCTTTGCCACCGTCGTGGCGCCTCTTATTGCCTTCATAAGCTCACCTCTTGAAAAAATTCTTTAGAAAGTTATAATTTTATGATGCGGAAATTCAGCCCGATAAGCCGATTTTTGCATAAAAACAACTGAAATTTCCGCAATTTTACCTTAAATTATTCTATTTATGGCTGAATACTGTTCCCCGCGGCGTAGCCCGTTGCAAAAGCAATCTGCAGATTGAACCCGCCGGTGAACGCGTCTACGTCCAGCACTTCGCCGCAAAAATACAGCCCGTCGACGAGCTTGCTCTGCATAGTCTTGGGGTTAATATCCCTGACGTTAACCCCGCCGGAGGTAATAATGGCTTCCTCAAAGCCCCTCAGCGACGAAATAAGAATAACAAAATTTTTGACAGTTGTCAACAGCAATGCCCTCTCCGCGCGCGAAACTACATTCACTTTCTTGTCGGGAGATATTCCCGAGCGCCTTAGTACCTCGCCTATCATCGCGGTCGGCAACAGATTTTTGAGGCAATTCGATATGCTCTTGTTCTTATTATCGCCAAAATCGCGCAAAAGCCGCCTGTCGAGCGTCAGTTCGTCGAGCGCGGGTTTGAGGTCGAGCACAAGTTTTATATCGTTCAGATTGAGGCGGGCACTAAGGCTGGACGCCGTAAGAATAAGAGGTCCGGACACGCCGAAATGGGTAAAAAGCATTTCCCCCATCTGCTCGAAGAGCTTTTTCTGTCCGCAGAATACCGAAAGACCGACGTTTTTAAGCGAGAGCCCCTGCATCTGTGCGCAATAGTCGCCCTTGACATTCAGTCCGCAGAGCGCGGGTCTGAGCGGTACGACGGAGTGACCCGCCCTTTCGGCGAAACGATAGCCGTCGCCATCCGAACCCGTCGAAGGATAGCTCATTCCGCCCGTGCAGACTATTACTTTGTCATAGTGAATGAGCTCATTTTTAACTATTATGCCAGACACAGTACTATTCAAAATTACTATATCTTGCACTAATTCGTCAAATTTAAACACTACGCCCGCATTTTCGCAGTAATTTTGCAGACATTTGGTTATATCGCTGGCCTTGTCGCTTACGGGGAAAACTCTGTTCCCCCGTTCGGTTTTTAAAGGGCAACCGCCCTCTTCAAGGAAGGAATAAAGTCTGTCCGGCGGAAAAGAATATACTGCCCCCGTCAGAAATTTTGCATTATTCACTACATTCTGCAGAAATTCCTGCGCGGGTACGAGGTTTGTGACATTGCACCTGCCCTTTCCCGTTATGTATATCTTTTTGCCGCACTTGGAGTTCTTTTCATATACGGTCACGTCGTTTCCCCTTGCGGCGGCGGAATATGCCGCCATAAGTCCCGAAGCGCCCGCTCCTATCACTGCAACTTTCATATCAATTATAAATTAGCGGAAACGGAATAATAAGTCCGTCTCCGCCTGAAATCTATTAAATCCTGTGTCTTATACGGGATAGACGCCCGAAGGGTTCTTTGCCATATCGGTATCGACGCCGCATTCCTTAGCCTTTCTCCACTTAAAGAAGTTGGTGGCAACTTCGGGGAAGAGTGCATACGAGAGCACATCTTCTTCCTTTTCATAGAAGCCGTCCGCCTTGACCTTTGCGGTCAGTTCGTCCATCTCGTCGGAGAGAAGGTCGGCGGGGCGGCAGGTGATGACCTTTTCGCCGTGCGCCGTACACTCCTTCAGAATTTGTTTGTTTACTTCGCCGGGAACTTTTCCGTACTTGCCCAAAATCAAATCTTTATATTGCGCCGTAGTCGTCTTATATCTGCCGAGAAGTACATTCCAAACCGCCTGCGTTCCGACAATCTGGCTGGAAGGAGTTACCAGCGGGGGATAGCCGCAGTCCTTTCTCACGACGGGAACTTCTGCAAGACATTCGGGAAGTTTATCCTCTTTTCCCGCCTGCTTGAGCTGGTTCATAAGGTTTGAAAGCATTCCGCCCGGAACCTGATAAATGAGCGTGTTTATGTCCACCTTTCTCACCTTAGGGTTGAGTACGCCATCTTTTTCGAGCTTTGCGGCAACTCCGTTGAAGTGCTTTACTATGGGAAGCAGTTTTTCAATGTCGATGCCTGTATCGTACGGCGTGCCCTTGAGCGTCGCAACGAGAGGTTCCGTCGCAGGGTTGGATGTACCGTTGCCGAGGGGCGAAAGCGCGCAGTCGACTATGTCTACGCCAGCCTGGATTGCCATAAGGTTGATCATATCGCCCGTACCCGAGGTGTTGTGCGTATGAAGGTGAAGCTTAGTTTCTGGACGAAGCTCTTCCTTTATCTTGCTTACGACATCGTATGCCGTGAAGGGCAATAAAATGTTTGCCATATCCTTTATGCAGATATTGTCTGCGCCCATATCCTCAAAATCCTTCGCAAGCTTTACGAAGTAATCGGTCGTGTGTACAGGGCTGGTCGTGTACGAGATTGTCGCCTCGCACACGCATTTGCCGCCAGCGCCGTATTTTTTGATTGCCTTCATCGAAGCTTCAAGATTTCTGGGGTCATTGAGGGCGTCAAATACTCTTATTACACCAACGCCGTTTTCAATCGATTTTTCGATGAATTTTTCAACGACGTCGTCGGCATAGTGTCTGTATCCGAGCAGGTTCTGCCCTCTTAAAAGCATCTGAATGGGCGTCTTTTTGAGGTATTTCTTCAAATTCCTCAATCTGTCCCAGGGGTCCTCGTTGAGGAACCTGAGGCAGGTATCGAAAGTTGCTCCTCCCCACGCCTCGAGCGAGTAGTAACCTATGTCGTCGAGCCGGGAGAGAACGGGCTCCATATCCTCAAATCTCATTCGCGTTGCCGCCTGAGACTGATGGGCGTCCCTCAATATGGTATCGGTAATTAAAACTTTCTTAGCTTTCATATATTTTTAATCTCCGTATTATGCAATAATCGAACTTACGGCAGCCGCGGCAGCAGTACCGTCGACATAGCCGCCGAAACAAGCAAGCAATATGCCTGCCGCAATTGCAGAGCCTATGACGCCCGCAACATTCGGTCCCATAGCGTGCATAAGAAGGTGGTTCTGGGGGTCGTACTCCCTTCCCACGTCCTCTGAAATTCTCGCCGCCATAGGTACTGCAGATACGCCCGCCGAACCTATGAGAGGATTTATCTTTCCGCCCGAGAGCTTGCACATAATCTTTGCGACGAGCAGACCGCCTATCGTGCCGCAGATGAACGCCAAAAGACCTAAACCTATTATATACAATGTCTGAACGCTGAGGAAAACCTCGCCCTGCGCCTTGCAGCCGACGGAAACGCCGAGGAATATCGTTATGGTATTCATAAGTCCGTTCTGCGCCTGCGAGGAAAGCCTTTCAACTACGCCGGACTCCCTGAACAGGTTGCCGAGCATCAGCATACCGAGAAGTGCCAACGACGAAGGAAGAATTATTCCGACAACCAGAGTAACTATGAGCGGGAACAGGATCTTTTCAATCTTGCTGACCTTGCGGAGCTGCTTCATTCTTATGGTGCGCTCCTTCTTTGTGGTCAAAAGGCGCATCAAAGGTTTCTGTATTATCGGAATGAGCGCCATATACGAGTACGCCGCTATGGCTATCATAGGCAGAATTTCCGAAGAGAGCTGGTTTGTGACATATATCGCAGTAGGACCGTCCGCTCCGCCGATTATGGCGATTGACGCCGCCTCGGCAACAGAGAAACCGAGAAGTACGGCGAGCATAAATGCAATAAATATGCCGAGCTGTGCGCCTGCGCCGATGAGCATCGACTTGGGATTGGCAATGAGCGGACCGAAGTCGGTCATACAGCCTATTCCGAGGAAGATGAGCGGGGGATAGATTACCTTGTCGACGCCGAAATAGAGATACCACAAAAGTCCCCTGTTTTCAACGTCCTCATAGGCGTGACTTCCTTCGGTGTAAGTGCCCCAGAGGACGTCCTGAGCGCCCGGAAGGTTTATGAGAAACATACCGAACGCTATGGGAAGCAATAACAGCGGTTCAAACTTCTTTACAATCGCAAGATACATAAGCACGAACGAGATGAGCAGCATAACATAGTTCTGCCACGTTCCGTTCACGAAACCCATATCGTTGTAGAGATTGACGAAGATTTCACCGATGTTTACTTCAAGTAAACACGATAACATTGTCTCCCTCCGATCAGCCTATTACTGCAAGAACCGCGTCGGATTCTACGTTTGCGCCCTTTGCAACCTGATAGGTTATCTTGCCGTCGCAGGGGGCGGTGATGTCGTTATCCATCTTCATAGCCTCGAGCACGATTATGGGCTCATCCTTCTTTATGGTTGCGCCGTTTTCAAAGAGTAACTTTTTGATGAGACCGGGGAAGGGCGAAACTACCTTTACGCCGCTTGCCGAAACGGGCGCGGGCACAGCGGCGGGCGCCGCCTGTGGTGCGACCTTAGTCACTACGGGCGCAACGTTTTCGCCTTCGCCTACCTCTTCTACGCCTACCGAATAGCTCTTTCCATCTATGACAACAACAAAATTACGCATAATTTTCTCCTTAAATTCTCTTTATTCTCTTGACCGTGAACTGGCACTTATCCTCTTTTTCCTGATAATATGCCATAATTGCGGCGATTATTGCAACTTTAACTTCGTCGGGAATGTCGTCGGACTGCACAGCAGACACTTTGTCCTCTGGCGCAGAGACGGCTGTTTCCGTCGATTTGACTTTCTTTCTTTTGCCCAGGTCTGTCAGAAACTCGAGGTTGTTTGTCTTTCTCATCAGCAGTCCGACAAGCCAGATAATGGCGATGATTATGACAATCCCCAAAAATACTACGCCAAGACCGATGAGCGCATAAATTGCCGCCTCTCCGAAATTGTCAAAATAGTAATTACTCGGGTCCTTTATCTGTCCTGCCCACGAACTGTTGTCGCCCGGCAAAATAGCTAATAATCTGTTCAACATATTTTACCTCACTTTATGAGCATCTGAAGCGAAGCGATAATATACTGTCTTACAAACGAAGGCTCTATGATGTTGTCGATATAGCCTCCCTTTGCCGCGTTAATGGGGTCAGAATTTTCGTCCGCATACTTTGCGGCGAGTTTGCCCATATCCGTTTTTTTGTCCTTCACAAGCTCGATTTCCGCACCCTGAACGCTGTCGAAGAGGGCGATCTTGGAATTCGCAAAGGCATAAGTGAAGTCATAACCCATAGACTTTGCCGCAAAGAGCGTATAGCCGAGACCTATCGCCTTGCCAGTAACAACCGATATCTTTGCCGTGTCGAGAGTATTCAGAACGCCGACATAGCCCGCAAGTTCGCCTATTACTGGGCTGTTTGCTGCCTGCGGCGTCGCCTTTATGCCGAGAGTGTTGACGAAAGTTATATAGGGAAGAGCATAGTTGCTTGCAAGCTCTGCAAAGTTGCGAAGCTTTCTCGCCTTGCACGCGCACAGTTCCACGCCGTCCTCGCCGTCGAAGATGACTGCGGCAACAGAAATCCCGCCAATTCTTGCGAGCACGCACTTTACTTCGGCGCAATAGCCCGCGCCGAGCTCCACTACGCTGCCCTTGTCGAAAACCGAGAGCAGATTTTTCGCGCTCACGCTTGTCTTTAAAGAGGGGATTGACCTGTTGAGGTCCTCGCAATCGACAACGCCGACGGAGAGAAGTTCGGAAAGGCTGACGATCTTAGACTTAACGTCCTCGAAGCCCTTAACAACAATGGTGGCAAGCTGCGACTTTTCGATTGCCTGCGCGCTGCCTATCTTCTCCTTGGGGACATTTTCGCCCGCGGAAGCGGTTATTACGAGGGGGCTGGAAGTTGCAAGCACGGACTTCTTGTCTATGAAGAAGTTGAAGTCGCAAATTCCCGAGAGAAGGGCAATCTGCCCGTAAACTTCACCGTTAACTACGAGATACTGGGGAACTACACCCTTGAGCTGAGCCGCCTTAGAGAGCAGCGCGGCAATTCCCTCCAATACGTTTACGCCCTCACCCACTCTCACGCCGAGCGAAGAAAGCAGATAGATGACGGGCGTTCCGTTCTTTTCTGCCTGCTCAAGGCACTTAAAAATTTTCTTGCAGTTGGCGTTGCTTATGCCGCCGTTCAATACCTGGCTATTCTGCGCAACAATATAATAAGGATAGTCATTTATCGTTGCGAAGCCCGTTACCACGCCTTCGCCCTCTGCCTTGTCCCCGTAGAACTCACTTTCGGAAAACGAGAACGCAGACAGTTCGACAAAACTATCCTTATCAATGAGCTTGTTGATTTCTTCACGAATAACCTTTCCGGCGTCTAAAAGCTGTTGCTTGCGCGCCTGCAAAAGTTCGATTTTATCCATGCAAATACTCCTGATGCCAAATTTTCTACGTATATCATTGTATCAAAATTCACGCATAAATGCAATTGTTTGCGGCTCAAATTTCTTCAAAAAAATGCTTTATTTCCCGGCAAATCGCTTGACTTGGCGGATATGGACAGTTGCCTTGCAGTGCACCCGTTAATATTGACCCGACGGGCTAAACTTGTGCATTATAAAAGGGTGACGAATTTGAATTGTCGCCACCCTTAAAATTATTGACATCTTAGAACTCAGCTAAACGGTTCACTTCTTTTTACCGTCGGTTTCAGGCTTGTCGTCAACGTCATCACGTTTGCCGCCTCCGCTTTTGCCCCTTTCGCCCATATGCAAAAATTTGAACTTCGACTTTAAAAATGCGTCGATTTTGTCTGAATATTTGCAGACAAGCCAGAAAATCAGCACTATGCAGGCAATCAGGAATATCCAGATAAGTATGCCCCACCAGATCGTAAAGGGTATTATGTCTAAGGAGTACGCCGTTGTAAATACCGAGATCAGCCTCGTTATTGTTATCATTATGAGAAAATACGGCGTTGTCATAGATGACAGTCCCGCGACGAAACAGAGTACGTCGTCGGGGAACAGAGGCAGAAGAAACATTATGGAGAGCAGGAGATAGTCTTTACCCTTGAGTTTTTCCAGCCACTTATCGAGGTCTTCCTTGCCTACTATCCAGCACACTGCCTTATAGCCTATAACCCTGCCTATAAAGAATGCGACAATCGAGCCTATAATTATGCCGATAAAACTGAATAGCGCGCTTTTCAAAGGTCCGAATAGCGCCACGCCCACCGCCACCGTCACCGAACCGGGAATGGGAAGTACTACGACCTGAAGGAACTGGAGCACTATATAAATAATTACCGCCGTGCTTCCGAAATCGTCAATGAAATCGCGCAGAGCGTCTATGCTGGTCAGCGTAGAGATTATCCTCGTCGCGCTAAGCGCATAGAAAATTATAGCAAAGATGTCAAGGCAAATAAAAGCGCACAGAATAAGTCTGTGAAGAGATTGCTTGTTGAGGAAGTAAAAGACATAGTAGAGTATGAGCATTGCGCCTATGACTGCGCCGCTCAGCCAAATCAGAAGAGTGAAATGCTCTGCAATGAAGTTCAGCCCTTTATAGGTAAATCCATAGGCAAAAAATAAAAAGGCAACAACGGCAAAGACTGTCGCCAACAGCAGGTTGACAACGTGCTTTACTACCGTCATTGCTTTCTGTTTAGTCTCTCTGTCCAAAATATCTGTCCCGTCTTTTTTTCTTCTGTATTTATAATAGGAAATAAGTGCGGTTTTTATTCCGCTTTATAATTTTTTATGGCGTCGGTTGCGAGTTTGTCGCAGCGGTTGTTATATTCGTTGTCGGCGTGCCCCTTGACTTTAAAAAAAGTAACCTTGTGCAGCCGAGTGAGGGCGAGAAGGCGCTTCCACAGGTCGTCGTTGAGCACGGGTTTGTTGTCCGCCTTCTTCCACCCGCTCTTCTCCCAACCGTAGACCCAACCGTTTGCAAAGGCGTTCACGGTATATGCGGAGTCGCTGTAGACGCTGACTTCGCAGGGCTCTTTGAGACATTCAAGTCCGCTTATCACGGCGGATATCTCCATACGGTTATTCGTGGTATCCGCCTCCGCGCCCGAAATTTCCCTTTCGTGCCCCTTGAACATCAGTACCGCTCCCCATCCGCCAACGCCGGGGTTGCCCGAGCAGGCGCCGTCTGTATATAGCGTAACTTTTTTCATCTGGATAGTTCTTCGCTGCGCTTAATACAGGCATCAACGGCGTCTGAGATTATGCCGCGGAAGTTGTTCTCCTCCAGCACCTTAACCGCCTCTATGGTGGTTCCTCCCTTGCTGCATACGCTCATAATGAGTTCATTGAGCGGCTTATCGCTGTGCACCACCATATCTGCGCCGCCCACAACCGTCTGTACGGCGAGGAGTTTAGCTTCATCGCGGGTAAGCCCGTGCTTTATGCCCGCGTCGATGAGGCTATCAATAAACATAAATACGTATGCGGGACCGCTTCCGCTAATTCCAGTCACGGCGTCAAGCTTGTTTTCGTCCGTGCTTAGCACTTCGCCCATACAGTTGAAGAGATTGCTTATAAACTCTATGTCGTCGGTATCGGAGTTGAAATCACTCATATCCACCGCCATCATTCCGCTGCCCACCGAACATGGAAGATTGGGCATACAGCGCGCAACTTTAATTATACCGACGCCGAGAGAGTTCTTGATTTTTGACCTCTTTACGCCCGCCATAATGCTTATTACCTTGTCGGGACAGATGCCCTCGAGCTCTTTTGCAACCTCGGGAAATGTCTGGGGCTTGACGGCAAAGAGAAGATATTCGCTGTTTTCTGCTACGTATCTGTTGCTGTCCGAAACGGTTACGCCCAATTCCTCTCCCATTTTTTCAAGTTTTTCTATCGAGGTGTCGCTGACGATTATCTTCTTTGCCTTCAAAAAGTCGGAAAGAACGGCGCCCCTCAATATGGCGCTCGCCATAAAACCGCAGCCGATAACTCCAAGTTTATATTGTTTTTTCATATATATGGCTCCAAAATCAGTTGACTATTATCTTTTGATAATATATAATTACTAAGCTAAAACTTTTAGGGGAATAGCTCAACGGTAGAGTCGCGGTCTCCAAAACCGTCGGTTGCATGTTCGAATCGTGTTTCCCCTGCCAGACGCTCCGATTTTATCGGGGCGTTAATTTTATGTCACGGCACAACGGCAGAGCCGCGTTTCCCACCAAAACCAAAATAAGATTAAGGAGAAAATTACGTCTTTTTTTAATCAGTTCCAGCCATATTCAATATAATATCTGCCCTCTGCCATAGCCCTTACAACCTCTTTTCTGTCATCTATAAGGTCGTCGGGCAGCCTGTCGACGTCAAACCACGCTATCTCCGAACATTTGAACGGCTCGCAAATGGTCGGTTGACCGCAGAATTTTTCACAGATGAAATATGCGTTGAAATAGGTCAGGTCGTTCTGCGCCTCGCGTTTGTGGACGACGGCTGCAAAGTCGAGGTCGCTCTCCGCAATATCTATGCCAAGCTCTTCCCTCGCCTCTCTGACGGCACTTCTCTTCATATTTTCGCCGTGCTCGACGTGCCCAGCAAACGAAAAATCCCATTTTCCGTCGGCAAAGTCCGTGTTCTGTCTGCGCTGAAGAAGCGCCTGCTTCCTGCCGCCTGACGAGCGAACGAGGAGCACTATTACGGCGGAGGGCGTACTGAAATGCTCCTTCAAGCTTATACCCTGACTTCGCCCTTGAGACCGAGGTCGCCGCCGTTCTCTTTTAGAATGGGCATAATTTCGTTTTCAATGAACTCAATTGTCTGCCGGGGCGCTCTTCCGACAAAGTTCTTCGCGTCGAGTATTTCCGTAAGCTTGTCGTGCGCTGCCTCAAACATCTTGTCGCCCTTAATGAGCTCTATGAGGTTGTTATCCAGCCCTCTTTCCTTGACGTTTCTGCCCGCCTCCATTGAGAGCACCCTTATCCTTTCGTGAAGTTCCTGCCTGTCGCCGCCCGCCTTTACGCACTCCATCATAATATTTTCGGTAGCCATAAACGGAAGTTCTGCGGCTATGTGCTTTGCGATTACCTTGTCATAGACGACGAGATTTTCGCTTACATTCATATATATATTGAGTATGCCGTCAAGTGCGAGGAACGCCTGTGCAAGCACAATTCTCCTGTTAGCGGAGTCGTCAAGCGTCCTCTCGAACCACTGCGTTCCCGCCGTTATCGCCGTATTCATAGGCAGAGATATCACATACCTCGCAAGCGAACCCATTCTCTCGCTTCTCATAGGGTTGCGCTTGTACGCCATTGCGGAAGAGCCTATCTGAGATTTTTCAAACGGTTCCTCAATCTCCTTCATATTCTGCAGAATGCGGATATCGTTGGAGAACTTATATGCACTCTGCGCAATCTGGGAAAGAACGCAGAGTACGTTATAGTCGAACTTTCTGGGATATGTCTGCCCCGTGACGCCGTACACCTTGTCATATCCGAGCTTGGCGACAACCCTTCTTTCAAGCTCCTTTACCTTCTCTGCATCTCCGTTGAAGAGCTCCATAAAGCTTGCCTGCGTGCCCGTCGTGCCCTTGACGCCCCTCAACTTGAAGTTGTTTTCGAGATTTACGAGGTTATAGTAGTCCATTTCGAGGTCCTGAAGCCAGAGGGTTGCCCTCTTGCCGACGGTAGTGAGCTGCGCCGGCTGGAGATGGGTAAAGCCGAGCGTAGGCAAATCCTTGTACTTCAACGCGAAATTCCTGAGCTTGTCCATTACGTTGACGAGCTTCTTTTTTATGATAATGAGGGCGTCGCGCATCATAATTAGTTCGGAATTGCAGTCGACGTAACAGCTAGTTGCGCCGAGGTGAATTATAGCCTTCGCCCTGGTCGCCTGGCTGCCGTATGCCTTGACGTGCGCCATAACGTCGTGCCTTACCTCTCTTTCAAACTTTTCCGCAAGTTCAAAGTTGATGTCATCGGCATATTTTTTAAGCTCTGCAACCTGCTCTTCTGTAATGTTGAGCCCGAGCTCCATCTCTGCCTCGGCAAGCGCAATCCATAGCTTTCTCCACAGCTTGAAACGCTTTTCGTCCGAAAACGCCGCCGCCATTTCCTTGCTCGCATAGCGCGTGATCAGGGGATTTGCATACACTGAATTATCCATATATTTCTCCAATCTGAAAATGTTTATCCGTAATTATCCGACAATTTCGTCGTCATTCTGCCTGTTTTTGCCCCTCTTCGATATCAATGCGGCAATAACCGCCCAGATGAGCACGAAAAGTGGTATTATTCCCATAGCTCCGCCGAGGCACATCATAGCAAGCCCCGTGAAATACATAACGCCGTTGCTGCCAGACAGCGCGAAGACTATCGCCCCCGCAACGAGGCAGACGACGGCGGCGCAGAACACGCCGAGCGCCAGCATAGTTATCGTCTTTCTGTCCATCGTCATCTCGCGTATTTTCTGGGCGCGGGATATTCCGTCCCGAAGGTCTCTACCCTTACAGATTTCATCGTCTGCGCCTTCTTGGGCTTATCCTGATAGTCTGTCGCAACTGCGGCAATCTTGTCTACATTCTCTATGCCTTCGGTGACCTGACCGAATGCGGCATACTGCCCGTCGAGATATGCGGCATTGTCGTGCATTATGAAGAACTGAGAGCCCGCGCTGTTGGGGTTCATAGCCCTCGCCATAGAGATTACTCCCCTCAGGTGCTTGACGTCGTTCTTCTTGAAGCCGTTGAGCGCAAATTCGCCCTCTATGCAATAGCCCGGTCCGCCTGTGCCGACGCCTGCGGGATCGCCGCCCTGTATCATAAACCCCTTAATGACGCGGTGAAAGATGAGCCCGTCATAAAATCCGGAGTTTGCAAGAAATATGAAATTGTTTACAGTATTGGGCGCCTTGTCGGGAAAAAGCTCCAGCTTTATCTCGTCGCCGTTTTCCATAGTGATTATCGCAACGGGGTTAGACATATCCGTTCCTCCTATACAATATAATTATTTACAGGTCGCCGTACCTTTCGAGCTTTACGTTCGCCTCTTCAAAGAGCTTTTTAGAGAAGTCGTCGGGATAGCCCTCCTTATAGACAACCCTCGTAATGCCCGAATTTATTATGATTTTCGCACAGATTACGCAGGGCTGGTGCGTGCAGTAGAGAGTACACCCCTCGACGCTGCATCCTACCCTTGCCGCCTGGATTATGGCATTCTGTTCGGCGTGGACGGCATAGCAGATTTCCTGCATAGTGCCGCTTGCTATGTTGAGCTTTTTCCTCAGGCACTCGCCCTTGTCGGCGCAGCTCTTTATTCCCTGCGGGGCTCCGTTATAGCCGGTGGCGATTACGCGCTTATTCTTTACGATTATGGCGCCGACGTGTCGGTTTTGCTGAAAACAGCTCGACCACGTGCCTATCTGTTCCGCCATATCCATAAATCGCTTATCCCACTTGTCCATAAAAAAGTGCCCCCAATATAAAAATCACAGATATTTTACCATATCCTTCTATAAATTGCAATTTTTTATTTTCCCATTGTTTGATTTTATTTTGCCGAGTTTATAAATTAGTTGTAAAAAAAATTTTCTCTCGGAGGATTTTAACAATGAATATAAAGCCTTTGTTCGACAAAGTTGTCGTTGAAGCCGTAAAAGCGGAAGAAAAGACAAAGGGCGGCATAATTCTCACTGCCGCATCACAGGAAAAGCCCGCAACCTGCACGGTCGTGGCTGTCGGTCCCGGCGGGATTATCGACGGTAAGGAAGTCACTATGCAGGTAAAAGTCGGCGACAAAGTTCTGCTTTCCAAGTACAGCGGCACCGAAGTAAAGGTTGACGGCAAGGAATACACGATTATCCGTCAGAGCGATATTCTTGCCATCGTTGAATAATTGAAACATAGCATAAAGGAGATAATAAATTATGGCTAAACAGATTAAATACGGCGATGAAGCGAGAAAGGCTCTCGAAACAGGCGTAAACGTAATTGCCGATACAGTTAAGATCACACTAGGTCCCAAGGGCAGAAACGTAGTGCTCGACAAGAAGTACGGCGCACCCTTGATTACCAACGACGGCGTAACAATTGCAAAGGAAATAGAACTTGCAGACCCTTTCGAGAATATGGGCGCACAGCTCGTCAAAGAAGTTTCCACCAAGACAAATGACGTCGCGGGCGACGGCACCACTACCGCTACCGTGCTTGCACAGGCCATCATCAGGGAAGGTCTCAAGAACCTTGCCGCAGGCGCAAACCCTATGATTTTGAAGAAGGGCATCGCAGCGGCAGTCGATACCGCGGTTGAAAAGATTAAGTCGATTTCCAAACCCGTAGAGAGCAAGCTCGCAATTTCCCAGGTTGCCTCCATCTCCGCAGGCGACGAGACGATAGGCAAACTCATTGCAGACGCTATGGAAATTGTCGGAAAAGACGGCGTTATCACCGTTGAAGAGGGCAAGTCGATGACGACCGAACTGTCTACCGTTGAAGGTATGCAGTTCGACAGGGGATATGCCTCCGCATATATGGTAACCAATACCGAGAAGATGGAAGCCGTCCTCGACAATCCCTACATTCTCATCACCGACAAAAAGATATCCTCCCTTCAGGAAATTCTGCCCGTAATCGAGCCCATAGCTCAGCAGGGCGCAAGACTTCTCATAATCGCAGAGGACGTCGAGGGCGATGCTCTTGCTGCGCTCATCGTCAACAAACTCAAGGGCGTGCTCAACTGCGTTGCGGTAAAGGCTCCCGGCTTCGGCGACAGAAGAAAGGCTATGCTCGAAGATATCGCAATTCTCACTGGCGGCACGGTAATCTCTTCCGACCTCGGGTACGAGTTCAAGGACGTAACTACAGATATGCTCGGCAGGGCTGCGCAGGTCAAGGTCGACAAGGATAACACCACCATCATCGACGGCGCTGGGCAGGCTGAGGACATCAAGGCAAGGGTTGCATCAATCAAGGCGCAGATCGCCGAAACGACTTCCGACTATGACAGAGAAAAGCTTCAGGAGAGGCTTGCAAAGCTCGCGGGCGGCGTTGCCGTAATTAACGTCGGAGCGGCTACCGAAGTCGAAATGAAGGAAAAGAAGCTTCGCATCGAGGATGCGCTGGCAGCTACGAGAGCTGCAGTCGAAGAGGGCATCGTTCCCGGCGGCGGCGTGGCACTCCTCTCTGCCGCACCCGAACTCACCAAGCTCGTAAAGTCGCTTTCGGGCGATGAAAAGACGGGCGCTAACATAGTGCTCAAGGCAATCGAAGAGCCCGTTCGCCAGATAGCTTCCAACGCAGGTCTTGACGGCTCCGTAATCGTCAACACCATCAAGAGGGCGAGAAAGGTAAACTACGGCTTCGACGCATACAAAAACGAATATACCGATATGGTAGAGAGCGGCATAATCGACCCCACGAAGGTTGCCCGCTCAGTACTCCAGAACGCTGCGTCCGTTGCGGCTACCCTGCTCACCACCGAGAGCATTGTCTGCGACATTCCCGAACCCGCACCCGCAGCCAACCCTATGGCAGGCGGTCCCGATATGGGCGGAATGTACTGATAAACTTCAGCAATCGAATATAAAAAATTCAAGCACCCCGATTAAACGTCGGGGTGCTTTTAATGTACACAAAAAAATAAAAATCAGTCATTTCGGAGCGTTTTTGCCCAGTTTTGCACTATTTGCCCTATTTTCGGGGACTACTTTACTTCGTTTTCGGGCGAAACTATCTTTTCAAGCGCGGTGTACTGCACTTTCATTCCGAGAGAATTGTAAAAGCGCCTTGCAGTCTCGTTTCCCTCATAGACGTGCAGGGTAATGTTATACGCGCCTATCTCAGAGGCAAATTTTTCCGCAAAGGCAAATAGTTTATGCCCTATCCCCTGCCCGCGCACATTTTCGTCGACGCACAAATCGTCTATATACAGCGTAGTCATAGCCCTGTGGGAGGGTGAATTGTCGCGCTGTATGCGCAAAAACACATATCCCGCGACCTCGCCGTCCGCCACGCAGACATAGACGGGCGCGTTCTCGTCGGCTATGATTTCCGACAGTTGCGCGTCGTCATACTTCCTCTTGCCGACGACAAAGAGGTCGGGGCGGATAGCCGCGTGCACGCCGTGTACCTGACATAAGAGCCTGCCGATGCCCGCAATGTCGCAATTTTCTGCCCTTCTGATAACCAAATCCATACTTTACCCTCTCAGTTTGGAGAGTATTCTTTCGAGGGCGTAGCGACAATGCTCGTAAGTAAGTCCGCCCTGAAAATATGCTACATACGGCGGTTTGATAGGACCGTCGGCAGAGAGCTCTATCGAAGCACCAGAAACGAATGTACCCGCAGCCATAATAATTTTATCGTCGTAGCCTGGCATATCCCACGCCTCGCAACAGACAAAACTGTCGACGGGCGAGGCATACTGCACTTCCCTTATGAAGTTCTGCATTTTATCGGCATCGTCGAATTCTATGCAGCGAGTGATGTCGTAGGGCATCTTGTCTATCGCGGGGTAATTAGTAAAGCCGAGCGCGCTCATTGCGTATCCTATGAGAAGAGAGCCCTTTAGCGCCTGAGCAACGGTGTGCGGCGCCATAAAAAGCCCCTGATAGAAGTACTGATAGCCGAATGCATAGGAGCCGACCTCAAGCCCTATCGAGGGCGCGGTCAGACGCCTGCCGATAGCTTCGATATACTCCGCTTTGCCGACGATATAGCCGCCCGTAGGGGCAAGCCCGCCGCCCGCGTTTTTGATGAGCGACCCCACGCAGAGATCCGCTCCGACATCTGTAGGCTCGGTCTTTTCGACGAATTCTCCGTAGCAATTATCGACGAAAATGCAACCTTTAAAGCCGAGAGATCGCACAAAATTGCATACTTTTCCTATTTCATTGCAGGAAAAAGCGTCGCGCAGCTCATATCCCCTCGAACGCTGAATATACACGACTTTAACCTTTTCCGACAACCTGCATTTAATCGCCGCAAAATCCATTTTACCGTTTGCATCAAGCTCGCAGCACTCAAAATTTACGCCCAAATCCTTAAGCGAACCGATGTTTTCGCCCGAGATTACGGGTCTAATGGTGTCGTAGGGCATTCCGCTGACGCAGAGCAGTGTATCGCCGCCCTTCAATAGCCCGAAGAGGGCGACAGACAGCGAATGCGTCCCCGACAAAAGGTGAGGCGAAACTATGCCCGCCTCTGCATTGAACACGTCGGCGAAAAGCTTGCCGAGGGTGTCCCTTCCCTCATCTCCGTAGCCATAGCCCGTCGTGCCGGCAAAGTGCCTTACGGCAATGCGGTTATCTCTTAAAGCCGAAAGCACCTTGACCTGATTGTGGTACGCAATGTCGTCGACAAGTGCAAACTTGTCCTTCAGTCGCTCTTCGCATTGACAAATAAACTCTCTATTGTCCGTCATTCAATATCTCCAAAACCTTATCAGCCGTAGCTTCCTGCGGCTTCAACCAGTGTATATTTTGCAATTTTTTGAAAAAAGTGAGCTGTCTTTTGGCGTAATGACGGGTATTTTGCTTAATTATGTTACGCATAGTACTATCATTAAGTCCGTTTTTAAGCCCTTCACACACTTCTTTATAGCCGATTGCCTGAAAACACATAAAATTTGTGTCTATACCCCGCCTCATCAGCCCCCTGACTTCATCTACAAGCCCGCAGGCAAACATCTCGTCCACCCTGCAATCTATGCGGCGATAGAGCTCCTCCCTCGGGTAGTCGACCGCAACGGCAGTATAGTTATAGCGGGGAATAAGCTCGTCTTTCTGCTCCGACTTCTTTCTGCCCGTCACCTCAAATATCTCCAGCGCACGGATAACCCGTTTGGTGTCGTTTAAGTGTAAGACAGTCGCGCTCTCCGGGTCAACTCTTTCAAGCTCCGCAAACAACCTTTCCTTTCCCTCTCTCGCCAAGAATTCTTCATATTTTTTTCTTACAGCGTCATCGGAGCCCGTCTTTCCGTAGCCAAGCTTATATAAGAGCGAATTTATATAGAAACCCGTTCCGCCGCAGATTACGGGCGTTCTGCCCTCCGATAACAGTCTTTCGACTATAGGCAATGCGCGTCCTTCGTACTCCGAAACCGAAAACTTTTCGGTGGGCGGAATGATATCTATCATATGATGGACTATGCCGCGCATCTCCTCCGCCGTCGGCTTTGCCGTTCCTATGTTCAGCCCCTCATAGATGAGTTGGGAGTCCGCGGAGATTACCTCGCTGCAAAGCGCCCCGGCACACCCGACGGCAAGCGCACTCTTTCCCGTTGCGGTCGCGCCGCAGATTACAAGCAGCCTTTTCAACTCACACAATCCTCTTGAACATCTTTTCTACCGCGCTCTTGGAAAGCTTTACGCAAATCGGTCTGCCGTGGGGACATTTCAGCCCCATATTGCCGCCTATCATCTCCATAAGCCTTTCGCGTTCGCTTTCAGTCAACATATCGCCGCCCTTTACAGCGTGTTTGCACGCCGTCTGGGCAATTTTATCCTTGAGAATATCCGTAAGTTTTATGTTTTTCAGCTCGCTCACGTCGGAGAGAAGCTCCGAAAAGAAGCTCTCGAGATTTATCGAGGCAAGGTCACCAGGTATCTCGTTTGCCCTGAAAGAGTTGCTTCCGAACGGCTCTAACGAAAATCCCATATCCCATATTATGGACAGATTATCCTCTATAAAGCGCTTTTCCTCCGCATTTACCATAAATATATATGGTATGAGCATCCCCTGTTTTGCCACTGTTCTGCTGCCGAACTTCTCCATAAGGTCGTCATAGATCAACCTCTCGTGCGCGGCGTGCTGGTCGATGATATACACCTCGTCCTTTATCTCATACAGGAGATAGGTATTGAACAGCACTCCTCTGAATTTACAGCTCTTGTAGTCGATGAGTTCCTGCTGAGCTCGCTTGTTGTCCTCTATCGTCCTGACGCTCTCCGCCTTTAAACTGTCCTGCCTGCCGCTGCAGAAAATCATAGTACGCTGGGGCTCCGGCTCGGAGGCGCGTCTGAAGTATTCACTTACCGGCAGATCGTCGATATTTGTAATCTTAGGAGGCTCGTAATTATCATAAGCGCTAAGATCGGAGCGTTGAACGTAAGGAGTTGCTGCGTGTTCTGCCTTAATCTGCGAAGCACATTCTGTCTGCGTTTTTTTCTTAGTAAACTGCTCTATGCCCGCAACGCCGGAAAAATCGTTGTCATAGACTTTCGGGGTCTGGATAAATTCTGCGGCATAGATGCCGTTTGCCCTCTCCGAATTACCCGAAGTAGACTTTATTTCTGGCACGACGGCGCTGTCGGCGACAAATTCCGCCGCCTTTGCGCTGCCGTCGAGTATAGAGGAAATTACCTTATAGACCGTACCGTAGATGAGCCCGCTGTCTACAAATCTTACGTCCGCCTTGTTGGGGTGAACGTTGACGTCGACCATATCCTCGGGTACGTCGATATTGAGCACGTAGAATGGATATTGCCTCTTCATCGTGTATGCCGAATAGGCGTTGGTTATCGCCGTGGCAATGACGTTGTTTACTATGTATCTTCCGTTCAGGAAGATGCTCTGATATGTCTTGTTTGGCTTAAAAAAGTTCTGGTTGCCTATAAAACCGCTTATCTTTATGTCGTTTCTGTCAGCGCTGATCTTGAAACAGTTGGGCAGATAGTTCGCGCCGTAGACCTGCGCGATTGCCTCTTCGAGCCCGCCGCCGTAGGACTGCAGCGAGAGCTTGCCGTCGATATAATACCTGAACGAGATTTCGGGGTTGCCGAGAATGTATCGAATGACGAAAGAGGTTATGTCGCTCTCCTCCTTTTTGTCCGACTTCATAAACTTGAACCTGACAGGCGTATTGAAGAAGAGATTTCTTACCGTCACCTGCGTGCCTTTGGGCGCAACGGCGGGCTGAACCTTGCCGACATATTCGTCCTCCCGCTCAACCTTGTTCGCCTCCTGACCCTCAACGGCGCTTATTAGTTCGACCTGCGAAACAGAGAAAATTGTTGCAAGGGCTTCGCCCCTGAACCCGAGCGTGTGTATATGGTCGATGTCCTCAAGGGTGGAAATCTTGCTCGTCGCGTGCGCAAAGAATGCCGCGCGCATATCGTCCTTTTCTATGCCGCAACCGTTGTCCACCACCCTGATAAGCTGTTTGCCGCCGTGTTCGATGTATATTTCAATCTCGTCCGCGCCGGCATCTATTGAGTTTTCCACGAGCTCTTTGACTACCGAATAGGGTCTGTCGATGACCTCACCCGCCGAAATTCTGTTGCATATTTCAGCCGAAAGCAGATTTATTTTACCCATTTACTTCACCTTTTCGACGAGGTCGCCCAGTACCATAAGCGCCTGCATCGGCGACATATTATTGACATTTATATCCTTTAGGATGCGCTCCACTTCGGAAAGCTCCCTCTCTTCAGTCCCCGGCTCCTCCTCGGCGCCGCTGAAAGTCATATCGCCGTTTTCTATCGATGAGAGAATGACCTTTGCGCGCTTTGTCACCTCTGCGGGAACGCCCGCGAGCGAGGCTACCTCAATTCCGAAGCTGCGGTTTGCGCCGCCGCGCATAATCTTCCTCAGAAATATAATCTCTCCGTTAAATTCCCTGACGGCAATTTTATAGTTCTTTACGCCCTCCATTCGCTTTTCGAGTTCTAAAAGCTCGTGATAGTGAGTGGCAAAGAGCGTCTTTGCGCCGATTTTCTCGGTAATATGTTCAATTACCGCCCAGGCAATGCTCAGACCGTCATACGTACTCGTGCCCCTGCCGACTTCGTCGAGTATGAGCAGACTGTCCTTCGTGGCGTTCTGCAGAATGCTTGCGACTTCTATCATCTCCACCATAAACGTCGACTGATCCAGAATGAGATTATCGCTCGCGCCCACCCTAGTAAATACCCTATCTATGAGCGGTATCTGCGCCGACTTTGCAGGCACGAAACAGCCGAGGTGAGCCATTATTGCAATTATGGCGTTCTGCCGCATATATGTACTCTTGCCCGCCATATTTGGTCCCGTAATTATTGCCGTACGGTTTTCGCCTTCGTCGAGGCAGGTGTCGTTAGCGACGAATTTTTCCCTGGAAATCGCCTCCACAACGGGGTGACGCCCTTCCTTGATTATCATCGGCATATTGCTTTCAACAATCTCGGGGCGACAATACTTGTTCTTCTTGGAGACCTCGGCAAACGCTATGAGAATATCTAGTTTTGCTATGCATTCCGAAATGCTCTTCAGCTTATTTATGCAGGTGACGAGCGTATTTTTGATGTCAGCGTAGAGCTGCGCCTCGAGTTTGAGCGCCATATCCTCGCTGGAGAGCACCTTCTCTTCGAGTTCCTTCAGCTCATCCGTAGTGTATCTCTCGCTGTTGGCAAGCGTCTGTCTGCGCTGATAATGCGTGGGCACGCTGTCCTTGAATGACTTGGAAACTTCGATATAATATCCGAAAACGCGATTATAACGAATTTTGAGCGTTCGAATGCCCGTCGCGTCCCTCTCCCTCGTCTCCATTTCGAGCATCAGGCTTGCGGCGTTATCTTTGATGACGCGAAGCTCATCCAGACGGGCATTGAACCCATTCTTTATGTAGCCGCCCTCTTTGAGCGTGGCGGGCGTATCCTTGTCCTCGATTGCCGAATTTAGCAGGTCGGCGACGTCCGAAAGGTCAAATAGCCCTTTTTCGGTATCCCTGAGCACCTCCGACGTGAAACCTGCAAGGCGGAATTTTATGTTGGGTATGACGAGCAGCGACTGCGCAAGCGCAAGACAATCTCTCGGCATAATGTTGTCATTCGATATCTTACCAGAAAGCCTTTCAATGTCTTTGACCTGCCTTAAAAGCTCCTCTAAGCTCACCCTGATGACCGTTGAATTGAAGAGCTCTTCGACGCCGTCGAGGCGATAGTTTATAGCGTCGATATCGTGCAGCGGCGAAAGTATTAAGTTTGAAAGCAACCTTGCGCCCATCGCCGTGCTCGTCCTGTCGAGCAACCATACGAGAGAGCCATACTTCTTGCCGCTGCCCAAAGTCCTGACAAGTTCGAGGTTCTTTATCGCCGCGGTGTCGAGCATCATATAGTTTTCAAGGCTGACATATTTTACGCCGTCCATATTGGGGAGGGCGTGTTTCTGCGTCTCCTTGAGGTACTGAATGAGCGCGCCGAGCGCGCAGACTGCGTCCTTCTTGCCGCAGACAGAGAATGCCGAAAGCGATTTTGCATTGAACTGCTCGCAAAGCGTCTTTTCAGCCGACGCATAATTGTATGCCCAAGCGAGATAAGAGGATAATTTAGGCAAAAGATTGCGCTTTACCTCGGGATAATCTTTGCTCGAAAAGAGCATATCGTCGTTACAGATAATTTCGCATACGTTGAGCTTGAGCATCTGCAAAAGCGCGTTCTTTATTGCGTCCTCACCCGAAAACTGCGTTGCGCACAGCTCCCCCGTAGTTATGTCCGCCCACGCAAGGGCGACCGTTTCACCGTTTTTACACGCCGAACAGATGTAATTGTTGACCTTTTCGTCGAGCACTTCGCTGTCCGTCTGAGTGCCCGCGGTGACCACCCTTATTACGTCTCTGTCGACCATTCCCTTGGCGGTTGCCGGGTCCTCAAGCTGTTCGCATATTGCAACCTTTTCGCCCATTGCGACGAGCTTGGCGATATACGCGTCTGCAGCGTGAAAGGGCACACCACACATCGGCGCCCTCTGTTCCAGACCGCAGTCGCGCCCCGTGAGCGTCAGACCGAGAAGCTCCGACGCTCGCTTTGCGTCGTCGAAGAACATCTCGTAAAAGTCGCCGAGCCTGTAAAAGATAATACAGTCCTTGTACTTATCCTTTATGCCCATATAGTGCTGCATCATAGGTGAAAGTCCCATATGAAAATTACCTCAGACCTTGTCGCCGAACAGCGAGACGCCGTTCGCCTGATTTATCTTTAAGTTGACGAAATTACCTCTTTCGTCGCATTCGCTTTTAAAATAGCCCATTCTGCCGTATTCATTTCTGCCGAGATACAGCCCGCGTTTTTCGTCGTAGTCCTCGCAGAGAATTTCCGTCGTTTTGCCGACAAATTTTGCAGAGTGAGCGCGGGTCTGCGCGTTTACGAGGTCAACAAGCTGCATAATTCTGCGCTTTGAGACATCTTCGGGTATCTGGTCAGGCATAGTTGCAGCCTTCGTGCCCTCTCTCCTCGAATAGACAAACGTAAACGCAGAGGAAAAATCTACCCTCTTCACGAGATCGAGCGTGGCGTTGAAATCTTCCTCCGTCTCGCCGGGGAAGCCGACTATGAGGTCGGTCGTAATCTCGCAGTCGGGAATATATTTTTTGAGAATATCGACCTTTCTGAGGTAGTCGGAAGAGGTATAGCGCCTGTTCATTGCCCGCAAAATTCTGTCTGACCCGCTCTGCACGGGCAGGTGCAGAAGGTGACAAATCTTATCGCTTTGGCTCATCGCCTTTGCAAGCTCTTCCGAAAAGTCTTTGGGGTGGCTGGTCATAAACCTTATCCTGAATTTGCCGTCGATTTCGCAAATTTTTGAGAGAAGTTCCGGAAAAGTTATGTCATCCGTGCCGTTGCCGTATGAATTTACGTTTTGTCCGAGGAGGGTTATCTCCCTGTATCCTTCCGAGACAAGCTGCCTTACCTCAGCTATAATATTTTCCGACTTGCGGCTCCTCTCCCTGCCCCTGACATACGGAACAATACAGTAAGAGCAGAAATTGTTGCAGCCGTACATAATATTCACCCACGCATTGGGATAGCTCGTGCGGAGGGGCTTTTCATTCTCGCAGATTTCGCCCTCTCTTTCGTCTATCCTGATAATCGGCTTTTTTCTCGTCTGCTTTTCGATAATGTAATCTCTGAGTTTGCTTAAGTTGTGCGTACCGAAAATTATGTCGACATAGGGGAACTTTTCGTGAAGATTTTCCGCTTTGTTCATCTGCTGCGGCAGACAGCCGCCGACGGCAATGATCATATTCTTATTAGCCGCCTTGAGTTTTTTCAACATTCCTATGTTCCCATAGGCGTGATTTTCAGCATTTTCCCTGATGCAGCAGGTGTTGAAAACCACAATGTCCGCGCTCTCCATATCGTCGCAACTCTCATATCCGAGTCCGCTTAAAATACCCGCGATTTTTTCAGATTCGTGCACATTCATCTGACAGCCATAAGTCACAATGTGAAATAATTTATTCATATCCTTATTATTATAACTTTTTCGGCGCATTTTTTCAAATGATTTGCAAGAAATATTTTATTTTATGAATACTAATTTAGATGGCAAAGTTTATAAAGATTGTTTCCGTAATTTTAATTGTTGCCGCCACCCTCTTCCTCGCGGCGACGGCGACATATTTCATAATAACCGCAGACGCAAAGCTCGACCCCGAAAAGCTTGACCTGAGCAGCAGAATTATCATAATCTGCGACAAGGACGGCAACAGGCTTGAAAATGCCTCCGTTTCGGACAAGAGGGCAAATATCGACGCAAAAGACCTGAAGGACTATACGAAAAACGCCTTCATAGCCTCCGAGGACAGGGAATTTTACAGACATAACGGTCTGAATTACAAGAGAATGCTGAAGGCGCTTTACCGCAACGTCACCTCTATGAAGTTTAAAGAGGGCGCGTCTACGATAAGCCAGCAGCTAATAAAAAATACCCATCTCACAGGCGACAAGACAATTAAAAGAAAGCTCAAAGAAATACGACTGACAAGACAGCTCGAAAAGAAGTATGACAAGGACGAAATACTCAGTATGTATTTAAATACAATCTATTTCGGACACAGTTGTTACGGGCTGGACAGCGCGGCGCACTTCTACTTTGACACCGATGCCGAAGAACTTACGCTCAACCAGAGCGCAACGATTGCAGGCCTTCTATCATCGCCGAACAACTATTCGCCCTTCAAAAACCCCGAAAAATGTATAGAAAGGCGCAATTTAGTGCTCAAAAGTATGCTTGAATGCGGATTTATCGACGAATACGAGTACACCGAAAACATCAAGAAGCCGATTGACGCAGTGCCAAACAGCAACGACACTCGGTACGGCGATTATCTTTCCGCACTATTTGACGAACTGGACGACCTCGGAGTTGACCCGAGAAACGGCGACGAGCAATACACGATTTATACTTCACTCGACAGAAACCTGCAGACAAAAATCGAGGAAATTAAATTTGATACCGACAGCGCGGTAATAATCAGAAACGCCGACGGGGGAATAGCGGCATACAGTTCATCGATAGGTTCTGCAAAGCGACAGATAGGCTCTGCCGCTAAACCGATTTTCGTCTATGCGCCCGCAATCGATACGGGAAAGATACATCTCTTTACGAGAATTGATGACGCCCCCGTCGATTACGGCGGCTATTCGCCGGAAAATTACGACAAGAAATATCACGGTACGGTAACTGCGGAGGAGAGCCTGATGTACAGCTACAACATTCCCGCCGTAAAAGTCCTTAACGCAGCAGGTATTGAAAACGCTGCAAATTACGCAGAAAAAATGGGAATTTCACTTGAAGAGGACGAAAAAAACCTTGCACTCGCCCTCGGCGGAATGAAAAACGGAATGACGCTTAGAGAGCTTGCAGACTGCTACTCCACACTTCAACGCGACGGGATTTACTCCCGTTCGCACTTCATAGAAAAGATCTGCGACAAGAACGGAGATATCATCTATGAACGCGGACAAAACTTAAGGAGGGTATTTTCGGAGGGAACCGCCCACCTCATAACCGATGCTCTGATCAGGGCAAACGAGGAGGGCACGGGAAAGGTTCTTAAAAATTCAGGCTATCAGATTGCCACAAAGACTGGCACGTGCGGGAACAGGGATGGCAACACGGACGCCTATGCGGTCAGCTACACTACTTCCCATTGCATAGCCGTTTGGCTAGGTGACAGACAGAACAACAGACTGGAAATTACCGGCGGCACAAACTGTTGCGCCATTACAAAACAAATCTTAAATGAACTGTACCGCGCCGCGCAGCCCGCTCCCTTTAAAACGGCCGGCGGAACAAACGAAATTGAAATCGACAGACAGGAATATGAAAGTTGCGGGAATATTCTCCTTGCCGACGACAATTCGCCGAAGTTGAACAGACTGAAAGTCAAATGCCTGAAAGAAAATACGCCTACGGCTAAAAGTAACAATTTTACTAAGCCAACCATACAAAAACCTTCAATTTTAGTCAATAATGATAAGATTTGCATAGTATTATGTCAGACAAATTACTATGAATATTTGATATATAGACAAAATGCAAATGACAAAACACTGATTTACGACGGAAAATGGAAGGAAAAAATTGAAGATATTCCGAAAGACGGTTCCTACCTCTATTCGGTCGTGCCGTACTACGACGACGGCAAAAATAAATACTACGGCGACGAAATTATACTGCCACAGGTAAACATCTTTGCTGAAAAAATTACGACTAAACTCCCCGGCATTACAAAACGCGATTGGTGCAACGAATAGTTTTGTGCGACTAGTCACCTTTAAATATTTTCCGCGAAAAATTTCCAGAGCATTACCTGCCGCGAATAGTTCTCCTCATCCCCTCTCCGCCACTCATAACGGCAAAACGCCCGCAACATTTTTGCGGGCGTTTTGCCATAAAATTTTCAGATTTACTGTTAATTTTCATTTACCTTTACATAACTAATTTTATAAGCCGCATCAATAATTCTTTTCGGCACAATATTTACTTTGTCAAAGTATAGGCTATGGGCTTGCGGCGGCTAAAATAATACACTTCCCTAACGCCGTGAGAAGACATAAAATGAATAAATTTTTTATCGTTTCTCAGATAGTCGCCTGCACGATGCGCGTCGCTTCCAAAGGAAATGAGCTTTCCTCCTAGCGCGAGATAGCGCTCTATTATGCTTACATCGGGCAGAAATTCGCTTGGCGAAGTTCCGCAGGAGGTATTGACCTCAAGACATTTTCCTCTTTCGATTACAGAATAAAGAATATCATCTATAATCGAAGAAAATTTTTCAAAGCAAAGCGCGGAATATTCGCCCTTTCTGTATCTTGAAACGTAGCCGATATGCCCGACTATGTCATAGTCGAGGTCGGAATTAACGCTCTCTAGCACGGCGTTAAGATAATCGCCGTAAGACTTTTCGAGCGTTTGCCCTTCAAAAAATGCGTCGTGATAGCAATCTCCACGCCCTTTTAGCGTGTGTACGCTGTTAATCACATAGTCAAAGCTGTATCGGGAAAGCAATGCGTTATAGTGCGGAATTGCCTCTCTGCGATAGCCGAACTCTATTCCGAACAGAATGTCGACGTCGGCATTTTCACGTCTTAATTTTAATATATTTTCGCTGTATTTTTCAATATCGCACAGCGTTATATCCCTTTCGCCGTCGAGAACGGCATCGTAGTCATAGTGTTCTGAAAAACCGAGGACTTTAATTCCACGCTCTTTTGCCGCGTTTACATAGACAGACTGCTCTTCCTTGCTATCGAAGGAAAACTTGCTGTGCAGGTGAATATCCACCATATTTATTTACCGTATTTCTTCTCTATAGCAGTAATCTTGTCGACGCGCCTTGAATGCCTGCCGCCCTCAAATTCTGTGGTGAGGAAAGTCTCCACAATTTCAAGCGCGTATCCGACGCCTACGACCTTTTCGCCCATTGCGAGCATATTTGAATTGTTGTGCAGGCGGGTATATTTTGCGCAGTAGCTGTCGTGACAATGCGCACACCTTATCCCGGGCACCTTATTTGCAACAATAGAAACGCCTATGCCCGTCGAGCATATGGCAATTCCCCTGTCACATTTGCCTTCTGCAACGGCCTCTGCCGCGGGGAGAGCGTAGTCAGGATAGTCGCAGCTATCTTTTGTATAGCATCCGAAATCTTCATATTCATAATTATGCGCCTTTAAATATTCGATGACCGCCGTCTTGAGATTGAGACCGCCGTGGTCGCAGGCAAGTGCAATTTTCATATATTTACTCCTCAAATTTCAAAATATAGTTATCCAGTATATTATGGCAGGCAAATTCAATTGCCCGATAAGTTATCCGATATTCTTCCATTCCGCAGCCGTACGGGTCGGGAATGTCGAAACCGCAGAACTGAGATATACAGCGCACGTTCCCGCAATCTTCAAGCAACATTCGCTGTCTTTCGGTCATAGTGATGACAATCGTGCTGCGCTCTATGAGCTTCTGGGTCAAACGCCTTGCCTTGAATTTTTCATAGGGCAACCCGTTTTCGCGGAGAACATTTGCGGAATTTTCACTCATCGGACTGTCCTTTACGGCGTCAATTCCGCAGGATAACACGTCCCACCATTTTACGCCGCTTTCCCTGACGAGCCTTCTCAAAACTGCCTCTGCCATAGGACTTCGGCAGGTATTTCCCGTACACACAAAGAGAACTTTTTTCCTTTTCATCAGCCGAACGCCTTCCTCATTCTGTTCATTACGCCGACCATAACGCCGTCCCGCTTACGGGGCGCGACAGCAACAATTATGTCCGCAACCATCTCGCCTTCCCTGAGCTTGTCATATAGATTTGACGCGATTTCCCTTTCGTCGTTGCCGAGATTTAGCGCAAACTTTGGTCTGAACTCCTCAAATACCGCATTTTCGCACATAAAATATACACGCTTGCCCTCTTCGATTAGGCGGGAATATTCCGTAAACGCGCGCTGTCTTTCGGCATATTCAAAGAGAATTGTCCGACAGTTGGGCGAATAGTGCTTGTACTTCATTCCCGGGGAGCGCACCTTTTCGCCGTCCTTCATCACGTATTCGTGACACTCGCCGGCAACCTGAGCAATCATATCAGCAGTGACAAGACCGCTCCTCAAAACGCAGGGAATGTCGCCCGTGCAGTCGAGCACGGTGCTCTCTATTCCGCCCGTGCACTTTCCGCCGTCGAGGACAAGTTCTATCCTGCCCTTGAGGTCGTCATAGACGTGCTGCGCCGTCACGGGGCTGACGTGCTTAGAGATGTTAGCGCTCGGCGCCGCGATAGGCAGATCGACATATCTCAGGAACTCCTGCGCGCCTGCGTGCGACGGAACGCGGATTGCAAGCGTATCCAGCCCGCACGAGACTGCGGGACTGACCTTGTTGAGGCTTTCATAGACCATTGTAAGCGGTCCTGGCAGGAAAGCCTTTGCGAGCAGTTTTGCATAATCGGGCACTCTTGCGACAAGTCGAGTTATGTCGTACCCGCTGTGAACGTGCACGATGAGCGGATTGTCAGAAGGTCTGCCCTTGATTGCAAAAATATTTCTGACAGCTCCGTCGTCAAGCGCGTTTGCGCCCAGCCCGTAGACGGTTTCAGTAGGAAAAGCGACCGCCCCGCCACTGCTTATTATATCCTTAGCCTGCGCGAGCGAACGCCCGTCAATAGGTAAAATTTTAGTTTCCATATAATTTAGAATGGCGGCATTTCGTCGTCAGAGACCTCCGCAATGAACGTTTCGCCGCTTTCGGGCGGAATATCTTCCGGGGGCGGCGGCAGGCTGTCATAGTCCGGTTCGACGATGTCGTCCTGCGGTTCGGGATTGACGAACTTGGTGAGCTCGCCCTTGAAGCGCAGTTTTATTCTGTCAAGACCGCCGTTTCTGTGCTTGGCGACGATTAAATCTGCCATCCCCTTTACGATATTGCCCTTCTTAAGCTCCTCCTCGGTAGCCGTCACGTCGGGTCTGTTGATAAACATAACTATGTCCGCATCCTGCTCGATTGCGCCAGATTCGCGGAGGTCGGAGAGCTGAGGCTCCTTGGTCTGCATACGCCTGAGCTGCGACAGCGCGATTACGGGCACGTCGAGTTCCTTTGCCATAATTTTGAGCTCTCTCGTTATGTCCGCAACTTCCTGAGTTCTGTTCTGGTCGGCGCTCTTCTTGCCGCTCGACATAAGCTGGATATAGTCTATCATAACGAGGTCGAGCTGTCCGTTGTTCTTGGACTGTATGCGCCTGCACTTGGAGAGAATTTCGGCGGGCGTAACTCTTGAGGAATCGTCTATGTAAATTCTGCTCTTTTTAAGCTGTTCGCTTGCCTTGGCGAGCTTTTTCCAATCGTTGGGAGTAAGTTTTCCCGAAAGCGCATCCGACATAGAGACCTTTGCGAAGCCGCACAAGAGCCTTTGAATTATCTGAATTTCCGGCATTTCCAGCGAGAATACCGCGCATACCTTATTGTTGTTGAGCGCTGCGTTTTCGACGATATTCATCGAGAGCGAAGTCTTGCCCATACCGGGACGGGCGGCAAGGACGATGAGGTCGGACTTCTGCAGCCCGTTCGTCAGATTGTCCAGCCTTGTAAAGCCCGTCTGTACGCCCCTGAACGCATCCTTATTGCTGTCGAGCTTCTGGAACTTCTCCATAACAGAGTCGACGCCGTCACTCTCCCTTATATCCTTCATCGACGAGGTGTCGTTGTTCTTGGATATAGCATAGACAAGCTCTTCGGCGTACTGCACGCTCTTGACGTTGTCGTCGCTGCTGCGGGCGAATTTGATTATCTCCTGCGCGGCGCGGATGAGTTTTCTGTTGGTGCAGTCCCTTCTTATAATGTCAAAGTAGTGCTGATAGTTTGCCGAAGAGGGCGTTACCTGCGTCAGAAACGTGAGATAGTTGAGCCCGCCCGCATTGTTGAGATTACCCTCCGTGTCGAGTTTGTCGGCAAGCGTGACGAGATCGAGCGGCTTGTGCTCGGCAAATACGAGCTTCATTGCCGACAGAATATAGCGGTGAGATTCCTGATAGAAATCGTCCTCTGTAAGTCGCTCTATTACGTCCGTGAGTATTTCATTGTCGATGAGCATACAGCCGAGTAGCGCCTGTTCGGCGTCGAGGTTGTTGGGCATCACATTGTTGTTGTCTGCCATAGCGTCAAATTCCCATTAGTTTTTCAAATTGAACGAGAGTGTCTTCAAATTCCTTCATTGCGATATCGAAGGGCTGTTTTGATGTGAGGTCTACCCCGGCGAGTTTCAGAAGAGAAACAGGGTCTGTCGACGAGCCGCCGGAGAGGAATTTGAAATAATCCTTTACCGCCTTTTCTCCCTCGGAGAGTATTCTGTGAACGATATTTATCGCCGCAGTTATGCCCGTAGCGTACTTATATACATAGAACGACGAGTAGAAATGGGGTATTCTCGCCCACTCGCAGGAGATTTCGTAGTCGTGCTCTATGCCGTCGCCGTAGTACTTCTTTCCTATTTCGCCATAGATTTCGCAGAGATTTTCCCTTGTAAGCGGTTCGCCGTCCTCCACCTTTTTGTGGGCGAGGTATTCAAATTCGGCAAACATCGTCTGCCTGTGCAGGGTTGCCCTGATGCTGTCGAGATAGTAGTTGAGAAGATATTTCTTGAAATTTGCGTCGTCGGTCTTAGCGAGCATATTCTTTAGAAGCAACACCTCGTTGACAGTGCTTGCAACCTCGGCGACAAAAATCTTATAGTCGCTCTTAGCATAGGGCTGATTTCCCTGCGAAAAATAGGTATGCAGGGAGTGCCCCATCTCGTGCGCAATGGTAAATACGTCGTTAATTGTCGGCTTATAGTTGAGAAGCACGAACGGATGAACGCCGTATGCGCGCGCCGAATATGCGCCGCTGCGCTTGCCTTCGGTCTCCTCTACGTCTATCCACCTCTCATCCTTGCCCTTTTTCAGGAGCGCCTGATAGTCCTTGCCGAGCGCGGACAGCCCGTCTATTACGTAGTCGTACGCCGCGTCAAAACCAAGCTCGAACTTGACGTCCGAAACGAGTGGCGCATAAATGTCATAGAAATACTGCTTGTCATAGCCGAGTATCTTTTTTCTGTCGGCGATGTACCTGTGCATTGTCGAGCAGTTTTCCTCTACGCTCGCAAGGAGATTGTCGTAGACCCTCTTGTCGACGTCCTCATAGAAGAGCGCCTGCTCGAGACAACTGTTAAACTTATATACTTTGGAGAGAAATACGTCCTTCTTTACATTTCCGTAATAATTGGCGGTAATGGTATTTATAAGACCGATATATGCGGCGTAATACTTCTTGTATGCCTCTTCCCTCTTCGCCCTGTCTGATGAATGGAGAAGTACGCCGTAGAGCCCGTGGGTAAGTTTTACCTTCTTGCCGTCGAGCTCCACTTCAGGCAACGGCAGATCAGCGTTGTCGATCATACCGAAGATGTCCTGGAATGAACCAAGCGTTTCCCCAGAGAGCGCGACTACGGCGCTTACTTCCTTGGAGGGTACGTGCGCCTTGCCCGCAATCAATTGCTTTATCTGGTAGTCATAGTCGGCAAAATCGGCGTCGGTAAGAAGAGAATTGAGATATTCGTCGTCAAGCGAGGCAAGCTCTGGCTCGTAGAAGGCAACTTCGGAGCAATAACGCGAATAGAGCATATCTGCCTTGCCGTTGTATGAGGTGTACTTAGAGTTCCTCGTATCCTCGTCGTGCTTCATATGCGCATAGCCGTAAAGCCTTTCGACGTCTATGCAGAACTTGTCATTTTCGCTTAGAAATTTTTTAAGCTGTGCCTTATCGGACAGATGCCCCGCATACTTGCCAAAATCAAGTTCCGACGACAATTTATCGTAGAACTTTTCCCACTCCTCGTCGCTTGCGAAGAGATCTTCAAGCTTCCATACATTGTTTTCATTTACTTCGCTTCTCTGCATTTAAAACTCCCGTCAGTTTTTATTTGAATGAATGGGCGCGGGTATAAGTCCGCCCCTCGATATGAACTTTATGCTTGACTTATCGTGGACGGGCATTATGGGTGCCCTGCCCAGAAGTCCGCCGAAGTTTACGCTGTCGCCCACTCTTTTGCCGGGCGCGGGTATTACCCTGACAGCCGTCGTCTTGTTGTTTATCATTCCGATTGCCGCTTCGTCGGCGATAATTGCGCTTATGGTTGCCGCCGAGGTGTCGCCAGGAATAGCTATCATATCCAGCCCGACTGAGCATACAGCCGTCATCGCCTCGAGCTTGTCGAGGTTTATATCGCCGCGCTCTGCCGCCTCTATCATACCTATGTCCTCGGAAACGGGTATGAACGCGCCCGAAAGCCCGCCGACCCTCGAGCTTGCCATTACGCCACCCTTTTTGACCGCGTCGTTGAGCATTGCAAGGCAGGCTGTTGTGCCGTGAGTTCCCACGCTTTCAAGCCCCATCTCCTCGAGTATCTGCGCGACAGAGTCGCCGCGCGCGGGGGTGGGCGCAAGCGAAAGGTCGACTATGCCGAAACTTGCGTTGAGGCGTTTGGCCGCCTCGGTGGCAATGAGCTGACCCGCCCTCGTAATCTTGAACGCAGTTCGCTTGATCATCTCTGCAACTTCTGCAAGGTCGGCTTCGGGAATTGCTTCCAGAGCGTGCTGGACGACGCCGGGACCTGAGACACCCACGTTAATTACGACGTCCTTTTCGCCGACGCCGTGGAACGCGCCCGCCATAAAAGGGTTGTCCTCCACCGCGTTGCAGAAAACGACGAGTTTGGCACAGCCGAAACCGTCCCTTTCCGCCGTCGCCTGAGCGGTCTTTTTGATTATTTCGCCCATAAGCCTTACGGCATCCATATTTATGCCTGACTTGGAAGAGCCGACGTTTACGGACGAACAGAGTTTTTCGGTGGTTGCAAGCACTTCGGGAATGGTCTCTATGAACTTCCTTTCATAGTCCGCCGTTCCCTTGTGAACAAGCGCTGAATAGCCGCCCAGAAAGTCAATTCCCAGCGTATTTGCCGCCCTGTCGAGCGCGCGCCCGACAAGTGCGGAATGTTCGGGGAACGCCGCCGTGATAAGGCTTACGGGAGTAACCGAAACTCTCTTGTTGACTATCGGAATACCGTATTCGTTGGAGAGCTCCGCCGCGACCTTTACTATGTTTTCGGCGCGACGGCACACCGTCTCGTAGACGGCGTCCGCAGTGGTCTTTGCGTCTGCGCGTATGCAAGGCAGAAGGGAGATACCCATCGTCACCGTTCTGATGTCGAGGTGCTCCCGCTCTACCATATTTATTGTTTCAAGTACTTCTGAATAGTTAAACATTCCGCACCCCTTTTATACGCTGTGCATTGCGTTGAAGATGTCCTCGTGCTGAATGTGAATGGACATTCCGATTTTTTGACCCATTTCCCTGCATTCCTCTGCAAGGTCGGCAAGCTTTACGCTTGCGTTAGTAAGGTCAACCATCATAATCATAGCAAAATAATCCTGCATAATGGTCTGACTGATGTCGAGAATATTGACGTCCTTTTCGGCAAGGAACGTGCTTATCTTTGAAATTATGCCCGTCTTGTCTTTACCTACAACCGTTACAACAGCTCGCATAAATTAAACTCCCTTGAAAAATATTTTTATCACTTAAACCACTCGGGCAGTGTAAATTCAAAAAATGTATTGAATGAAGTCACCGCATCCTTAAAGACGAGCGACCATTCTGCAGCGATGCCTATAATACTGTCAACGGATATGCAGCCGTATTCCCCTCGGCTGTCATAGCTGTTATTTCTGTTATCGCCCATACAGAACACGCAGTCATCAGGCACCCTTACAGGCGCAAAGGTATTGACCTCGTCGTCGGGGTCATTGTTTTCGGGCAAGACATAGGGCTCTTCAGTCAGATTGCCGTTGAGATAGAGTTGCCCTCTGACAAGCTCCACCGTATCGCCTTCAATGCCTATGACGCGCTTGATTATTATTTTATCTTCGGTCTGCACGACGACGACATCCCCCCTTTCGGGCTTGATGAACCTATGCACATAGATAAAGTCGCCGCCTCTCACATTCTGCGCAACTGCGCCGGTGAATGTGTCGTTCATTGACGAACCGACAATATAGACGCGCAGGTACATACAATTGAATATCACCGAGAAAAGCAATACCGCCGCAAGGATTATACATACAATTATCGAATAGGGAAGCCCTTGCTTTTTCCCATTCGGATTTATGGGTAACTCTGCCATATCAAAGCCATATGAGGTTGTTGAGCGCATACCTCTTGTCGCAGACAATGGTAATTATCTTACAGCCCTCAAAGTCCTCCAACGCTATGCCCTCCGCATTTTTGAATAATTTGCTGTCGAGCACAATCTTTTGCCAGACGCCGCCCACGAGCCTGAGGCTGACGCTGTAATTTGCGGGTTTCTCGCCGCTGAGCAGCACCACTTTGCAGGGACAATTCTCCTCCGGACATATGTCAAAGCGCAATATGCTGTCGCCGTCGGGCGCAAACTGCGGACTATACGAGCGGGTAGTCATAAGCCCGTATGGCGAATAGATGCCCTTGAGCCCGTTTTCTGTTATCACGGTCGGGACATAGTCGCGGTCAGTCATAAACATTCCGCCTATTGCCTTTAACGAAAGATCTGCCGCGCCGAAACTGTCGCTGCCGCGCACGGAATACAATATCTTGCTCTTTGTGCGGCTGTTGCGGAACTTTCCGCTGACCTTTTTAACCGCGAGTTTTGACCACACCGTGAACCCGTTGGAATAGACGGCATAGCCAAGTACGAAGAGAAGTTTTGTCTTTTCGTACAAATTCATAAAGAATTCCCTCTCATTTTCTCCCGCATTGCGTTTGAAGGGAATTTTTGCCCAACTTCTGAACGGCGACTCCAGGCAATCCTCCGCGACATATACGCCGCATTCTTCGAGTATACCCTGTTCGTCACATTGTGCCCTGATTACGAGATTATCCTCCTCGTCTACGATTACGCCTATCTCAACGGGTTTGGGTATGAATACCTTTCTGCCTTTTACGAAGCCGTCGATATACATAAACATATCCTTTGTCGACTTCTCGTCTATCCTGCAATCGCAATTGACCGAATAGGTTATGGCGCTCTGCCCCTGAAATTCCGGATTTATGCGCGAAAATGTATCGTAAGCCCTGTCATAGTCGAACGCCACGTCATTGGTAGTGCATAGCATCAGGACGGGGCATCTGATATATGGCGCATACGCCTGCGAATCTATGCCCGCAACAAATCTGTACCTCTCGTCGTCGAACTGCGGTTCGCTGTTGGAAAACTTGCCGTAACCTTCGTATGCCTTCCAGCCGCAGGCGCTAACAACGACCGCGCAGGCAAACTTTTCGGCATACGCGAGCTTCCACGCAATTTCTCCGCCGTCGCGTATTCCCACCAGCCCGATATTCTCGTTTCCGAGGCGGGCGGCAAGATATTTGCGCGCATAGATGCCGACGGCAGTCCATTCGTACCAGGAAGTCTTGTCGGCGCTCTCGTCGACGAACTGCTTATAGCGCCCGCTCTTTTCATCGTTTGCGTATGAAATTACCTCGGGATAGCGGGTAAAGTCCTTGAGCCCCTCCCGCTCGCCCGCATAGTCAACCTGCAGGACGGTATAGCCCTTTTCGACGAAGAGACGGAGAAGGTCCTCCATTATCGGCTGTTTACTGTCGCCGAGAAGAAGCACGCCGTCCATCGACGGGGTAGTTGCCGACGAGGCGAGCACTCCGAAGATGGTAACCCTGCCTTCGCCCGTGTCCCTGCCCGCGAAGTTGACCTTTTCATACCGTATTCCGCCCTCTATCTTGTCGCCGAGCGAGCGGTGCATAAGGGTCAGCCCCGAATTGAAGTTTTTCCATAATGCAAGAGGTGTTAAGATGTTTGACAACTTATACTCCTTAAACCGAAAGCGTTACGGCAGAGCCGTGCGTTTCGGTTGCTTTGTTTACTGTGATTTTACTGTCTATTCTGTGTTTAAGTTCTTCCACGTGACTTATTATGCCTATCGTGAAGTCCGAACTTCTGAGTTTTTCAAGAGTATCCATTACCGTGTCGACAAGGCTTTCGTCCAGCGTTCCGAACCCCTCGTCGAGGAAGAAGAACTCTATGGAGCGCATAGAGCTCCTGCATATCGACGACGACAGCGCAAGAGCGAGCGAAAGCGAAACGAGGAACGTCTCTCCTCCCGAAAGAGTATTTACTCCCCTCAGCTTTCCGCAGTTGAAGTTGTCGGCGACATAGAATGTATCCGTATATGTGAGGTAATACCTGCCCTGCGTGAGCTTTAAGAGCGTGCCCGACGCCGACTTGGATATGTCCGAAAGGTATTCGCCTGCAATGTATTCGAGAAATTTATTGCCTTTTACAAGCTCTTTAAGCTGGGAGACGAGCTCCCTGCGCCTGAGTTTTTTGCCCATCTCGACTTCGACGAGCTTCTTCTTTTCAAGTTTTTTGCGGTTTTCGGAGAGCTTGCTCTCTATGACCTTCTGTTCGGCGTGCATCTCCTTTTCGGCATCCCTGAGCTTTTTCTGGAGAGATATGGCTTCTTCGAGCTGCGCGGAGGTAACACTTACCTCGCCGACCTTAGCCGCGAGTTCCGTATGCCTTGAAGTGAGCGCAATCTTCCGCTCGTCATATCTCTTGAGTTCAGCCTCCGCGTCGGCATAGGCAGAGACCTCTTTGACAATCTCGCTGCACGACGAAATATCCTTAAACCCGCCCTCCGATAAGGCGGAAGATATCTCCTCTTCGAGCGATTTGAGTTCCTCGACAGCCGATGTCAGCTTTGCACGGCACTCCCCGAGGGAGATTTCGGCGCCCTGCACCTGCTTTCTCGCACTTTCGGTCCGCGACTGCAATTGCTCGCGCTGTTTTCTGACCGCGCCAATGCGCTCTTTGAGCTTTTCGGTCTGCGCGGAATAGTCGTCCGCGCCCTCGCCGAACACGCCGTCGAGCTTTATCCTTATCGACGAAACGCGCTCCGCCGCCTGCTCGCCGTCCTTTTTTATCTTTTCGCAGTCGCTTGAGCACAGCGCAAGTTCGCGCTCTGCCGCGGACAGCGCGTCCTTCTGCTTATCGCGCTGAGCTACCAGCTTTTCCCTCTGCTTTGCAAGTCTGTCCGCCTCTTCAAGTTCCTTTCTGACGTCGAAACTGACTATACAGGTAGAGCTGATTAGATTTTTGTAGTAGTTCATCCTGTCGGTGAGCTCTTCCCTGACATAGGCGTAAAGCGGGCTCTTGTCGTCATAGCCCTTTATGCTCTCCCTAAGTTCGCCGAGATAGACGAGTTGTGAGGTATATTCTTCCCTTAAAATACCCGGCCTGAAGCGCCCTCTCGGGGACACGGCAATTTTCAACCGCCGCCTGCGCCTCCGCAAGCTGAGCTGCGACGTTTTCCCGCTTATTTTTGTAAGATTTTAATCTTGCAACGGCGGACTGATAGTCCTCCCTGAGCCGCAGAAGCGCGGTCTGCGCCGCCTTCAGCTCCGCAACGTCGCCCGACGCCGAGCCGAACACCGCGAGTTTTGCGGCAAGTTCCTCCGAAAGCCTTTCAAAGTCGCCCTTTTTTTCTTCATTTACAAGTCCTTCGAGCGTCTTTCTGCCATCTTCCAGGCTGCGTTCGAGTTCGCCGCACCTGTTTTTAAGGCTATCAATGTTATCTGCAAGGCGTGTGCGCTTAGCATCGAGCTCGCAGATATGCCTGCAGGCGGGCGCATTCCTCACTACCGAGCGCAGTTTTTCCATCTCAGCGCACTTGGACGCAATCTCGGAGAGTTGACTTTCAACCTTTTCAAGTTCAAGGCGGATATCGTAAGCCGCCCTGAGCGACTGCGCAGCCTTGTCTGCCTCGTCGCACTGCTTTTCAAGCTGCATAAGCCCCGCTTTAAGGCTTTCAAACTCCTGCCCGAGAGAGGAGATGAGCTCCTCGCTGACGTCCGAGAGCACGTCGTACTGTGCCCTGACTGCAGACAGTTCGCCCTCCGCTTCGCTCTCCGCGGCGTTGAGCTTATCCCTGAGGCCGTCGCCGTATCTGCCGAGGGAAAATAGCCTTTCGATGAGTTTGAAACGCTCTGCCGGGGAGCTCTTTACAAATTGTGCGAACTCTCCCTGAGGAAGAGCAATGCACTTGCGGAAATCTTCGGCGCTTAAACCGAGTATGCCCTCTACCTTAGCATTTACCGAAGTCGTATTGTCGGCAATACAGCGCTCGCCTTCGCCGTCCCTGACGTAGAGCATTGCCTTGCCCAGCCCGCTCTTCTTCTTTATGCTGCGCTCTACCCTGTAGACTTCGCGCTTGCCGTTTAAAAGTATGTTGAACGTGAACTCGACTTCTGCCTGCTCACAGTTATAGTTTATTATATCTGTCTTTTTTTTGCTTCTGTCCACGTCGCCGTACAGTGCAAAGTTTATGCTGTCGAGAATGGTGCTCTTACCGCTGCCAGTATCGCCGAATATGCCGAAAAGACCGCTTGCAGTCAGTTTTTCAAAGTCAATCACCGCCTCAGAGGAAAAGCTGTTGACCCCGCTGAACTTCAATTTTATCGGTTTCATTCCTGCTCCGTGAGCTCTAAAAAGAGCGCCTTAAGCTCGCCTGACGGCTGACAGCCGTATCGCAGTTTATAGTAGCCGTCGAACAGCTCGGACGCGGACTTGTCCTTCCGCGTCTCCGCCGCGGCAACGTCAAATGCGTCCTCTACCCGCGTCTTTAGCGAGACGAGGTTTTCGCACTTATGAAGTTCAACCGTCTGCCCGTGCGTAAGCGGCTGGCTAAGGTTAAGCGTCAGTTCCGCATAGTCGTCGGAATATTTTTTAAGAAGCGCTATGCCGTCCTCTGCCGACACAGCCTCCAGCCTTACAAGGTTTTTTATGCTCTTCAGAGCAATCTGTCTGAAATCCGAAATGCCGTCGCCATTCAGTTCAAAGACGTTTACGGACTTTTCCGCACTGCTCTCGTCAAAGGAAAAGCGCATTATCGCGCCGCTGTAATAGGCGTTTTTGCCTATCTTCTGCCGCCTGTGAAGATGTCCGAGCGCACAATAACTGCCCTCCGGCAGAAGTTCGCGGGGAACAAGTCTTGCCCCGCCGAGGTCAATCTCCCTCTCGGTATCGCCCGCAGTTCCGCCCGCGACGAAGATGTGCGAAAGGAAGATAGCGGGCAGCTTTTCAGCGTTTCCCCTCTCGCCGTACACTATCCACCTCTTCATTCTGTCTGAGAAGCTCTCGTCAGTCTTTTCCTCTTTGAAGCGCGCCTCGTTTGGATATGGCAGGGTGTTGACATATACCTTTTCGCCGCGCAGATTTTCAAAGATTACGTAGCCGCAGTCCGACTGCACGGGATAGCAATTGCTCCTTTTGTCGCAGTCGACCCTGACTAAGTTGTTGCCGATTATATAGACATTGTGCTTTTCCGCAAGGGCGCGGCTTGCTGTAAGGCGGACATAGTCGTCGTGGTTGCCGCTTATAATCAGCACCGCGCAGACGGTTGAGAGCCTTTCCACCGCATCGAAAAAAATCTCCTCAGCCTCCGCCGACGGCGTATATGTGTCATAGACATCACCCGCTATGAGGCAGAGTTCAACCCCCTCGTCGCGGCAGATTTCATATATTTCGTTTGTGGCGGCACGGAACTCATCATAGCGCTCCCGCCCCATCAGCTTCTTGCCGATGTGCCAGTCGGATGTGTGCAGTATCTTCATTGCGGTATAAGAAATTACAAATATTTATTTCAGCCAATGTAATTGATTTTTTTTGTCGGTTGGCTTATAATAATAGTCGCTCTTTATAAAGAGGCGACAATATTCACTCTGACAAATATTATAGCCCACTTTTCGAGATAAATCAAGCATTACACGGGAGTTTTAGTCTTTATGCCCTTTATTACGGTAGAGGATGAACTTGTAAAAAAATCCGTCACTGACGTCGGAAATAAATTTATTACGCGATATCTGCCCGAGTTGGACGCTATGGCGGTAAAAGTCTACCTCTTCGCCCTCTACATATGCCAGAACGGACAGAATTTCTACACCCCTGAGGACTTCGCTAAAAAGCTCAACCTCACCGAGGACGAACTTAAAAAGTACTTTGAATACCTAGACGAGTTTGAATTGATTGCCATAACCTCATATGCTCCGTTTGAGATAAAAATTCTGGATACAGATAACCTCAGCGGCAAACCCAAGCGTCTGCACCCCGAAAAATATGAGGGGCTGTACGAAGAAATTCAGGCGCTTCTTGCGGGCAGAATGGTCTCACAGAACGAATTCAGGGACTACCTCGTGCTTTTGGAGGACTATTCCTTCGAGAGGAACGCGCTTGTAATGATTGTATCCTACTGCGTCAATTTAAAAGGCGACAAAATTTCGCCAGCCTATATAAAGAAGGTTGCCGAAAGTTTTGAACGCGAAGGCTGTACGACGCTTGCAAAGGTTGAAGAAAAACTCTCTTCCTACACGAACGCGACGGCGGCGCTAATTCGTCTCTTCGCGGCAATGGGAATAAAGAGGCAGCCTGCCGTCGAGGACGGCGAACTCTACAACAAGTGGGGCGAAATGGGCTTTTCAGACGAGGCGTTGCTGTATGCAGCAAAGATTTTCAAAGCAAAGACGCCCGAAAAGCTGGACAGAATTGTGCTTGAACTTTACAACAACAAGAAATTTGACCCCGTGGAGATTGACGATTACCGCAAGAGCAGGGACTCCCTATACAATGCAACCTATAAAATTGCGCGCTGTCTGGGAATTTATATTGACGACCCCTCGCCCTATGTGGAAAACTATACGGTTAAGTGGTATTCCTTCGGCTTTGACGCGCAGAGCCTTGAAAAAATTGCGACCTATTGCTTCCTCAACGGTCTCAAAACGTTTGAAAAGGCGGATGAGTTTATCATAAAGCTTTACGAGGAGGGAATAGTCGACGCCGACAGCATAGAGGAATATCTGAACAGGCTTGCCGAGGACGACAAGTTCATAAGGAAGATATTCGACGCCTGCGGTCTGACAAGGAAGATTATCCCGCACGACAGACATCTGCTCGACGTCTGGCGCGGTTGGGGTTTTGACGGGGAGATGATTTTCTCCGCCGCGACGCGCGCCGCCTCGGCAGGCAACCCCGTGGCATATATGAACAATATACTCTCTTCCTGGAAAAATTCGGGAATTTACGCCGTTGAGGACATTCCTTCGGCAAAGAATGTCGCCCCCGCGTCCAAAAAGCGCTCCGTCCTCGACAAATGGCGCTCTACGATAGAAAAATACAGCTCTGAAGGCGAAGAGGAGAACTGATGAAAAAACTTACAAAACGCGACGTGAGCCTCTATCTCGTCAAGATAAATCTTAATTTTGAAAACGCATACAATTTTGGCGACGACGAACAGGCGTTGCTCATCGAGAGCTGGTTCGAAGCCCTGTCCGAATACCCCAAGGAGATATGCGATATAGCGGTAAATAATGCCTTAAAGCACGCAAAATTCGCGCCCAAGCTCGGCGACATAGTCGAGCAGATTGAAAAACTTCTCAACGCAGATAGCAAGAGCGATGAGGAACTCTGGACGGAACTTACGGGCGTCACGGCAAAAGTCTATGACATCTCGCGCTATTTAAAGTACGAGCAGTATTTCAGAAACGCCACCGCCAAACTAAAGACCATCTATGACGGGCTGAGCGACGAGCTCAAGCTGTACGTTGTCAACATCTCCACCCTTATCGAAATTTCGGAATTGCCAAACGACAGTCTGCCCTATGAAAAGGCAAGATTTTTCAAACAGATGCCAATACTCAGAAAGCACGCCGCAGAAAAACAGACGGCAAAGCTGATGCTCAAAGATATTGAGCAGGTCAAAATGCTGCCCGACAAGAAAGGCAAATAATTTTTTAAGCCGCGGGAAACGTCCTCCTGCGGCTTTGTCAGTCAATATTTGTGTTGTCAGTGCGCTTTTTACTCGCCTTTTTCTTACACAAAAAATATGTCGCAAAATTTTGATTATTTGCGTTAAAATGAATTGACATTATACGTTATTTTAAATATAATATTCGAGTAAGTTGAAACGCTGCTATGGCTCAGCAGGTAGAGCACGTCCTTGGTAAGGACGAGGTCACCGGTTCAAATCCGGTTAGCAGCTCCACTATAACCCTTCTGTCAAAACAGAAGGGTTTTTTCTTGTCTGCTAACCGCATCACCGAAATAATGTGACGCTATTGCGCCTGCGGCGAACAATAGCTGTTCCGTCGCTTACGCTCCTTACAAATCCGGTTAGCAGCTCCACTATAACCCTTCTGTCAAAACAGAAGGGTTTTTTCTTGTCTGCTAACCGCATCACCGAAACAACGTGACGCTATTGCGCCTGCGGCGAACAATAGCTGTTCCGTCGGTGTATGGTTTTAAAAATCTGCTTACGTATATAATTCAAAACCACCAGTGAACTGGTGGTTTGCACATACCCTAAAAGGGTTAATTGCCGGCACACCCGTCAACGGGTATCGAAATTTGGCAACGCATCA